>CACDSX010000011.1 GCA_902555655.1 uncultured Pelagibacteraceae bacterium | reverse complement strand
AAAAAAAATTTAGCAAAAGACCGCCCCCAGGGATAATTGTGACAGAGGTAATCAAAAAAGAATTTTCAGAAAAAATAGAAACCTTTGGAACAGCAATCTCAAAAAAATCTAAAACTTTTAAGATAAAAAAAGATGACCTCTTAGGGGACTTAAAATTAAAAAATTTTGTTAAAAAAGGAGAAATAATAATAAAACTGAAAAGTGGGAATATAATAGCTCCATTTAATGGTGTGTTGGGATATACAGGTCTGACTGAAGATATCCTTGTGTCAAATAATATAGTCATAATTACACTTGATGATAACTCCATTGTTTATTCTGATATCAAAATTCCTGAAAATTATTCTACATCTATAAAAAAGGGACTGCCAGTAGAAGTTAAATTAACTAGCTATAAAGATAAAATATTTGTAGGTGAAGTGGACTTTGTTTCAAGTAGAATTAATGCTGACACAAGAAGTTTATTATCTAGAATAAAAGTAGGGAACGAAGACTTAGAGTTAATTTCAGGATCATTATTAGAAGTTGGGGTTAAATTTAATTTGAGAAACTCTTTAAGTGTTCCAGACACAAGCGTAATGATTGAGGGAGACAAGTCTTATGTTTATAAGATAAATGAAGAAAATATTGCTAATAAAACTGAGGTAAAAACAGGTATAAGAACTGATAAAAGTATAGAAATAACCTCGGGCCTAATTGAAGGCGATATCATTGTGGCTGAAGGCTTAAAAAAAGTTAGACCACGTGGAAAAATAAAACCTATCAAAAAATAAATGTTTATTACCGAATTAAGTATTAAAAGACCGACAGTATCTTGGGTCATGTCTCTAATTTTAATTGTTTTTGGATTGTTTGTTTTTTGGAAATTACCAGTTAGAGAGCTACCAAATGGCATACAGCCACCTGTCGTACAAATTCAAGTAGATTATAAGTCTGCTGCAGCTTCGATAGTAGATCAAGAAGTAACACAGGTTGTTGAGGATGTTATTGGTGGTGCTGAGGGAATAAAAAATATTGATTCTAAATCTGAAAATGGAAGAAGCACAATAAATGTAGAATTTGATACGAGTATAGACTTGGATAATGCTGCTAATGACATCAGAGAAAGAGTTGCTAGAGTGGTTGATAACTTGCCATCTGAATCTGATCCTCCACAAATACTTAAAAGAGCAGCTGGTTTTACTACAACTATGTGGTTATCTCTATCATCATCAACTTGGAGCGATCTTGAGTTAGGAGACTATGCTGAAAGATATTTAGTTGACCAATTCTCAAGTGTAAAAAATGTTGGAAGAATAAGAGTTGGTGGATTAAGGGAGTTGAGTATTAGAGTGTGGATAGATCCTATTAGACTTGCAGCTAACAATTTAACGATTAAAGAAGTTGAAACTGCAATGCGTGGAGAAAATATAAGTCTTCCAGCTGGTACACTTGAGGCAGACAATATTGATTTAACACTTAATTTAGATAAATCATACACTGATATTAATTCAATCAAACAACTACCAATAAAAAAAACTGGTAACAAAGTAATTTTATTATCTGATGTTGCTAACATAGAATTTGGTCCTGTTTCAGAAAAAACTCTTTTTAAAGCTCAAACTAAAGATCAGATTAATTTAAAAACTGTTGGAATTGGTATTTATGCTAGAAGTGGCGCCTCAACAGTTGAGCTTTCAAATGATATTAAGAAAAAAATTATTCAGGTTAAAAAATCTTTACCAGAAGAGTTGGATTTAAGAGTTTCATTTAATAGAGCAAACTATGTAGAGGCTGCCATTGAAGAGGTGTATAAAACTTTGTTGATAGCTTTTATTTTGGTCGTTTTAATAATTTATCTATTTCTGGGTAATTTAAAGGCTGTAATAGTACCCGCTATAGCGCTCCCTGTAAGCCTTGTGGCCTCTTTTTTGGGTTTATACATATTTGGGTTATCAATAAATATTTTCGTTCTTCTAAGTTTTATTTTAGCAATAGGAATAATAACAGACGACTCTGTTATTATGACAGATGCAATTTATAGAAGAATAGAAAATGGAGAGACTCCATTGGTTGCTGCTTATAAGGGATCTAAACAAATTTCTTTTGCGATTATAGCTACTACACTAATTTTAGTTGCAGTTTTTCTTCCATTAATTTTTATTGAAGGAATTTCTGGAACTTTATTTAGAGAAACAGCTATAGCCTTATCTTTTTCAATAATCATATCTTCTTTTGTTGCGCTAACATTGTCCCCCATGCTTGCTAGTAAATTCTTATATAAAAAAACATCAAAAAAACTTTTTATTCAAAAGTTTGAAAAGTTTTTCTTGAGCTTTGCAAACTTTTACAAAGAGACTTTAGATGGAATTGTAAATAAGACAAAAGCTGTAGGATTTTTTATAATCTTAATAGTTTTCGCATCGGTATTATTATTTAACTTTTCAAAAAAAGAATTATTGCCCATGGAAGATCGTGGAGCCTACTTAATTATTGGATTCACAGATGAAGGAACTTCTTTTGAATATACTCAAGAACAAGCTCAGAAAGTAGAAGCCAGACTTCTTCCACTACTTCAAGCTGAAGATAGTCCATATTCAAGATTTATAATGAGGGTTCCTGGGTTTGGAAATTCAGCTAATTCATATAATAGTTTTATTATAATTGCTTTATTAGATGACTGGAAAAATCGAAAAAAAGGACAAGAAGTTGTTTTAAGAGAAGCAATAGGAAAAATAGTAACTTTACCTCAAGCAGTAGCCTTCCCTATTTCTCCGCAATCAATAAGGGTATCTAATTACAATAAACCTGTACAAATGGTTATTTATGGAAGTACTTACGAAGAACTTGAGGAAATACAAAAAAAAATAATTAGAGAAATAAGATCTAATAAAAATCTTTCAAGAATTGAGTCTGATTACAATAGAAATAAACCAGAAGTAAAATTGATAATTAATAAAAATAAAGCTAAAGACTTAGGCGTTTCTACAAAATCAATTGGTGAAACCCTTGAAACACTTTATGGAGGAAAAAAAATTACAACTTTTAACAAATTAGGTAAAGAATATCCTATAATTGTTCAACAATATTTATCTGATAGAAGAAACAAAGAAGGTGTTTCAAAAATATTTGTTCGTTCAGAAACGAATAGAAAACTAATTTCTCTAGCAAATCTAGTTAGTTTTGAAGAAGAGGGTTCAGCTAAAGAGCTTGCAAGGTATAACAGACAGACAGCAGTGACAATATCTGCAAATATTAATGAAGGATATACTTTGACTGAAGCTATAAAATATTTTGAAGAAGTAATGGCTAATTTAGCCCCAGAAAATCAAATTACTTGGAAAGGGAAGTCTGAAGAAATCAAAGAAACAAGTAATGAATTATTTATAATTTTTGCCTTAGCTTTACTAACTGCATATTTGGTAATGGCTGCAACGTTTAACTCTTTTATTCACCCATTTATAATTATTTTAACAGTACCATTGGCAATTTTTGGGGGATTAGTATTTATTTTATTTCTCAATAGCTCAGTAAATATTTTTTCTCAAATAGCACTGATTATCTTGATAGGTATTTCAACAAAAAACAGTATTTTAATTGTAGATTATGCAAATCAAATTAGAACTACTGGAAAGAATATAGAAGCTGCTGTTAAAGAAGCCTGCGCTGTTAGATTTAGACCTATTATAATGACATCACTCAGCACAATGATAGCTATGATGCCTCTAGTAATAGGAAATATAGGTCCTGGTGCTGGTGAAGGTTCTAGATTAGCTGTAGGTTCTACGATTTTAGGAGGAATGATTATTTCAACTTTCTTTACTTTATATGTTACGCCATCAATGTATTTAGCATTAGCTAAAAACACTAAAAGGATTGATGCTGTAGATTTGGAGCTTAAAAAAGAACTATTTAAAAAATGATGTATTTATTCTTATTGAGTGAACTCTTACATTTAGATAATTGTTTTTTATAAGTAAAGGATTGTTTTTCTACTTTTTTAGCTAAATTGATTACTTTTTTATTTTTTTTATAATGTTTAAAATTTCCCCAACCCTCATGATAAGCGATGTATTGTTTAAATGCATCTTGTTTAGAAATTTTTAAAATAGTTTCTGTTTTATTAGTATACCAGCCAATAAAATCTACACTATCTTTAAATCTTATCCTGGTTGCTAATTTATTTCCTGTTTCTTTTTTATACTGTTCCCAGGTTCCCTTTACAGCCTGTGAATAACCAAAAGAACTTGATGGTCGTTTGAATGGAATTACCTTAAAAATTTTTTGTCGTGGTGGTTTAGCTAGCCAATCAAAATCTGACTCCATTTTAATAATTGCCAATTGAATATAAATAGGAGTCCCCCATTTTTGCTCTGTTTTTTTTGCATATTTATACCAAAAATACCTTTCATCAAAAATCGAACAACTATTCGAAGCATTTTTTGGGATCGATGAGCATGCAGTTAGTAAAAAAAATATTAAAATTAATATTTTATTAAAATTTTTTATTTTCATTTCTTGAGTTGTAAAAATAATTATATATTCGATAAAAAAAATAGACTATCAATACCCCCATAATATTTCCGAATAAATCTGAAAATTCAAAACCTCGATTAGGAATTATAATATGTAATATTTCTAAAAAAACAGAAATTGAAAACAAATAGATAAACAAAAAATTTAATTTTTGGTTACTGTATGAAATACAACCTAAGACTGATAAAACCATAAAAGCATAAACGTGATTGGAAGAAACAATAAAATCAGAAGTAATTTGGGGTTGCAGACCTGCATTACCATAAATGAACCAACCTAAAATACTTCCTGGAAACACATAAAGTGTAATTAATACAATATTAGCAATATAAAAAAGTATTTTAAGATATGGAAAAAAATTTTTAAACATATACTAAGAATTTATTTATATTAAAATACCAATTAAAGTAATGAATTATTTAATATTAGTTCGACATGGTCAAAGCAAATGGAATCTTGAAAAAAGATTTACTGGGTGGGTAGATGTAGATTTAACTGAAAATGGTAAATTAGAAGCTAAAAAAGCTGGTTCTTTAATTAAAAAAAAAAATATTTTGATAGATCTATATTATTCATCACTTCAATTAAGGGCCAATAACACTCTTAAAATTATACAGAAAGTTTTAAATGATAAAAAAAAAATTGTTAAAGCTTGGCAAATAAATGAAAGACATTATGGTATTTTGACAGGATTAAACAAAGTAGAAATGAGCCAAAAAATTGGTGAAGATAAGGTATATGAGTTTAGAAGATCTTGGGAAATAAAACCAGATCCTTTGAGCAAAGAAAGTCCATACCACCCAATTAATATTGATGTATACAAAAATGTACCAAAAAAAAATATACCTGATACCGAGTCTCTAAAAGATACCTATGAAAGAGTGATAAAGTTTTATAATGAGCAAATCAAAAATCAGTTAAAAAATAAAAATGTTCTCATTTCGGCACATGGGAACTCATTAAGAGCTTTATGTAAATATTTATTTCAATTGGACAATAATCAAATCTCTAGATTAGAGATACCTACCGGAAATCCTTTAATGATAGAATTGAATGATAGGCTTGAAATTAAAAATTGTGAGTACCTTGATAAAGAAAGAGCTAAAGATCTTCTAGTTTTTTAAAAATTTCCAAATTTGTTATATGATAAAATTTATTTTGACTTTCAAAACCATTTAAATTATTTTTTTTTAATAGTTTGTTCCAAATTTGCGATATAGAGAAATTTTCAATTTTATAATTTTTAAATAAATTTTTATTTAGAATTTGACATCCAATAAAAATGAAATTTTTTTCATCACTCTTTTTTTTTAATAAATTTTTTTTTAATTCAAAATCTCCTGTAAGGTTTTGATCAAAACTCAATTCTTTTTTTGTAACTAAAAGAATATTGCTTAATTTATTTGAGAAATAATAATTTTGCATTTTACAAATTTCCTCAACATATTTTTCTTCCCAAAGAGTATCAGGATTTAAGATTAAAAAATCATTATCTGATATACAATTCATCATGTTAAGTATTCCACCACCCGTATTTAGGATTTTTTTACCATCGTGAACTATTTGAATATCTAAAGGAAATCTTTTACTTTCAATGAAATCAAAAAAATTTTCACTCAAATGAAATGTGTTAAGAAAAATTTTTTTTACTCCAAATTTTGCAGCAACATTAATGCAATTTTCTAACATAGTTATATTGTTTAATTTTAGTAATGGCTTTGGTGTTTTCAAAGTTAGAGGATTCAATCTTTCACCAAATCCTGCACATAGTATTAATGCTGTATTTATTTTCATTTAATCTTTCCTTTCAGGCCCTGATTAAAAAGTTCTCTTAAATCTGCAAAAATTTTATTTTCATTGATCCTTATATTGATTAAAGTCCATGCACGTGGAATTAACTTCAAATATCTTTTTTTACCATCTCTTATTGCAAGACGAGTAAATATTCCAATTATCTTAAGATTTCTTAAAACTGATAATATTTCAAAATCATTTTTAAATTTATAATTTTCAAATTTTTTTTGTTTTTTTATGTAAAATTTATAAATTTTATTCTTTAATTTTTTTGAGGTTTCAAATCTCACATCATCTATCAAAGATACTAAATCATAGGCTCTATTTCCTATTAAAGCATCTTGACTGTCTATTACACCTATTTGATTTTTTACCAACATTAAATTTGAAACATGAAAATCTCTATGAACAAATATATTATTTTTTTGTTTTAAACTAAATGCTAATCTTTTTATTATTTTTTTAAATTTTTTTATAAATAGATTTCGTTTTATTTTTAACAAATTTTTTTTTACATACCAATCACAAAATAAATTAGCCTCTTTTGTTAATATTTCTTTTTTATAAATTGGAATTTTGAAATTTTTGTTTTTAAAATTTTTTATTTTTTTATCTTTAATATTTTGCATTTGAATTAAGGTATTAATTATTTTTTTAAAATAATAAAATTTATTATTTTTTCTTTTAGATAAAATTTTAAAAATTGTATCATCACCAAAATCTTGAATTTCCAAATAATTTTTACTGTAATTTTCTTGATAAAGTTTTGGAGCTAAAATTTTGTTTTTACTCAAAATTTTGTTTATTGCATCGTATATCAAGAGATTTTTAAACTTTTCCTTTTTTGAAATAACTATTATTGAAGATAAATTTTTATTTTTTTTTCTAAAAAATTTTCTAAATGAAGCATCACCTTTTATCTTTTTTAAATTTTTCATTAAAAAAATTAAATATCTAATCCTTTTATTTGTAGAGATCTTTTTTCATGGTTTTCTTCATAATTGAAAGTTAACTCTATCAAATTTTTTGGTCTTTCTTTAATAATTTGTGGCCACTCAATTAATGTAATTGTGTCTAAATTGTCGACAAATAAATCTAGGTTTTTTACTTCTTCACTTGTTTTCAGTCTAAATAAATCATAATGATTTATCTTTATTTTATTAATTTCATACTCATTTAATAAATTAAATGTAGGACTTGTTATTTCAGTTAACTTTATCTTTTTTTCTTTTTGAAAACAGTTAATTAAATATTTGATAAAAGTAGTTTTACCAACACCAATTTCTCCATGTAAAAAAACTACATCACCTGGTTTGAGTTTTTTAGAAATTTTATTTGCTAATTCTTCTGTTTTATTTTCTGAAGATAAATCTATTTTATCACTTTTAGTAGCGGTAGGCATTAGGTTTGAAAGGACCTTCTACACCAACACTAATATAGTCCGCTTGTTCTTTAGATAATTTAGTTAATTTTGCACCAACTTTTTTGAGATGAAGAGTTGCGACTTTTTCATCCAAATGCTTTGGTAAAACATAAACCCTATTTTTATAATTTTCATGATTATTCCAAAGCTCTATTTGTGCAATAACTTGGTTGGTAAATGAAGCGCTCATAACAAAGCTTGGATGTCCAGTTGCACATCCTAGATTTACTAGTCTTCCTTCTGCTAAAAGGATTATTCTTTTTTTACTAGGTAATTCTATCTCATGAACCTGGGGCTTAACCTCTGTCCATTTATAATTCTTTAATGCCTCTACTTGAATTTCATTATCAAAATGACCAATGTTGCATAAAATGGCTCTGTCTTTCATATCTCTCATATGATCCGCTGTAACTATGTCTTTATTCCCTGTTGCTGTTACAACAATATCAGCTTTACCTATAGCCTCGTCCATTAATACAACTTCATAACCTTCCATAGCCGCTTGTAATGCACAAATTGGATCCGCTTCAGTAACTAAAACTCTCGCACCACTTTGTCTTAAAGAAGCTGCACTTCCTTTACCAACATCACCAAATCCTGCAACTATTGCTATTTTTCCAGACATCATTACATCTGTTGCTCTTCTTATTCCATCAACTAAACTTTCTCTACAACCATACAAGTTATCAAATTTTGATTTAGTAACTGAGTCGTTGACATTTATTGCTGGAACTAAAAGAGAATTATCTTTTTCCATTTTATTTAGAGCTTTTATTCCTGTTGTTGTTTCCTCTGAAACACCTTTTACATTTTTTAATAAATCTTGGTATTCATTGTGCATTATGGCTGTCAAATCACCACCATCATCTAGTAGCATATTTGGTTTCCAATCTTTTTTTCCAATAATTGTTTGCTTGATACACCAGAGATATTCCTCCTCTGTTTCCCCTTTCCATGCATAAACAGGTATTCCAGCTTTCGCTATTGCTGCTGCAGCATGATCTTGAGTTGAAAAAATATTACATGATGACCACCTAACTTCAGCTCCTAAGTCTACCAATGTTTCAATTAATACTGCTGTTTGAATTGTCATATGAAGACAACCAATAATCTTTGCACCTTTTAAGGGTAATTTTCCTGAATATTCTTCTCTTAATGCCATTAATCCTGGCATCTCACTTTCTGCTATTGAAATTTCTTTACGTCCAAATTCAGCTTCAGATATATTTTTAACTTTGTAGTCTTCCATGGTGGGCTTTCTAGCAATAAAGGATTAATTAATCAATAGATCAGTTTATACTTTTGGAAAAATGATTTCCATGCTCGCGCCTTGTTTATCAATTCTATTAGATGCTTTTATTGAGGCATTATGTAAATCAACAAGATTTTTGACAATATTTAAACCTAATCCAGAATGTTCTCCAAATTTATCTGGTCTGTTACTATAAAATCTTTTGAATATTTTGTTAGTATCCTTTTCTTTAAATCCCTGACCCTCGTCCAAAATTGTAATAATAACTCTTCCGTCAACAAATTTTGAAACTTTAACTATTACATTTTTGTTATCTTGGCTAAAAGAAATAGCATTATCCAAAAGATTTGCAATTATTTGCTCAATTCTATTTTCTATTCCATAAATATAATATTTGTTATTTCCATCATTTTCGTATGAAATTTTGATTCCCCTTTTCAGTTTATAGATATTATTGAAATCATCGACAACAGATTTTAATATTGGCTCAATATTTAATTTTTTTATTTTTTCTTTACTTAAAGCAACTTCATCTTTGAGCATTTGTGAATAATCTGTTATCAACCTTTCAATTCTTTGAACATCGTGACTTAATATATCAATCAATTTTACTCTTTGATGAATATCATGTGTGTCATGAAGTATTTCTGATGCACTTTTTAAAGAAGCAAGGGGGTTTCTAATTTCATGAACAAGGTCAGTTGAAAAATTTTCGGCATGCGAAATTCGCTTTTGAAGCTCTAAAGTCATATCATCTAATGAATTTGATAATAATCCCAACTCATCATTTCTTAATTTTAAACTTTCAATATTAGTTGTTTTGGGATTTTTATCCTTAATAGTTTTTGTATAACTTACTAAATTTTTTATAGGTTTTAGAAAATATCTATTTAATACAAATGAAAATATTAAAATTACTATTCCAACAGCAATAGCTGTTCTAAGTATAAAAGTTTTTCTTTCATTTATAGCAGCTTTAATATCGTTTGCATTTTCAGTTATTGCTAAATAACCAATATTTTTACCTTCTTGCATAACATTTTTAATAGTTGTTAATTTAAATTTATTAAACTCATCTTGAGTAAATGTGAAAGGAGTGCCAAATTTTTTTGACGCAGCATAATTTAGCAATATATCTTTTAAGGAAACAGTATTGTCATTTCCAATATCTATATTTTTTTTTTCAGTAATTTCTTTTGTTTTTTCCTCATTTAATATTTCAAGCTCTACAGTATCTAACCTTGTTGTAAAAGATCTTGGGTCAAGGTCTAACGTATCTGTGTCTCCAACTAAATTAAGCTCATTATCAAAAAATATTACTCTATCTAGACTTTGAAAAAGAAATCTTGTAGAAAATAAAAAACTTCTTATGTCCTCTTCAACAAATTTTACATCTAATCTAATTAAATTATCAATTGTATTATTAATAACTTCTATATGATTTGATGATTTTTTCTTTATAAGATTTGGCTGAACGTTTTTTAAGTAAATAAAAGTAAATAAGCCAATAATTGTAAAAAAAATAAAATTAATAAATAAAAATTTTTTTAAAATAGATAAATTTTTCAGAAGCTCACTAAACATTAGCTGACATTCCACCTATATCCACTTCCATACCTAGTTTCTATAGCTGAAAATTCAGAATCTACTTTTTTGAATTTTTTTCTTATTCTTTTAATATGACTATCGATAGTTCTATCCTCTATATCTGTATCCTCTCGATAAGCTATATCCATTAATTGAGCTCTCTCTTTAATGATGCCTGGTCTTTTGGCTAATTCTTTCACAAGTAAAAATTCTGTGGTAGTTAATTTCTCAGGTAATTGTTTTCCATTCCATTCACATTCCAACTGAGAAGGATCTAATTTTAATTTTCCATGAGAAATGATGCTTTTATTTTCTTCAATTAACTCTTTTGAGTCTTTTTTTCTAAGCTGTACTCTAATTCTCTCTATCAACACTTTAATAGAAAATCCTCCTGATTTTTTTACAAAATCATCAGCTCCTAATTTTAAACCAAGCAATTCATCAATCTCGTCATCTTTGGAAGTTAAAAATATAACTGGCAAAGAAGTTTTTTTTCTTAATTTTTTTAGCAACTCTTCTCCATCCATTTTTGGCATCTTAATATCTATAATTGCTAAATCTGGTGGAGTTCTGGTTAAACCGATTAAAGCACTTTCTCCATCAATATAAGATTGAACTTTAAAACCCTCTTTTTCCAAGGCTATGCTTAAACTTGTCAGTATATTTCTATCATCGTCTACTAAGGCTATTGTTTGTTTGTGCATACTTTAATATAAAAATACTAAATTGTTCTAATTTGGGCAATCAATTAAAATTAATGAAGTTCACCCCAGTTATCACCTGTATTTAAATCAACAGTTAGGGGTATCGAAAAAGAATGCTGATCACTTGTAGCAACACTAGACATTTCTTCAATTATTATCTTACTGATTCTTTGTACATCCTCTTTAGGGGTCTCAAAGATTAACTCATCATGGATTTGTAACAACATTTTTGTTTTTTTGTTTTTTTGTTCATTCATGTGCTTATTTAATCTTATCATTGCTAACCTCATAATTTCTGATGCAGATCCTTGTATAGGTGCATTAATTGCTGCACGCTCCTGAAAATTTCTTATATTGTAATTCTTATCATTAATACCTATAAAATGAGACCTTCTTCCAAATATGTTGTTTACATAACCACTTTTTCTACAAAATTTTATTGTTTGATCCATATAGGTTTTTATTTCTGGAAACTTTGCAAAATAAGCATTTAAAAATTCCTCAGCTTCATGATTAGATACATTTATCTGTTTTGCTAAACCATATTGTGAGATGCCATAAATAATACCAAAGTTTATTGCTTTTGCTTTTCTCCTTTGATCTTGATTGACTTTTTTAATATCAATATTAAATATTTGACTAGCAGTGAGTGAGTGAATATCCTCATTATTTTTAAATGCTTTCTTTAAGCCTTTTACATCAGCTAAGTCTGCTAAAATCCGCATTTCAATTTGATTATAATCTGCAGAAATTAAAACATGATTTTTTTCTGCTATAAAAGCCTTTCTAATATCTTTTCCATCATCTGATTTGATTGGAATATTTTGTAAATTAGGATCACTAGATGCAAGTCTTCCAGTCGTAGTTGCAGCAAGTAGAAAAGATGTGTGCACTCTTTTGGTTTGAGAATTAATATGTTCTGGCAGAGAATCAGAATAAGTATTTTTTAATTTTGATAATTGTCTCCAATCTAAAATTAATCGTGGAAATTTATGTCCCTTAAAAGCAAGATCTTCTAACACAGATGCGCTTGTAGCAAAACTACCTTTTTTGGTTTTTTTAAGATCTGCAATTTTTAGATCATTATATAAAACTTCACCAAGTTGTTTTGGAGAAGCAATATTAAATTCTTTCTTTGATATCTTATAAACTTCTTTTTGAATTTTATCTATTTTTTTTCCAAACTTTGAAGATAAAATTTTCAAAAAATCACTATTAATTTTAATTCCCTCAATTTCCATATGTGCTAAAATTTTTATCATTGGCTTTTCAAAAATTTGGTAAATATTAATCATTTTTTCATCTTTAAGGCTTCTATTGAACTTTTTATATAATCTATAAGTAATATCAGCATCTTCCGCTGCATAATCTTTTGCTTTTTCAATATCAACCTGACCGAAATTTATTTCTTTTTTTCCTGATCCCACTAACTCCTTAAAAGGAATCGTTTTATGATTTAAATGAATTTCTGATAGCGTATCCATATTATGTCTATTTTTTCCAGCATCTAAAACATAGGACATAAGCATCGTATCTTCCATTGAAGAAATATTAACACCATGTTTAAACAATACTATAAAATCAAATTTAATATTTTGACCTATTTTTTTTATACTTGGATCTTCAAGTAGGGGTTTTAATTTTTTTAAAACTACTTCTTTATTTAAACATTTTTCAGAGTCATGACCTAAAGGAATATAACAAGCTTTACCAATACTAGAACTTAAAGAAATACCAATCAGATCTGCTTGATGGGGATCAAGAGAACTTGTTTCAGTATCTACTGCCACTTCTCCTTTTTCTTCAGCTTCTTTTATCCAGCTATCTATTTCGTTTGGGTTTGTAATTAAATAGTATTCTTTTTTATCAATTTTTTTTTGATTTTCATTAGTTTTTAAATTTGTTTTAGTTCTAATACTATCAAAAGTAGGTTCGCCATAAGCTGAAATTGCTGAGCTTAAAAGTCTATTAAACTCCATTTCTCTAAGAAATTTATATAGTTTATCTTTATCAATATCTTTTAATTTGAATTCAGTTAAATCTCTATCTACTGGAGCGTCATGTTTTAAAGTTACTAATTTTTTACTAATTAAAGCCTTTTCTTTATTTTCAATAAGTGTTTCTCTTCTTTTATTTTGCTTAATTTCATGTGCTGATTTTAAAAGTTTTTCTAAATTTCCATATTTATTAATCAACTCTGCTGCTGTTTTTACACCAATACCTGGAACTCCTGGAACATTATCACTGCTATCACCAGCTAATGCTTGAACATCAATTACTTTTGAAGGACCAACCCCAAATTTATTTTGTACATCTTCATCAGAAATAAATTTATTTTTCATAGGATCAAAAATTCGAACATCTTTTTTATATAGTTGCATTAAATCTTTATCTGAAGATACTATTGTAACTTTCGCACCTTTTTTTAAAATTTGATCTACATATGTTGCAATCAAGTCATCGGCTTCATAATTCACAAGGTCAACAGATGGTAAATTAAATGCTAAAACTGATTTTCTTATATATTCAAATTGTGGAACTAAATCGTCTGGTGCCTCTGATCGATTAGCTTTATAGTCACTATAAATATCATTTCTAAAAGTTTTTCTAGCTGAGTCAAAAATAACAGCAAAATGTGTTGGTTTCTGTTTATTTTCATTTGATTTAGAATCTTCTAAAAGTTTAAATAACATACTGCAAAAACCACTAACTGCACCAGTTGGTAGTCCATCAATTTTTCGTGTTAGAGGTGGTAAAGCGTAGTATGCTCTAAAAATATAGCCTGAACCATCTATTAAATAAAAATGATCATTTTTTTGAATTTTATTCATAATAATTAAATATAGATTATCGATTAAAATAAGAGTATTATTTTTTATGGAACTTATAAAGCAAAATACTCAATCACAAATAATAAAATCGTTAATTATAATTTTTTTTGGTTCTATAATTTTAGCAATTTCTGCTAAAATTAAAATTCCCTTCTATCCAGTGCCAATGACAATGCAAACATTTGTGGTATTATTCTTAGGTATAAGTTTTGGATACAAGATTGCTTTAGCTACAGTAGGATTATACTTAATTGAAGGAATTATGGGTCTACCAGTTTTTTCTAATTCACCAGAAAAAGGAGTCGGACTAATTTACTTTACAGGTCCCACAATGGGATATCTTATTGGATTTTTGTCAGCTTGTTTTTTAGCTTCTTTTATAAAATTAAATGATAATTATTTTTTAATTTTTATTAAACTAATATTGTCAGTCTCTACTATTTATATTTTTGGTATTTTGTGGCTCGGAACGCTTATAGGGTGGGACAAACCTATTATTGAGTTTGGTGTTATGCCTTTTTTATTGGCTGAGTTTTTAAAAATTACTTTACTAACAGTTTTAGCCAAAAAGATTTTAAAATTAAGAACAATTATTTAGGAGATCTTTTAGAAAGAATTCTCTGTAGAGTTCTTCTATGCATTTTTAGTCTTCTTGCAGTTTCTGAAACGTTTCTATTGCATAGTTCAAAAACTCTATGAATATGTTCCCACTTAACTCTATCTGCAGACATAGGGTTTTCTGGTGGAGCCGCTTTTTTTGATGGGTCAGCCAATAATGCTTTTTCTACATCGTCAGCATCAGCAGGTTTTGCCAAATAATCAATCGCACCTTCTTTAATTGCAGCGACTGCAGTTGGAATATTTCCATATCCTGTTAGCATTATTATTCTACTTTCAGAATTAGATATTTGAATTTGTTTAACAACTTCTAAACCGTTACCATCACCTAAACGAAGATCAACTACAGCGAAACCTGGTTTTTTTAATTTAACCGAATCTATACCTTTTTGTACACCTTCAGCTTGAATAACTTCAAAACCCTTTTTTTCCATAGCTCTAGCCAATCTTTCTCTAAAAGGATTATCATCATCAACAATTAGCAAGGATTTGTTCTCAAAATCAGCTAAATTTTGAAGTGTTAGTTCATTTTTCATAGTTAAGATATGGTCATTTTTTTCCACAATTCAATAGGTCATTATTTGCTTTACATTAAATAACTATTGAATTAATTGCTGCAATTACTAAAGTTTTTTTTTTAAATAAAAATGACTTTTTTTTGTTAAATTTTTTTGGGGGGCATTTAAAATGCAAAAATTTAAGTCAGTTGAAGAATTAGTAAATCAGCTGAAACCAGATAAGCCGGTATACTGTATCAGAAAGAATTCCATTCTTTCTGCATCAAATTTTTTCCAAAAAAAATTTCCTGGTAAAATTCTTTTTGCAGTTAAGACTAATCCACATCCAGAAATTATTAAAACTATAATTAAAAGTGGAATTGATCAATTTGATGTTGCATCTATTGAAGAAATAAAAGTTGTAAGAAAATTTAGTCAAACAGCTAAATGTTCTTTTATGCACACCGTAAAAAGTAGGGAAAGTATAAGTGAGGCATATTTCAAATATGGAATAAAAACTTTTGCTTTAGATACAAAGGATGAATTAATAAAAATTATCGAAAGTACAAGTAATGCTAAAGATCTTGAATTGTTTGTAAGAGTATCTGTGTCAAATGAACATGCTGAAATTGATTTATCAAAAAAATTTGGTGCTTTAAATTCTGAAGCTGTCGGTCTCTTAAGACTTGTAAAACAATATTCAACTAAAATTGGTTTGAGTTTTCATGTAGGGTCTCAATGCATGCATCCGATTTCTTATGCTAAAGGTATTACTGAAATAGGTAATATAATTAAAAAAACAAAAATTATTCCAAATTATATTAATGTTGGTGGAGGATTTCCAACTATTTATCCTGATCTTATTCCTCAATCTTTAGACAATTATTTTAATGAAATAAAAAAAGGGTTAGAGAATTTAAAGATTAATAATTTACCTGAAATTATTTGTGAGCCTGGAAGAGCATTAGTTGCAGAAAGTGGTTCAACAATCGTAAGAGTAAATTTAAGAAAAAAACAAAAACTTTATATTAATGATGGTACTTATGGTACGCTTTTTGATGCAGGAACTCCAAATATAGTTTTTCCATCAAAAATGATTAAAGACAGTTCAAATAAAATTATTTCAAAAAAATTAACAGCATTTGATTTTTATGGTCCAACTTGTGATAGTATGGATTACATGAAGGGTCCTTTTCTTCTTCCAAATAATATTAAAGAAAATGATTATATTGAATTAGGTCAATTAGGATCTTATGGTTTGACTTTTAGAACACAATTTAATGGTTTTTATTCTGATGAGATTTATGAAGTTGAAGATAGTCCAATAATGACCCTTTACAATAAAGATGCTAACAAGGCTACTTTGGTAGCTTAATGTCAGATAATAAAAATTTAGGTCATAATAGTAAAAAAGATTTTCTAAAAAAACCTGTTGAACATATTGATATAACTTCCTTTGACTCTCGAAAAATTATTTCATCAATGGAAAAAATGTCTTTTGTTTCAAGAGAGACTGCTAATGCAGCAAATATTTATAATGAAATGCTGGAAGATAAAGAGTGTACAATTTTTTTAACTTTAGCTGGCTCAACTTCAGCAGCAGGATGTATGAATATTTATAAAGACCTTGTTAAATATAATATGGTAGATGCAATTGTAGCTACTGGAGCATCTATTATAGACATGGATTTTTTTGAAGCCTTAGGTTTTAAACATTATCAAGGATCACAGTTTCAAGATGATACTGAACTAAGGAAAAACTATATAGATAGAATTTATGATACTTATATTGATGAAGAGGAGTTGCAAGTTTGTGACAAGAAAATTTGTGAAATAGCTGATAACTTAGAACCAAGGAGTTATACATCTAGAGAATTTATCCAAGAAATGGGAAAATATTTGAAAAAAAATTCAGTAAAAAAGGACTCATTAATTGAAACAGCTTATGACAACAATGTTCCAATCTTTTGTCCTGCATTCACAGACTCAAGTGCTGGTTTTGGATTAGTAATTCATCAAGAGAAAAGTCCAAAAAAACATATGACGATTGACTCAATTAGGGAATTTAGGGAATTAACTGAAATTAAAATACAATCTAAGGGCTCAGGATTATTTATGGTAGGTGGTGGTGTTCCAAAAAATTTTATACAAGATACAGTAATATGTGCTGAGCTTCTAGGTAAAGAAGTTGATATGCATAAGTATGCCATACAAATTACTGTAGCGGATTCTAGAGATGGTGCATGTAGTAGTTCAACTTTAAAAGAGGCAAGTTCTTGGGGCAAGGTCGATGTCACAAAAGAACAAATGGTGTTTGCTGAAGCAACAAGTGTGCTCCCTTTAATTGCGAGTGATGCTTATCATAAAGCTTCATGGAAAAACAGAGATAGAAAAAACTTTTCTAAAATTTTTGGATAGAAAATTGCAATATTTATCAAATAAAAACGGTTTTTTAGGAATCGATAATAAATTTAATTTTAAAGAAAAAGTGGTAATAGTCCCTTTTGGTTTAGAAAAAACTGTGAGTTATGGTGGAGGTACTAAAAATGGTCCAAGAGAAATAATAAAAGCTTCACATCAAGTCGAATTATATGATGAAGAACTTAATTGTGAGCCTTATAAAAAAATAGGTATAAAGACTTTAAAACCTTTTAAAATTGATAAAAATATCAACAAAGCTCTTAAAAAGATGTCTAGCATAAATAGAGAAATCTTAGATAAAAAACTTTTTCCTATGACATTTGGAGGAGAGCATTCTATAACACCAGGCTGTATAGAGCCTTTTGCAAAAAAATATAAAAATATTTGTCTTTTGCATTTTGATGCTCATGCAGATTTAAGAGACAGTTATAATGGAGAAAAATTTTCTCATGCTTCAGCTATAAGAAGATGTTTAGATTACAAAAATATATCTATAATTTCATTTGGAATAAGAAATATTTCAAAAACTGAAATACCTTATTTGCAAAAAAATAAATCCAGGATTAATATTTTTTGGGCAAAAGATAAGTCTAAATGGAACTTACAAAAATTTAAAAAACTTATAAAAAATAAAACTGTTTATTTAACGTTTGACGTGGATGGATTAGACTCAAGTATAATGCCAGCAACAGGCACTCCAGAACCTGGAGGATTACTTTGGGATGAAACATTAAATATAATTAAAATTGCAGCAAAAAATTCTAATATAGTTGGTGCAGATATTAATGAACTTGCACCTATTAAAGGTTTTAACTCTTATAATTTTCTAGTTGCAAAATTGGCTTATAAAATACTTTCATATAGGTACTTTTATTAAATTTAGACTGGTTTAAAGGTTTTTAGAAGCAATCTAAAAGGAATTAGCATAATAAGTGCTACTAAAATTTTAACAGCTAAATCTCCTAATGAAAGGGTAATCCAAGGCACCCCCGTTGCATAAAAGGAAATTGAAAAAAATAAAAAAGTATCAACTGTTGATCCAATAATGGAAGAGGTAAGTGGTGCAATAAACCAATCTTTTTTTCTTAATTTATCAAAGATTTGAACATCTAATAATTGAGCTACTAAAAAAGCGGTTCCTGAGCCAATAGCTATTCTTACGGAGATCAAATCTGCAAAATTTGTTGAAAATAGAAGAGAGAAACTAATACCTATTAAAAAACCAATATAAACTATATTTCTTGCTATTATTTTGCCATAAGTTCTATTCGCTAAATCTGTAATTAAAAATGCTATGGGATAACTAAATGCTCCATAGGTTAATATTTCTTCTAAGCCATAAAATTTTATTGGAAACTGAACTAAATAATTTGAAGCTAAAACAACAACTCCCATAATTAATGAGAGTAAAAAAAACAACTTATTCATTAAACACTTTTAGATTGAACTACTTTTTTTTGAAATGGAGATTTAATTAACACTGTTTTTTTTAGTTTCTTTAATCTAGGAGATAAATTTTTATTTTTAACAGTTTTTAAGAATTCATCAAAACTCCCTTTTTTATCTACAGATCTTACTCCTGCATTACTAACTGTTAATTTTAAGCTTCTTTTTAAAAGTTCACTTGTAAATTTTACTTTTTTTAAATTAGGTAGGAATCTTCTTTTTGTCTTATTATTAGCGTGACTAACGTTATGACCTTTCATAGGATTTTTTCCAGTAAGTTCACATTTTTTTGACATAATAATATCGTCTATATAAGGTTAGATGCTGATCTCGTCAAGTTTATATGATTTCTGTTGCTATTTTTTTCCTATAATTTCTGCGAAATTTTTAACTCCATCAACTATTAACAATTCTTTAAGCTCTTTTTTTATCATATTAACAACATTAGGCCCTCTAAAGACCATTCCTGTATAAAGTTGAACATAATTAGCACCAGCTAAAAATTTTTCATAAGCACTTTTTCCAGAGTCAACTCCACCACAACCAATTATTCTAATTTTTCCATTTAAAAGTTTATAAAATTTATTTATTAAGTTTGTAGATTTTTCCTCAATTGGTTTCCCTGATAGACCCCCTTTTTGATGCTTCTCAATATTGTTCAAACTATCTCTAGAAGCATCTGATGTATTAGAAATTATAACAGCTTCAATATTATTGCTTAAAAGAACTTCTGTAATTTTTTTTATTTCTTTATCATCTATATCTGGTGAAATTTTTACTGCTATTGGAATTTTTGAACCTAAATTTTTTTTTTCTTTATCGATATTCTCTAATAATTTATTTAATTTTGTTTGATCGTGAAAACTTCTTAAATCATCAGTATTTGGTGATGAAATATTTATTGTAATATAATCAGCCTCATTGTGAAAAATTTTTAAACATTGTATATAGTCTTCAAGTCTGTTTTCTGAATCTTTATTTGGTCCTATGTTGACTCCAAGTAAACCTATTTGCTTGTTAGATTTAATTCGACCCACAATATTTCTAGAACCAAGATTGTTGAAACCAAGTCTATTTATTAATGCTTTATCTTCAACTAATCTAAAAACTCTAGGTTTAGGATTTCCATATTGTTTTAAAGGTGTGATTGTGCCAACTTCAACAAATCCAAACCCTAATTTAAATAATGAATTATATACCTCGGCATTCTTATCAAATCCTGCAGCCATCCCAATTGGATTTTCCAAATCTTTATCAAACAATTTTGTTTTAAATAAAGGATTATCCTTATCTTCTTGAAGAATATTTGGGACAAAATTAAACTTTAATGATTTTATTGCTAAACTATGAGCGATCTCAGGATCTAATTTAAAAATTAATGATCTTAAATTTGAAAACATTATTTAATTTTATTTAATATAAGATCTTTTGTTTCTTTAATACCAAAAAAACTTATGAAAAAACCCATTCGTGGTCCATTTTCATCTCCGAATACGACTTCGTAAATCAATTTAAACCAATCTCTAAGATTGTCTGAATATCCATTTTCTTTTCCAGTTGAATATATCAAAGTTTGAATATCTTCTGGTATCATATTGTCATTGCAATTATCTAAATTTTTTACCAAAGCCTCTAAAGCTAATTTTTCATCATCATTAGGTTTTTTGTATTTCTTTTTTAATTTAATAAAATCGTTATAATATTTAATTGCATATCCAACCAACTTATCAAAAATAGGATGTTCTTTTTCAGAAATATTTATTTTATATCTTTTTACAAATTTCCATAAAAGTTCTTTGTTATCAGCATTGCTCGTTTCAACAAGATTAAGCAACATTGAAAAAGACATTATTGTATTTTCTTTTGGTATTTTACCATTATGAACATGCCATGCTGGATTCATAAGTAATTGAAATTCGTTTTGCGCCTTTCCTTTCTCGATGCAATCTAAATATTCATCAACAGCTTTTGGAACTATTTCTTTGTAAAGTTTTTTTGCCCTTTTAGGATTTTGGTACATATATAATGACAAACTTTCTGGAGATGCATATTCTAACCATTGATCTATTGTAATCCCATTACCTTTTGATTTTGAAATTTTTTCTCCTTTTTCATCTAAAAATAATTCGTATGAGAAACCAGATGGATTAGTTTTTCCAATTAAATTAATTATTTTAGTTGATAAAATCGCACTTTCAATCAGATCTTTCCCATACATTTCAAAATCGACATCTAAAGCATACCATCTCATTGCCCAATCAACTTTCCATTGTAATTTGCAATTACCATCTAAGATACTGGCCTCTAAATCTTTTCCATTATTATCAAAAATAATTTTTGATTTTTCTACATCTATTTCTTTAATTGGAATCTCCAAAACTTGGCCAGTGTCAGGGCAGATTGGTAAAAAAGGGCTATACGTTTTTTGACGTTCTTTTCCCAAAGTTGGCAATATTATATTCATTATTCCATCATGATTTTTTAAAATAGTTTGCAAAGAAGAATTAAAAAAACCAGATTTATATAACGATGTTGAACTCTTAAAGTTATATTCAAAATTAAAATTATTTAAAAATTTTTTTAACATTTCATTATTATGTTCACCAAAACTCTTAAATTTTCCAAAGGGATCTGGAACTTGGGTAAGTGGTTTATGTAAATTTTTTTGTAATATCTCTTTTTGAGGAACGTTATCTGGTACTTTTCTAAGTCCATCCATATCGTCTGAAAATGTAATAATTTCAGTTGGAAGATCTGTTAAATGTCTTAGAGCATTAACCATCATTGATGTTCTTGCAACTTCCCCAAATGTTCCAATGTGTGGTAAACCACTAGGTCCATAACCCGTTTGGAGTGTTATTTTTCCTTTTTTTTCAATCAAGGATTTTCTTTCCCTAAGCATTTTTTTTGCTTCAACGAAGGGCCAAGCATTTGTTTTGTCTAAATTTTCTTTTTTAATCATGAATAATTCAAATAATATCTTAAATTAACGATTTAACTAATTCTTATAGAGTTGAAATTTATTTACCATAAAATAATGTTCTTTCAAAATGTCTAATTATAAAACTGTTTTTTTTACTCTTGGAATTCTTCAGATAATTCTTGGAATTTTTATGTTGATTCCAATAATTGCACAATTCTTTTATAATGAAATAGACTCCTCTTTTTTCGGTGCTTCAATCGCTACTATTATTTTTGGTACATTATTTTTCTTATCAAATCTAGATCACGATAAAAGATTAAACTTACAACAAGCTTTTTTATTGACTGCATTATCATGGTTAAGTATTGCAATTTTTGGTTCTCTGCCTTTTGTTTTCTCCAGTATAGAATTTTCTTTTACAAATGCTTTTTTTGAAAGTATGTCTGGAATTACAACAACTGGATCTACAATCATTTCAAACTTAGAGGATATGCCTAAAGGTATTTTACTATGGAGAGCTCTATTGCAATGGTTGGGAGGAATTGGAATAATTGTTATGGCTATTACTCTTATGCCAATAATGAGTGTCGGGGGTATGCAATTATTTAAAATTTCAAATAATGATTCTTCTGAGAAAATTTTACCTAAGTCTAAAGAAATAGCTCTTAGATTAATCTATATTTATTCTTGTTTGACATTGTTGTGTGCTATTTCCTACAAGCTTCTTGGGATGAATATTTTTGATAGCTTAACGCATTCAATGACTACTATAGCTACAGGTGGTTTCTCAAATTATAATGAATCAATTGGATTTTTTGATAGTTTTTCAATAGAAATCTCAGCAATGATTTTTATAATTTTAGGAAGTTTACCTTTTATAGCCTACATTAAATTTTTAAATGGTAATAAAAAGATTTTTCTTTCTGATATCCAAATTAAAACTTTTTTAAAAATTATAATTATAAGTATTGCTATCTTATTAATATATTTAACTATAAATAGTTCAGCTGAAATAAATTTAAGATTTATTTCTTTTAATATCATTTCTATTCTGACAGGCACTGGTTATGTAAATGCTCAATTTGATAATTGGGGTGCATTTCCTTTGATTTTATTTTTAGGATTAATGTTTATAGGTGGATGTGCTGGTTCAACAACATGTGGTATAAAAATATTTAGATTACAAATTTTGTACTCATTTATATCAAATCAATTAAAAAAAATTATCTATCCTAAAGGTATTTTTGTTATGAAGTACGATCAGAATCCTGTAGATGATAAATTTATTGCTTCAATAATCTCTTTTATATACATGTATTTTGTAATTTTTTTTATCATTACCGCATTACTTTCATTGACTGGCCTTGATCTAATTACCTCCATTTCTGGAGCAGCAACATCTATATCAAATGTTGGACCAGGACTCGGTTCCATAATTGGACCTAATGGAAATTTTTCATCTCTGCCTGATATTTCTAAGTGGATATTAAGTTTGGGTATGATTTTAGGTAGACTTGAACTATTCGCTATACTAGTGTTGTTCTTGCCGTCTTTTTGGAGAAATTAAAATGATTGAATTTAAAAGACAATCTCTTTCAGAAATGTTCTCTATTTATTTTGATAAAAGAATGTTAAGAATTTTATTATTGGGAGCAATCTCTGGTTTTCCATGGGTTTTAATTGGAAGTAGTTTGAGCTTATGGTTAAAAGAAGATGGTTTAAGTCGATCAACTATCGGTTGGGCAGGACTAATTTTTGGTGTTTATGCATTTAATTATTTATGGGCACCTTTAGTGGATAGAATACAAATACCTTTTTTAACAAAAAAAATTGGTCATAGAAGAGGCTGGATTGTATTAATGCAATTAGTAATTTTATTATCTCTTATAATTTGGAGTATTGTTAATCCAATAGAAAATTTAGCTTTGGTAATTTCAGTTGGTTTAATAATAGCAATTGCTTCAGCTACGCAAGATATAACTGTTGATGCTTTAAGGATTGAACAAATTGGAGAAAATGAGGGAAAATCAATGGCAGCAGGGGCGGCTATGGCTGTTGTTGGCTGGTGGTCAGGTTATAAGCTAGGTGGTGTTTTGTCTCTTTTTTCAGCAGAAATTTTACAAACTAGAGGTTTTGAAAATTACTGGCAATTAACATTTTTAATTTTGGGTATTTTGGTGATCTCAATGAATATTGGTTTGATGTTTGTTAAGGAGTCAGGAAGCTCTGAAAGATATAATCAACAAAAAGAAAATGATAAATTAATTTCAAATAAATTTAAAAATGAAAATGTATTGACTCAATTTATATCATGGATAGGTGGAACTATAAGTGGACCGATAACAAGTTTTTTCAAAAAAAACGGCTTTTCAATCGCTATTGGAATTTTAGGATTTGTCTTTTTATTCAAGGTTGGAGAGGCTTTTCTTGGAAGAATGTCTATTATTTTCTATAAAGAAATAGGCTTTAGTAAGACAGATATTGCTATCTATTCAAAAACTTTAGGTTGGATTACAACAGTGATATTTACTCTTTTAGGTGGATTGTTTGTAATAAGATCTGGAGTTTTAAAAGCAATGTTTTTAGCTGGTATTACTATGGCTTGTACCAATTTGTTATTTAGTGTTTTAGCATGGAGTGATAAATCTGAATTATTATTTGCTATAGCGGTAATTTTTGATGATATAGCCGCAGCATTTGCAACTGTGGCTTTTGTTGCCTTTATCTCATTGTTAGTTGATAGATCTTACACAGCAACACAATATGCGCTCCTAGCATCAATTGGTACAGCTGGTAGAACTACTTTGGCATCCTCATCAGGAGCTCTTGTAGATTGGTTAAATGGTGATTGGGGTACATTTTTTATTATAACAGCGATTATGGTAATTCCATCTCTCATCATTCTTTGGATAATGGGAAATAAGTTGAAACTAAGTGAAAAATAATTTTTTTAATTATTCTGTTGCCAATATTTACTTAAAACCTTCATCTAATTCTGATGTAAGTTCTCAGATTTTATATGGTGAAAAATTCAAAATTTTATCAAAAAAAAAAAATTGGATAAAAATTAAAACAAATTTTGATAATTATGTTGGCTTTATAAAAAAAAAAAAATTTAATCAAAATTTTAAACCCTCAAAAAAGATTTATAAATTAAAATCAAAAATTTTTAAAAAAGTTAATAATAATTTTTTACCAACAAACAATTTTCTTTATTTTGGTTCAGGAATTTCGGTCAAAAAGAAAAATAAGAACTATATCGAATTTGAAAAAAATAAGTGGATTAAAATAAATGATACAAAAAAAATTAATCATCAAGAAACTAACTTTATAAAAATTCTCAAACTATTCTTAGGATGTAAGTATTTATGGGGAGGAAAAACTTCTATAGGTATTGATTGTTCAGCTTTAATCCAAATTTATTTTTACTATAATAGAAATTATTTCCCAAGAGACTCGAAAGACCAAGTAAAATTTTGTAAAAAAAAAGTAAATAAGAAATTATCAAAAGGAGATATTATTTTTTGGAAAGGTCATGTGGGAATGTGCTTAAATCAATCAAAATTTATCCATGCATATGGTCCCAAAAAAAAAGTGTTAATTATGCCAACTAATTTTACAATTAAATTAATTAAAAAAACTGCAAAATTAATGGTGAAAAAAATAAGTAATATTGAAAATTATTAGTCCCTACCAAAATTTGGCCTATCAATATCCTGTTTGAGTTTAATAATTTTAGTTCGAACTTTTTTAGTTTTTTTCAATTTTTTTAGAATTGATTTATTATTTTTTTTATTGATGTCTTTTTTGAAAGACTTTAAGTTTTTAATAAATAAATCTATAGCTTTTGTAATATTTACTTTATTATCAAAAAAAATATCTCTCCACATTACTTCATTTGAAGCTGCTATTCTTGAAAAATCTCTTAAACCTCCCGCACTATATTTAATAAGATTAAATTTAAATATTTTTTCAAAATCTTGTGCTGATTTAACTAAATTGTAAGCAATCAAATGTGGTAAATGACTAGTAATTGAGAAAATTTTATCATGTTTTTCAGAATTCATAATTACAGTTTTAGAACCTACTTTTTTCCAAAAAGATTTAAGAAATTTTAAGTGTTTAAAGTTAGTTTTTTTATCTTTAATTAAAACACACCACTTACCCTCAAACATATTGTCTTTACCATGCTCTGGTCCACTTACTTCTGATCCTGTTATAGGATGACTTCGAGTCCAATGAACACCTTTTTTTAAAAATTTTTTAATGATTTTAGAAGACTCAATCTTTGAAGAACCAATATCAGTAATTAATGTCTTTGCTGAAATAAAGCTGTTAATTTCTAAAATAAGTTTTTTATATTCACTCATGGGTGTACAAAAAATAATTAAATCTGAATTTAATACACCATCTTTTAATGATTTTACAATTGTTCCAGGAAGTCGTAATTTTTTTATTTTTGTAATATTTGATTTTGATTTATCATAAATAAAAATTTTTTTTGCTATTTTTTTTTTTGAAATTCTCCTTACTAAAGAAGAACCTAATAATCCACAGCCTATAATTAATACATTTTTCATTTTTTAAATATTTTTTTTGTTACTTGCATAAATTTTAAATTCTCTTTTTTAGATCCAATAGTTAATCGCAGCATGTTTTTAATTTTGTAACCATCCTCCGTTGATCTTAAAATAATTCCTTTCAATTTTAATTTTTCATAAAAATATTTGGCCTTAAATTTACATTTTGCAAAGTCTAATAATAAAAAATTAGCGGAAACTTTATTTGAACTAATATCATAATTTTTTAAGAAATCTTTCAATTTTGTTGCATAAAAAATATTATGTTTAATTGAACGCAAAATAAATTTGGAATCTTTGAGAGATTCTATGGCCGCTTTTTGTGCAACTTCATTAACATTGAATGGAGGCTTAATAATATTGAGGGCATCAATAATTCTTTTCGATCCGTACCCCCACCCAACTCGCAAAGATGATAAACCATAAATTTTTGAAAATGTTCTTAATATAAAAACATTTTCTTTATTTTTAAATAATTCTAACCCAGATTTATAATCTACATTTCTCATATATTCAGCATAAGCATCATCCACTACTAATAAAATATTTTTTCTTAATTTTTTTCTTAACTCAATTAATTCAGACTTACTTAAATAAGTTCCAGTTGGATTATTTGGATTAGCCAGAAAAACAATTTTAGTTTTTTTTGTCACTTTTTTTACAATTTCTGAAACAGAAACTTTAAATTTTTTTTCTTTAGCAAAAACAACATTTGCACCAACTATTTTTGCATATATTCTGTACATCAAAAAACTAAATTGTGAAACAATTACCTCATCTTTTGATTTTAAAAAAAGTTGACATAGCATTTGAATAACTTCATCAGAACCAGCTCCACAAATAATTTTTTCTTTATTACAAGTAAACTTTTTAGAAATCTGATCTCGTAATTCTTTGGATTTGCCATCGGGATATCTAAAAAAATTTAGGTTTTTGTTAGATATTACCTTTTTTACTCTTCCACTTACTCCAAGTGCTGATTCATTTGCAGAAAGTTTAGTGATTTTCTTTAGCCTTCTAACTTCTGATTTGCCAGGCTTGTAAACCTCAATATTAAGTTTTTTATATTTTATAGTTGTCATGTTTTAATTTTAGCCTCTTTATAAATAAAATAACAATTTTTCATATAGAATTAGTACAAATATTTTTAAAATTGACATACTAAATAACTTCTTGTACAAAATTTATGCGCTGATTTAACTGAATTGCGAGCGCTTTAAAAAAACCGCTAAAAAAGTTTTTTTTTCTCCCAATTCAGATTTTAGCTAATGCTATGAATGTTAAAGAAAATATAAGAACTCTTATAATTAATAAGCCTCTAAAACTGGATTGTGGTCAAATTATAAATGACTACCCTTTAGCTTACGAAACTTATGGGTCACTCAATGAAAATAAAGATAATGCAATTTTAATTTGTCATGCACTAACTGGTGATCAATTCGTCACTGGTTTAAATCCAATAACTAAAAAAGAAGGTTGGTGGTCATATGCAGTAGGCCCAAATAAATCCATCGATACTAATAAATATTTTGTGATTTGTGCAAATGTAATAGGTGGTTGCATGGGTTCTTTTGGTCCGAGTCATGTCAATCCAAAAACAAAAATGATATACGGCACAGACTTTCCTGTAATTACAATCAATGATATTGTAAACGCTCAAGTAAATTTATTGGATCATTTTGGAATTAAAAAACTTTTTTCTGTTGTTGGAGGTTCAATGGGTGGAATGCAAGTTTTACAATTTGTCAGTAACTTTCCTGAAAAAACAAAAACAGCAGTGCCCATAGCTTGTACTTCAAGCCATTCAGCTCAGAATATTGCTTTCAATGAGCTTGGTAGGCAAGCAATTACAGCTGACCATAATTGGGTAGATGGAAAATATTCATCAAAAAATACTGTTCCAGATAAAGGTCTAGCAGTTGCAAGAATGGCTGCTCACATCACTTACTTGTCAAAAAAAGGTTTACAAGAAAAATTCGGAAGAAAACTCCAAGAAAGAGATGATCTTAAATTTGGATTTGACGCTGATTTTCAAATAGAAAGTTATTTAAGATATCAAGGATCTGTATTTGTAGACCGTTTTGATGCAAACAGTTATCTTTATATTACGCGTGCAATGGATTACTTTGATTTAGTAAAACAATTTAATGGTAATCTATCTAATGCATTTAAAAACACAAAAGCTAAATTCTTTGTAATATCTTTTACTTCAGATTGGCTTTATCCTACCCAAGAAAATAAAGATATAGTTATTGCCTTAAATGCTATTGGTGCAAATGTGGGATTTGTAGAGATAGAGTCTGATAAAGGTCATGACTCTTTTTTATTAGATGTACCTGATTTTTTAACAACTCTTAAAAATTTTTTAGATCAATCATATATTGAGTAATATTTATGAAACCAGAATATAAAATAATTGCAGATATAATTACTGAAAATACAAGGGTTTTAGATGTTGGATGTAATGATGGATCTTTAATGGAGTTTTTAAAAAAACAAAAAAATGTAAACATTAGAGGTATTGAAATCTCAAAAGAGAAAGTTCAAACTTGTATATCTAAAGGATTAACTGTTATTGAAGGAGATGCTGAATTTGATTTAAAACAATTTCCAGATAAATCTTTTGATTACGTTGTCCTAGGACAAACTTTACAAGCTTTTATAAATCCGGAAATAGTTATTAAAGAACTTTTAAGAGTTGGGAATAAAGCAATAGTAACTATTCCAAACTTCGGTCATTGGAAAGTAAGGTTAAATTTATTAATTCAAGGAACAATGCCTGTCACTAAAACATTACCCAATGAGTGGTATAACACACCAAACATACATATGTGTACAGTTAAGGATTTTTTTAGATTTGCTAAAATAATGAATTTCAAAATTTTTAAGTCATTTGCTCTTATGAATAAAAATATCTCAACAATAAATAGCTCAAATTTATCATTTAAAAATCTTTTTTGTGAACTTGGTATATTTTTAATTGAAAAATAATATGAAAATTCAAATAATCAAATGCCTAAAAGACAATTATAGTTATTTAATAATTGATGAGACTAGTCTAAGTGCTTGTGTTGTAGATCCAAGTGAAGCAAAGCCAATAATAGATTTTATTGAAAGTAATAATATTAACCTAAAATATATTCTTAATACTCATCATCATTTTGATCATGTGGGTGGTAATGCGGAGTTAAAAAAAAAATATAATTCAAACGTGATTGGATTTAAAGGTGATAAGGAGCGAATTCCAGAAATTGACACTTTAGTTGATGATCTTAACATTTGGAAAAAAGAAAATTTTGAAGCAAAAATTTATCATATCCCTGGCCATACAACTGGACATATTGCTTTCCACTTTTTTAAAGAAAAAAAAATTTTTACTGGTGACACTCTATTCTCTTTGGGTTGTGGAAAAATTTTTGAAGGAACATATGAACAAATGTTTAATTCATTAAAAAAAATCAAAGCGCTCCCAAAAGATACTGAAATTTATTGTGGGCATGAATATACACTTCAAAATTCAAATTTTTGTGTAACCTACGATGCTAATAATTCTAGACTTAAAGAAAAAATCACTCAAATTAAACAAAAGCTTGATAATGGGTTGCCAACTGTACCAACTATTTTAGATGATGAAATGCACTGCAATATATTTCTCAAAGCTAAAGATGTCCAAGCCTTTTCAAAATTAAGAGATTTAAAGGATAATTTTTAACTTATTGAGCTTGACTAAAGCCTTCCTCGGACTATATTGCGATTACTAAAAAAATTCTAATATTATGTCATACGCGATAATACAAACAGGTGGGAAACAATATAAAGTAAAATCTGGTGAAATTATAAAAATAGAAAAATTACCAGATTCTAAGCCAGATACCAAAATCGAATTTAAAGAAATTCTAGCCTATGGTGACAATAAAATGATTGAAATTGGAACACCAACTATTCAAGGTGCTAAAGTTGAAGCAAATTTAATTAAAAACATCAAAAATAGAACAATTTTAATTTTTAAAAAAAGAAGAAGACAAAATTCAAGAAGAAAAAATGGTCATAGACAAGAATATTCTATGATAAGAATAAATAAAATTTTTTCGAAAGATGGTAAAATTTTATCTGAAGCTGAAAAAATTTCTAAGCCTTTAAAAAAAGAGGTGCCTAAGAAAGAAGCAAGTAAATAAGTAGGAATAAGTTATGGCAACAAAAAAAGCAGGTGGATCATCTAGAAACGGTCGTGATAGTGCTGGCCGTAGACTTGGTGTAAAGAAATATGGTGGTGAAACTGTTATACCTGGTAATATTATTGTTAGACAAAGAGGTACAAAAATATTCCCTGGGGAAAATGTAGGTATGGGTAAAGATCACTCAATTTTTTCTGTAGTTAAAGGTAAAGTAGTTTTTAAAAAGTCTAAATCAGATAGAACATTTGTTTCAGTAAAACCCAATTAATAGTACAACTTAAAATAAACGTTGTATTATGAAATTCTTAGATCAAGTAAAAATTTATATAAAAGCTGGAAATGGTGGCGATGGATCTCCAAGCTTTCGAAGAGAAAAATTTATTGAATACGGAGGGCCAGACGGTGGTGATGGTGGAAATGGTGGTTCAATAATATTGAAAGCTGAGAGAAATCTAAATACGCTAATTGATTATAGATATCAGCAACATCATAAAGCTATAAGAGGAGATAATGGCTCTGGTCAAAATCGAACAGGAAAAAGTGGAGACAATTTAATTCTTAAAGTTCCATTAGGAACCCAGGTTTTCGAGGAAGATAATAAAACTCTAATTTATGATTTTGTTAAAATTGGTGAGGAATTTGTAGCTGCCACTGGAGGAAAAGGTGGGCTTGGAAATACTAGATTTAAAAGCTCAACCAATCGAGCTCCAAGAAAATTTACCAAAGGAACTCCTGGAGAAGAATTTACTATTTGGCTTCAACTAAAAACAATCGCTGATATTGGAATAATTGGATTGCCAAACGCAGGTAAATCAAGTTTATTAGCTGCTATTACTAATGCAAATCCTAAAATTGCAAGCTATCAATTTACAACTTTAAATCCTAACTTAGGTGTAGCTAGTTATGATAATAAAGAAATCACTATCGCAGATATTCCTGGTTTAATAGAGGGAGCTCACAAAGGTACTGGACTTGGTATAAAGTTTTTAAAACATATTGAGAGATGTAAATCTCTTTTACATATGATCGATATAACTAATGATGATATAAAAAAAAGTTATAATCAGGTTAAAAATGA
>CACDSX010000010.1 GCA_902555655.1 uncultured Pelagibacteraceae bacterium | reverse complement strand
TAAAAAATCAGGCTCTTAATTGTCACAGTGGAAAACAGATACCTTGTGAAATCGATTCTATCTGTATACATGGTGATAATGAAAGTTCACTTGCTACAGCTAAATCAATTAAAGATAACCTGTTAGATAATAGACTAAAATTGAAAACGTTAAATACAATGAAAAAATTTATCTAATGATTAAAAAAATTTTAATTACTACACTAATAACTATTTTCTATTCTATTCATGCTTTTTCTGCAGGTGGTGATGGTGATGGTGGTTCTTCTAAAGTAAAAACTAATTATGAAAAGGCAGTTTCATATATAAAATCTGCAAAGAAATATGAAAAAAAAGGAAAAATAGAAAAAGCAAAAAAAAAATATCTAAAAGCTCAGAAGTTATTACTCACGTCAAATTCTAAAAAACCTAATAAAGCAGATACTCTTAACTATCTAGGTTTTACAACTAGAAAACTTGGTGACTATGAAAATGGTGAAAAGTATTATTTACAAGGATTGGCTTTAAATCCAAACCATATAGGAATCAATGAATATCTAGGTGAGCTTTATGTTGTAACAAATAGAATTGATCTTGCAAAAAAAAGATTGGAAGTTTTAGCAAAATGCAATTGTGAAGAATATTTTGAATTAAAAGAAATAATTGCTGGTACAAAAAAATCTAAATACTAGTTTAGATTTTTAACCATTTGCTCAGGCATCCATAAAGCTATTTCTGGAAAAATTACTACTAATATAACCGCTAAAATCATTAATAGAAATAATGGGAAAGCACTTTTTGCAATGAAGCCCATATCCTTATTTGCCATTCCTTGAAGTACAAATAAGTTGAATCCCACTGGGGGCGTTATCTGAGCCATTTCAACAACTATTACTAAAAAAATACCAAACCAAATCATATCAAATCCTGCTTGTCGTATCATTGGCTCTATGACTGCCATTGTTAATACTACAGCAGATATGCCATCAAGAAACATTCCCAAGATAATATAGAAAATCATCAATACAAAAATTAGAACATAGGGGGAAAGATCCATATTCTGAATCCATGTAGCTAAATTTCTAGGTAAACCAGTAAAGCCCATGGCTAAAGATAAAAATGTAGAGCCTGCCAAGATAAAAGCAATCATACATGATGTTTTAGTAGCGCCTAATAAAGAAGATTTAAATGTTTTTAAAGTAAGACTTTTTTGAAAGTAAGACAAAATTAAAGATCCAACTACCCCAAGTGAAGCTGCCTCAGTTGCTGTTGCTATCCCAGTATAAATCGAACCAATCACGCCTGAAATTAATATTATGACTGGTAAAAGTTGTTTAGATCTTTTTATTTTTTCTAAAAATGAATACTTTTCAGAAATTTTAGGCATTTTTTTCTTATTAATTAAAGACCAAATAATTACATATGACATGAATATTAAAGCAATCATTATCCCTGGAATAATCCCTGCAATAAATAGTTTTGCGATGGACTCTTGAACAGCAACACCATAAATAATTAAAATAATTGATGGTGGTATTAACAAACCTAATGTTCCTGAACCAGCTAGGCTACCTAATAAAATTTTCTCCGGGTATTTTCTTTTTCTTAATTCTGGGATTGACATTTTTCCCACTGTTGCAACAGTTGCTGCAGATGAACCAGATATTGCTGCAAATAAAGCACATCCAACAACATTTACATGAATTAAACCTCCAGGTAACTTTTGCATCCAAGGAGATAAGCCTTTAAATAAATTTTCAGATAATTTTGTCCTAAATAAAATTTCTCCCATCCAAACAAATAAAGGTAAAGCGGTTAAAGTCCATGAAGATGATGTTCCCCATATTGTTGTTGCCATTGCATCACCTACAGGTCTAGATGTAAAAAGCATCATTCCAATTGCAGACACTCCTATCATGCTCAAGGCTACCCATACTCCAGATCCTAAAAAAAATAATAAAACACTAATAAAAAAAATGGTTAAAAATATTTCAGGCATTTAATTCTTATTTATTGATAAGACAAATTGATGCAAAACGCTTATAAAGAAAATTGTAGATCCAATAGCTAAACTAGTTTGCGGTATCCATATCAAAATTTCATCTGCTCCTTCACTTCTTTCTTGGAATTTATAAGATATTATTAACATCTTAATAAAGTAAAATGATAAGAATCCAGAAAAAAAACTAGCTAAACTTAAACACCATATTTCAATAAATTTTTTTTTTGTTCCAGATAATTTTTCTAAAAATAAAGTTATTCTAATATGTCCACCTTCAACAAAAGTATATGCTAAAGCAAAGAATGATGCAGAAGCCATACAATAACCAGAATATTCTGCTAAACCTCGAATATAAAAACCAAATATTCTTGAAGAAATACCAATAAGAATAAAGACAGCCACAAGAATTAAAAAAATTGCAGCGATATATCCTGAAAATTTATATAATTTATTTAAATTCTTATCTAAAGATTTAAGCATAACGATTTAAGGCCACTTAGAATTATTAAGTGGCCTTAATTTAGAAATTTTAATTATTTATATGCTGATAAAACAGCAGCTCCTCTTGATCCCGCTTTTTGAGACCATTCCTTAGCCATTGTTGCTCCAACTTTTTCAAAATGAGATTGTAGAGATGAGTTAACTTTACCAACTACCATTCCAGCATTTGCTAAAGCTTTTTTATCAGAAACATTTCCTTGTTTAGATAATTGCCAGCCTTTTCTCTCAGCTAAAGCTGCCTGTTTCATAACTAAGTCCTGAGTAGCTTTATCTAACTTATTCCAAGAATCTTTATTAACTATAACCATGTTCTTTGGAAACCAAGCTGCAATATCATAAAAATATTTAACTCCATTCTCCCAAATCTTAGAGTTTTTTCCAGTTGTTGGTGATGTAATCATACTTTCAACTGCACCAGTCGAGAAAGCCTGACTAATTTCAGCAGCCTCAATTTTTGTTGGTGCCATACCAGTCAATTCAGCAATTCTAATTGTAGCTGAGTTGTAAGCTCTAAACTTTAAGCCTTTAAGATCTGCTACAGAATTAATTTCTTTTTTACTGTATAAACCTTGAGCAGGCCACGGAACTGCGTATAAAAATACAAGACCTTTAGAGTCTAAACTTTTAACAATTTCATCTTTAGAAGCTTTATATAAACTTAAAGCATCGCTGTATGATGTCGCTAAAAATGGTTGAGAGTCAATTTCCAATAACGGATCCTCTTTTCCAAGTGCTGACATAAATCTTTCACCTATTTGAGCTTGGCCAGTTCGAACAGCTCTAAAAATTTCTCCTCCTTTAAAAAGAGATCCTCCAGGATGAGCTACAATTGTTAATTTTCCTCCACTTTTTTCCGTTACATTTTTTGCAAATTCTGTTGCGTTGGCAGAGTGAAAATTACCAGCTCCATAAGCTAGAGCCATGTCCCACTTTTCTGCAATTGCCACATTGGTAGCTAAAATCAACGAAATTAAAGTACTTAAAAAATATTTAATAAATTTCATCATTCCTCCATTTCTATTTAAGGTATTTCATAGTGTATCGAAAAATTTATCAATAAAAAAATATTACTACTTTTAATTGAATTATGAGTATTATCTAATAATATGGACAAGCTTTGTTAGAAGAATTACTCATATTAGCTCAAATTATTTTCATTACAATTATCTTAACAGCAGATAATGCGATAATCATTGGTGTCATTTCGGCAAATTTTATTCCAAAAAATAAAAAACAAATAATCTATTGGGGCGTCGCTGGTGCTTTAATTTTCAAGATTATATTTGCACTTTTTGCTACTTATTTATTTAAATTCTACTTTATAAAAATATTAGGTGGTTTACTTTTAATTTGGATTGTAAATGATTTAAGAAAAGACCTCTTTGAAATTAAAAAGACAAAATCACCAACCAAAAAGTCTAAAGAACCTTCTTTTATACAAAGTGTTTTAAAAGTTTTATTTGCAGATATTATGATTAGTTTTGATAATGTGATTGGAGTAGTTGGTGCTGCTAAAGGTAATTTTGGTTTTATGATCTTTGGACTTGTGCTTTCTGTTATCCTAACAGGAGCTTTAGCAACATATCTTGCCAACTATATTCAAAAACATTTATGGATTGTTTATATTGGCCTAGGTTTTATTTTGATAGTTGCAATTCAATTAGTAATTGGTGGACTTGCAGATTTAGATATTCTTTCAATAAACGAACAGTTTAAAAAATATTTTTAATAAGAGTGTTTTTTCAAAGGATATTTTTTTGATTTAACTTCTGATGAAAATTTTTTAAATCCTAAATTTACGTATTTTTTAATATTGATAAATTTCTTGACAAATTTTATCTTTGTATTGTTTAATCCAATTAAGTCATCTGTTACAAGAACTTGTCCATCGCAATAAGCTGATGATCCTATCCCAATAGTAGGTATCTTTAAGTTTTCTGTAATTTGTTTAGCAAGAGAAGTTTTTACACATTCTAAAACAATTGAAAATACTCCACAATCTTGAAGTAATAAAGATTCATTTATGAGTTGTTTTTTTTCTTTTGTACTTCCACCTTTGGACTTAAATTTTCCTTTATTAGTTTGAGGTAAAAGACCTAAGTGACCCATTACAGGGATTTTATTTTTTATTAAAAATTTTATTTGTTTTATAATTTTTTTCCCACCCTCTAATTTTACTGCATCACATTTAGTTTCTTTAATTATTTTTTTAGCATTTTTTAAAGCTAAACTTTTTGTTTTATAAGAATTGTGTGGCATATCTACTACCATCAAACTTTTTTTAACTCCAAGTCTAACACTCTTTGAGTGGTCAATCATATTAGTTAGTGTAACTTTTTTTGTAGTATTGTAGTTGTATAAAACTGACCCTAAGGAATCACCAACTAATATTATATCTGCATATTTGTCAGCTTCCTCGGCAATATTCTTAGAATATGATGTTAAACAGATTATCTTAGATTTTTTTTTTTTCCTCAGAATTTTTTTGATTTTGCTATTCATTACTTTTAACTACTCTAGTTCAATAGTGCTCGGTGGTTTCGATGTTATATCATAAACTACTCTATTTATTCCTCTAATACTATTTACAATTTTATTGGAAATCATTTGGATAAAAGGCTTTTTAAATTCATAAAAATCTGCTGTCATTCCATCCTCAGATGTAATTGCTCTTAACAAACACAAATATTCATAAGTTCTGTTATCACCCATTACACCTACTGTCTTAACAGGCAGCAATGCAGCGTAAGCTTGCCAAATTTTATTATAAAGTCCATGATCTTTTAAGGCTTGAATAAAGTAATAATCTGCTTCTTTCAAAATATTAATCTTTTTCTGCGTAATAACTCCTGGCATTCTAATAGCTAAACCTGGACCAGGAAATGGATGTCGAGAAATGATATCTCTACTTAAATTTAGCTCTAGGCCCAATTTTCTAACCTCATCTTTAAATAAAAATTTTAATGGTTCAACAAGCTTTAGCTTCATTTTTTTTGGTAATCCACCGACATTATGATGGGATTTAATTTTTGAGGTTTGACTACCAGTGACTGATTTACTCTCTATAAGATCAGGATAAAGAGTTCCTTGTGCCAAAAACTTTACATCTTTAATTTTTTTTGCATAACGTTCAAAAATTTTAATAAACAAATTTCCTATTATTTTTCTCTTTTTTTCTGGATCAGAAATATTAGTAAGCTTTTTTAAAAATTCTTTTTCAGCATTTACATATATTAAATTTATTTTTAATTTCTTTTTAAATGTTTCTAGAACCTGTTTTTCTTCATTTTTTCTAAGAAGACCTGTGTTAACAAACACGCAATAAAGTTTTTTACCAATAGCTTTATTCAATAACTGCGCAACCACACTACTATCGACTCCGCCAGAAAGAGCGCAAATAACTTTATTTGTTCCTACTTGATTTCTGACACTCTCAATTAATTGTATCTTTTGATCCTTAGAGGACCAATTTTTTTTTATTCCACATATTAAAAAAATAAAATTACTAATAAGTTTTTTTCCATTTTCGGTATGAGTAACTTCAGGATGAAATTGAACTCCATAAAATCTTTTCGTCTTATTTTCAATAATGGCATACTTTGAGTTACGACTAGAAGCAATTACGTTAAAATTTTTTGGTAATTTAGAGACTTGATCAGCGTGACTCATCCATACTTTACTCACCCTTTTTTTATTAAAAAAATTTTTAGTAATAAGACTTTCTTTTTTTTTATTTATGTTTGCTAAACCAAACTCTCTATGTTTTGATTGTTTTACTTTGCCACCATTTAACTTTGAAAGGATTTGGTGACCGAAGCAAATACCTAAGATAGGTATACCATTTTCTATTATTCTTTTATCAAACGAATATTTGCTGATTTCATAAACATTTAAAGGACCTCCGGATAAAATAATTCCTTTAATAGAATTATTAATGTCTCTGTTTTTAATTTTTTTATGACTTATTATTTCAGAAAATACACCAAGTTCTCTAATTCTTCTTGCTATTAATTGAGTGAATTGAGAGCCAAAATCTATAATCAAGATTTTATTTAAATTTTTATCAAGACTCATTGTTTTTAGGTTCTATATTCGCAAGAGTCTCTAAAATATCTTTATTTTCATCACATAGTTTTTTACAAACTTGTTTGAAAGTTTTTGATAAGTCTTTTACTTTTTTATAATTGGACTTTTCTAAAGCAATTTTCATCGACATTAAAATTGCCTCTTCATTATCAGGTTCAATTAGCAATGTCGCTTCTAAATTTTTTTCTTCTTTTTTTTGATCTTCTTTAATATTGTAGATTTTTGCTAAATATAGATATGAATTTGAATTCTTTGGATTAAACACAATACTTCTTTCAAACATAAATTTTGCATCATCATATTTTTTTTCTTCAAAAAATTTTAGTCCTGTATTAAAAAATTTTTCATTACTATTTAAAGTATTAAATAAATTAATAATTAAATAAAAAAATAATGAAAGTTTAAATATTTTATTCATTAGTATTTATTATCATTTTTAACTATATCAACATTATGAACCATACTTTCATAAAAACCAGCCTTTGTAATTTTTACAAATTGTGGTTTATCTCTAAGATATTTAATTTGCTTAGATCCAAGATAACCCATTGACGATCTTAGACCACCGATTAACTTATAAATTATATTGCTAACTTTGCCTTTATATTTAGCAAAACCTTCTACTCCCTCTGGAACATATTTTGACATATCTTTTTGTTTTGATTGAAAGTATCTATCTGCTGAACCTTTATTCATAGCGCCAACTGAACCCATGCCTCTAAAGCTTTTGAAAAATTTACCATTTCTTTTTATTAATTTACCTGGTGTTTCGTCTGTTCCTGCAAATAAAGATCCTATCATTACTGCATCAGCACCGGCAGCGAAAGCTTTTGCAAGATCACCAGAATATTTAATGCCACCGTCAGAAATGATCTTTACATTTTTATTTTTAATTCTATTTCTAACACTTAAAATTGCACTGAGTTGTGGCACACCAATTCCAGCAACCAATCTTGTGGTACAGATCGATCCAGGTCCAATTCCAACTTTAATTATATCTACACCCAATTTAAGTAAAAATTTAGCTGCTTCAGGTGTTGCAATATTTCCAGCACATAATGCAGTTTTTTTATTTTTGTTTTTTTTTATAAACTTAATTATTTCTGAAACTTTTTTTGTATGGCCATGTGCAGTATCAACAACAATCATATCAATATTTTCTTTTAAAATTGCCTCTGCCCTTTTAAATTCATTAGGTCCAGCACCAACTGCTGCACCAACTAATAATTTTTGTTTTTTGACTTTTTTGATTTCTAAAATTTGTTTTTTTACATCAAGATTTCTATGAATTATTCCAAGTCCACCTGATTTTGCTATAGCAATTGCCATTTTACTCTCAGTAACTGTGTCCATAGCCGATGACAAAAGAGGAATTTTCAGTTTTAAAGTTTCAGTCAATTTTATACTAGTATCAACATCTGATGGCAGAATTTCAGAATATTTTGGTGCTAGAGTTACATCGTCAAAGGTGAGTGCTTCTTTTATAGGAACCATAATCATTTATATATGATTCCTTTTAAATTTAAAGAGGCTATCTAAGATTTTTACAAATAATAAAACTTTCTTTAGAGTCTTTTCGACTAGATTTAGGTTTAAAAACCTTAACTTCTTTAAAAAGTTTTTTTCCTAGTGCGACAATTTCATTAAATGAACCTCCCATAAATATTTTTGAAATAAAAAAACCTTTATATAAAATTATATCTTTTGCAAATATCATTGCTTCCTTACAAAGTTCACCTGTTTGAATTGAGTCTATATTTTTAATACCTGTAGTATTTACGGCCATATCTGACATTACAACATCTGACCCTTTATCAAGATAACTTTTAATCTGATCTTGAATTAAAGGGGTTGTAAAATCACCTTTAATTTGAATATTGTTTTTAATTTTTTCCATTTCTTTTAAATCTATTGAGATAATTTTTCCATTTTTGACAACTTTAGAAGCATATTGAGTCCAGCTACCTGGAGCAGCACCAATATCGATCACACACATGCCGCCCTTAAAAATCTTAAACTTCTCATCAATTTCAATTAATTTATAAGCAGATCTAGCCCTATAACCATCAACTTTAGATTGACGAACATATATATCTCTTCTTTGTTTATTAACCCAATTTTTTGAAATTTTATTTTTTTTCAATTAATTATTAAATCTTAGACTTTTAAATATCTTTTTATTTTTTAGTGTCTCGATTTCAATTTCAACACTTTTATCTAGTCTCATATCTTTTCCATCTTTCCAAATTCCAGCAGCAAGATGCATTATTCCAATTTTATAGTTTGGTAAAAAGGGTTCAACAAAAGTTTTTTTTTCTTCATTATATTTTGGAAGTAAATTGCTAGTAATCCAATTACAATTTAAAGGTAAAAACTCTGTCTCTAGATCATCGATATAAACCGACATATTTATTGCTAGTCCTTCAGATCCAAAAACATTTCCAGCCTTTAAAGTTTTTGACAAGTTGTTTTGCCAAGAGCTCCATCCTTTAGAGTTTTTTTCTAGGGAAAATACTCCAATATTAATGTGAGGTGCAAAAGCTAATTTTCTAGCTTTGTCGTAACCAATGTTTGATTTTACAGCATGTTTAAAATTTTGAGATTTAATAATTGCTAATTTACCAATTAACCAATTTACTTTTGAGGTTATTTTATATCCAGGTCCAATGGTTTGTGTAATACCAAGCTTTCCGTTATTACATGCCTTGAAATACAGTTCTAAACAATTCCAATCATTTACCCAAGCATCACAATCTATCCACAGATACTTCTCATAATCAGGAAAATATTTTGGCAAGAATGCTCTTGATACTTGGCTTTTTAACCATTCTTTTCCTTTAACTTTTGAAGTTGGAACATCTATGTCCCATTCAGCAGATTTAATTTCATCAACTTTATTTGATAATTTTTCTTTTTGTTCTTTAGTTAATCCAGCATCCAAAATACAGATTGCAACTCCACTACTTTCTTTAAATCTTTTAATTGAGTTTATTAGTTCATCTAATAAAGGGAAATAATTAGCGTCAGCTAAAGAAACAATTACATTTTTTTTCATCTATAGAATATCTTCTAACTCTTCATCTTTATCTGAAGTGATATTTTTTTCTTTTTTAATTTTTTTATAATGAAAATAGCTTATTGGAATTAAGCAAATATAAATTAAACAAGTTACTGCTAAAATTTTAAAGGTATAAACGAGCAAAGCACCAAAAAATAAAACTATTCCAAACAATAAAAATTTTGTCAAAGACCTAGGAATAACTATCTTTTTAAACGAATACGTCGGAATTGTACTTATTAATAATATTGAAACTACAATAAAGAATACTGGAACAACAATATCATAATTTATTTTTGTAAAAAATGATCCAAATCCACTAAAGCTAAAAATTAAAGGCATTAAAACAATTATTCCTCCTGCAGGAGATGGCATTCCTTCAAAAAAATTATCTTTCCATGATGGTTCCTCATCAGAATTAATATTGAATCTTGCAAGTCTTAGTGCCACACAAACTACATAAGTTAGACAAACAAACCATCCTAACTTATCTAAATATTGTAAATTCCAAAAATACATTATGAGTGCAGGAGCTACTCCAAAGCTAATTACATCTCCAAGAGAGTCGAGCTCTTTACCCATTTTTGATGTACCTTTAATCAATCTAGCTATTCTACCATCTAGTGCATCCATCAAACCTGCAAACAATATTGCAATTATAGCTATTACAAATTTACCATCTATAGCAAACTTTATAGATGTTAAACCTATACAGACACCAATTAAGGTAATGGCATTTGGTAAAATCATTCTCGTTTTTTTATTTGAAACAATTTTAAAATTATTTTTTGGCTGTTCCATGCTATTTTTTAGCTAGTAATGTTTCTCCTGAGATAGCTTTTTGTCCAACTTTTACTAAAGGCTCATAATTTTCATAATATATATCTGCTCTACTTCCAAATCTTATCATTCCAATTCTTTCACCTTGTTTCAAATCTTGATCCTTGTTTGTCTCACAAACAATTCTTCTAGCTACTAGTCCAGCAATCTGAACTACAACTACGTCATTGTTTTGAAGATCTTTAATCTTATAATAATTTCTTTCATTATCTTCGCTAGCTTTATCGAGAGATGCATTAAAAAATTTTCCTGGTTTATACAAAATCTCCTCTACTTTACCAGCACAAGGCGTTCTGTTAACATGACAATCAAAAACGTTCATAAAAATACTTATCTTCTTAAATTTTCTATTTTCAAAACCAAGTTCTTTAGGACCATCAACTTCTTCAACTTTTATTATTTCTCCATCTGCAGGACTTACAAGGTAGTTATCATTTTCTATGATCACTCTTTCAGGATCTCTAAAGAAATAATAAACCCAAATAGTTAGAACTAAACCTATTAAGCCTAAAAAATCACTAAAGCTATAAAACACTATGGTGATGATTGCGGCTATTACTAAAAATTTATATCCTTCTGAGTGAATTTTTGGAAATATTTTACTTAACATATTCTTCTATTTGATAATTTTTCATTAATATGTATATAAAATCACGAAATTCAATTAATAAGATAAATATAAGTGAGCAAAATTAGCGTTAAAAACCCAGTAGTAGAGTTAGATGGCGATGAAATGACCAGAATAATCTGGGAATTTATTAAGAATAAATTAATCCTACCTTATCTTGATCTGGGTATTGAATACTACGATTTGGGAATGAAAAGCAGGGATAATACGGATGATCAAATTACAATAGACTCGGCTAATGCTATAAAAAAAATTGGTGTTGGTATTAAATGTGCAACCATAACTCCAGATGAAGCTAGAGTAGAAGAATTTAATTTAAAAAAAATGTGGAGATCACCTAATGGAACTATAAGAAATATAATTGGAGGAACCGTTTTTAGAGAACCAATAATTTGTTCAAATATTCCAAAATTAGTTCCTTCTTGGTCAGACCCCGTAGTAATTGGAAGACATGCTTTTGGTGATCAATACAGAGCAACTGATTTTAAAGTTCCTGGAAAAGGAAAAATGGAAATTAAATGGACATCAGAAGATGGTAAAGATGAAATTAAATATGAGGTTTTTAATTTTACAGGTCCAGGTGTTGCGCTCTCAATGTACAATTTAGATAGATCAATTGAGGACTTTGCAAGATCTTGTTTCAGTTATGGCTTAATTAAAAAATGGCCAGTCTACTTATCAACCAAGAATACTATTTTGAAAAAATATGATGGAAGATTTAAAGATATATTTGAAGATATATTTAATAAAGAGTTTAAAAAAAAATTTGAAGAAGCCAAAATTACTTATGAACATAGATTAATTGATGACATGGTGGCGTGTGCAATGAAGTGGAGTGGTAAATATATTTGGGCTTGTAAAAATTATGATGGTGATGTCCAGTCTGATACAATGGCTCAAGGATATGGTTCACTTGGTTTAATGACTAGCACATTATTAACTCCAGATGGAAAAATAATGGAGGCAGAAGCAGCTCATGGAACTGTGACAAGGCACTTTAGAATGCATCAAGAAGGTAAGGAAACTTCAACTAATCCTATAGCCTCAATATTTGCCTGGACGCGAGGTTTGGCTCACCGAGGAAAATTAGACAATAATGAAAAGCTAATTAAATTTGCAAAAACAATTGAACAAGTTTGTATTAATTGTGTTGAAAGCGGCTCGATGACAAAAGATCTTGCAATTTTGATAGGACCATCAAGCAAATATCTTACAACAAACCAGTTTTTAGATGTAATTGACAATAATTTAAAAAAGAAACTAAATTAAATCTCTTAGTTTTTTAAAAGCTTCATCAATTTTATTCTTATTTTGACCCCCAGCTTGTGCAAAGTCTTTTCTACCTCCCCCACCTTGACCACCTATAATTTCAGAGCTAATTTTAACAAATTTAACTGAATCGTATTTTTCAGTTAATTTACTAGTTACACCAACAGCAATTCCTACCTTGTCATCTTTGCTTGCAAAAACAATAACTATTCCATCTTTTAATTCTTTTTTACCATCATCAACTAATTTTCTTAATTCTTTTGATGGAAGACCTTCAACGTTTTGAAATCTTATTTTTATTCCTTTTATTTCTTCATCGCTAATCTTATTTTTTGTTTTATCATTAAGAATTGATTTAACTAATAAAGTATCAAGCTGTTTAGTTAAATTTTTAATCAATAATTTTTGATCTGAATGATCTAAAGATGGTTTACCTCCCAAATCAATTATCTGTTTAGATAAATCTTTAATCACTTCATCATTTTTTTCTAAAGATAGATTTGATAATTTTTCTTTATTTTTTAAAAAAATATCTAATTGTTTATCTCTTAAGGCCTCTATTCTTCTAACACCTGCTGCAATCGAGGATTGGCTAACTATTTTAAATTTACCTATATCTCCAGTATTTTTAACATGAGTTCCTCCACATAATTCAGTAGAAAAATATTTTCCATTATCATCACCCATTGAGAGAACTCTTACTTCTTCGCCATATTTTTCACCAAATAATGCTAACGCACCATTTTCAACAGCTTCGTCAGGTGTCATTAGTCTAGTTCTTACCTCTGTTTTCTTTGCTACCATTGAATTAACAAAGGTTTCTATTTTTTCAACATCATCATTCGAAATTGGCTTCATATGACTAAAATCAAATCTTAGTCTAGTAGGCTCTACTAATGAACCTTTCTGTGTAACATGTGTACCTAAAACTCTTCTTAATGATTCATGTAATAAATGTGTAGCTGAGTGATACGCTCTTGTATTATTTCTTCTTTTTTCATCTATTTTCATTTCTACATTTTCATTCAACTTGATTGAACCACTAATTACTTTTCCATAATGAATAAAAAGATCTCCCAATTTTTTCTGAACATCGATGACTTCAAACTTAAAGTCTCCAGAAATAATTTCTCCTGCGTCACCAACTTGACCACCTGACTCTCCATAAAAAGGAGTCTGATTTGTTATAATCATTCCTTCATCATTTAATTTTAATTCTTCAATTTCTTTATTATCTTTAAGTAAAGACAGGATAACTCCCTCAGCCTGATCTGTTTCATAGCCCAAAAATTCTGTAGCACCTAACTTATCCCTTATACTAAACCAAATATCCTCAACTGCAGCATCCCCAGAACCTTTCCAATTTTTCTTTGCAAGCTCTTTACTTTCTTTCATTAAAGATTGAAATTTTTTTGTATCAATTGATAGAGACTTATTTTTTAAAATATCTTCTGTAAGATCTAAAGGAAAACCGTAAGTATCATACAATTTGAACGCAACATCTCCAGAGAGTACTTTATCTATTTTGGATATCTCATCATTTAAAATTTTTATCCCTCGATCTAAAAGTATTAAAAATTTTTCTTCTTCCATTCTAAGAGTTTCTTTTATTAAAGACTCTGCTCTTTTTAATTCTGGATAATTACCTGACATTTCATTTTTAAGTGTTTCAAACAAGTTATAAAAAACTGGTTCTTTGGATCCAAGTAAATGAGAGTGCCTCATACCTCTTCTCATTATTCTTCTTAGAACATAACCTCTACCCTCGTTAGATGGCAAAACTCCTTCAGCAATTAAAAATGAGCTTGCTCTTAAATGATCGGCAATAACTCTAAAGCTTGAAAGATTTTTTTGGTCTGGTTTTTTTTTAACAATATCTGAAGTCGATTGAATTAATTTTTTAAAATGATCTGTTTCATAATTATCATGTGTTCCCTGAAGTAATGCTGCTATTCTTTCTAAACCCATACCTGTATCAACTGACGGTTTTGGTAAATCTATTCTTTTATCTTTTGAAATTTGCTCGTATTGCATAAAAACTAAGTTCCAAATTTCAATAAAACGATCTCCATCTTGATCTTTAGTTCCTGGCAAACCACCTTTTAAATGATCTCCGTGATCATAAAATATTTCTGAACAAGGTCCACAAGGTCCTGTTTCCCCCATTGACCAAAAGTTATCTGATGTTGAAATTCTAATTATTCTATCATCGCTAAAACCCGCTATTTTCTTCCAAAAATTGAAGGCTTCATCATCTTCATGAAAAACAGTTACATAAATTCTATTTTTATCTAGACCAAAATCTTTAGTAATTAAATTCCATGCAAGCTCAATTCCTCTTTCTTTAAAATAATCTCCAAAAGAAAAGTTTCCAAGCATTTCAAAGAAAGTATGGTGTCGAGGTGTATAACCAACGTTTTCTAAATCATTATGTTTACCACCTGCTCTAACACATTTTTGTGAGGTGGTTGCCCTTTGATAATCTCTTTTTTCTAAACCAGTAAATACATTTTTAAACTGAACCATTCCAGAATTCGCAAACATCAATGTTGGGTCGTTGTTTGGAACTAAATTACTAGACTCTACGATCTTATGATCATTTTTCTCAAAGTATTTTAAGAATGTTTCTCTTATCTGATTTAATGATTTTTGAGCCATATTTTTAAAATACAGCTTTTTTGTTCTATGTCTAGGTGGTGCTAAGGGGGTAAAGGCGCTTAAAATAAGCGCCTTTATAATTTAAAGATGACCTTTAATTCTAGTTCTTCTTAGGGGGAGTAGCTTCTTTATCTGCTTCTTCTTTTTCAGCTACTTTCTTCTCTTTTTCAATTTTTTCAGGACTTAATGGATTTCCCTCAATTTTTTTAGAAATCACACCTGCTTTTTCTCTAATTGCCATTTCAATCTCTGCAGCAACTTGAGGGTTTTGAGCTAAATAGACTTTGGCATTTTCCCTTCCTTGTCCTATTTTTTCACCTTTATAAGCATACCATGCTCCTGATTTTTCAATAATATCGGCTTTAGCTCCTAGGTCTACTAATTCACCCATTTTGCTAATTCCTTTTCCATACATCAAGTCAAATTCAACAACTTTGAACGGTGGTGCAACTTTATTCTTAACTACTTTTACTCTTGTAGAGTTACCAATAATTTCATCTTTATCTTTGATGGCACCAATTCTTCTAATGTCCATTCTTACAGATGAATAAAACTTAAGTGCATTTCCACCTGATGTAGTTTCAGGACTTCCAAACATTACTCCAATTTTCATTCTGATTTGGTTAATGAAAATCATCATTGTGTTCGTATTTGAAATTGAACCAGTTAATTTTCTTAAAGCCTGACTCATTAATCTTGATTGAAGACCTACGTGATGGTCACCCATTTCACCTTCAATTTCAGCTTTTGGAGTTAAAGCGGCAACTGAGTCAATTACGATAACTGAAATAGACCCTGATTTTACTAGCGTATCAGCTATTTCTAAAGCTTGTTCACCCGCGTCTGGCTGAGAAATTAAAAGCTCTTCAGTGTTCACACCTAATTTTTTTGCATAAACTGGGTCTAACGCATGCTCTGCATCAACAAAGGCACAAATGCCACCAGCCTTTTGAGCTTCAGCAACTACTTGTAATGCTAATGTTGTTTTTCCAGAAGACTCTGGGCCATAAACCTCTACAATTCTTCCTTTAGGTAATCCACCTATTCCTAAAGCTAAATCTAAACTTAAAGATCCTGTAGATATTGACTCAATATCCATAGCTCTTTTCTCACCTAGCTTCATAACTGAGCCTTTTCCGAAGTTGTCAGTTATCTGGCTGATCGCAGCATCTAATGCTTTGTTCTTTTCTTTAATATCCATTTCTTGATCTTTAGTAGATTTAACTACCTTTAAATTATTTTTTGTCATTTAAGCCTCTTTTTTTATTAATTATTAACACTCGAATCATATAATTATTATGTACTACTTTTGTTCTCATTTGCAAGATTTAATTAATATGGCTTAAAAAGCCTTATTTTACTTAATTTTTAAGTAGTTACTATTCAATAATCCAACAGATTTAAGAAGATTAAATTTTGAAAGAATGAAATTTCTTTCAGAATCAGTTAGTGAAATTTGAGCATTTAGTAATAACGAATTGGATTGAATGACTTCCAATGTGGTTCTGTCTGACCCACTATTATATTCAGCAACTATTCCTTCATTTGCTATTTCAGCTGCATTAACTTGAGCTTTAACAGAATTCAATAGACTTTTGTTAGATTGATAATTTGACCAAGCACTTGCAACATCTGTTTGATTTTTTGTATTCATATTATCAAGTAATAAATTTTTTTGTAATTCAAGACTTTGATTTTTTCTTAAAGAGGCAATATTCTTTCCACCAGAAAAAAAAGGCCAAGTGACTGTTGCTTTTAAAGTATCTTTTTCTCTTTCGTCATAAGTTGCACTTAAGTCATCAGTTTTTGATCTATCAAATGATAATGTAGCAGATGGTGCTAAATCAGATCTGGCACTTGTTGTGTCTTTTTTTGATTGTTCATACTCTAATTGAGCTATAATTAGGTCAGGATTGCTTTTTTTTGATATTTCTATTGCAGAATTTAATTCATTTGGCAATACAACATCTATAATTGAAGACTTGTCCAATAACTCCGGATCATTTAATTTTCCAATAACATTTTCATAATTAAGTTTGCTAGTTAAAAAATCATTTTCAGCCTGTATCAATTTTGCTTGAGCACCCGCTAGTGAAGATTCTGATTGAGCAACATCAGATAAAGATATATTTCCTCTCTCGAGCCTAATTCTATCTGTCTCAACTTGACGATCTAATAAATTAACATTGGATTTATTAATTTTAAGTTTTTCATTTGCCGCCACTAGTCCTGTGTAAGCCTGAATAGATTTATATAAAATTTCCTGCTCTTTTTTCAAAAGTTTTGCATTTGCTAAATCTATTCCTATCTTACTTTTCGCTAATTCTGCACCTCTACCAAAATCTAATAATGTTTGTTCAATTGTTATTGATTTAACAGTTGGGTCTACATTGGTAATTGAAGCATTAGATCCATCACGTTTAGTTAATTTATCTGTTTCTTCTTCACTTTTACTACCGCTTAAAGTTACAGTAGGAAGATATGAGCCTTTTGAAATATTCAGCTCTTGCTCTGAAATATTTAAATTTTCTCTTTCAGCATTTAATTCTGGGTTATCGTTGTAAGCTTTTTTTAAAGCAGAAGTAAAAGTTTCAGCACTTACATTTGAAAGGAAAAATAAATAACTTAGTGTAATTATAAAAAATTTTTTCATTTGCTTTTATATGTTGCAGATTTTATTTGATGAGTATTATCTAAATTAAAAATAATTGAAGCATATTTTGGCATGTATTTAAACATATTTTGTGTAATTCTTTGATAAGTTTGCATAAAGCTAATTAAATCTTCTTTACTCATAATTTTTAAGTTTGATTTTCTTTTAATATTTAACCAAAGTTTAAGTTCTTGTTTCAATCTCCATTTTTGAAGCAATTTAAAATTCTTTGCTTTTAAATAAATTAAACAATTAAGTTGTGAATATAAGTTTTTATACTTTAATTTCAATTGTTGGTTAACATATTTTCTCCAAATTTGCTTTTGATCTTTTGTTTTTTCCATTGAATTAATTATTTTCTTTAAAGAATTATTTTTTTCTGCTTTTGCACCAACGCACCATCCTTCAAAAATAATAACATCTGGCTTATCAGTCAAATTATACCAATTTTTTTTTTTAAATCTGTCATCAATCGCCTTATTAAAATTTGGAATTTTTAATCTTTTAAAATTTTTACTTTTTACTTTCCTAAAGAAACTCAGCATCATATTTATATCGTGGGTACCAGGAACACCTCTTGTTAAAAGCATAGGATGAATTCGCTTTGATAAACTTACTCTTTCTTTTCTAGTTTTATAAAAGTCGTCTATTGAAATTCTAAAGACTTTTAATTTAAAGTATTTAATTAAAATTATCTTAATTAAATTACTAATTGTTGTTTTGCCGGTACCTTGCCCGCCTGCCAGACCTACAAAAAATGGCTTATTTTTATTAGATTTTCTGTTAATCCAAAAGCATAATGGAATTAAAAATGACTTTATCATTTTTTCTTTGTTTCTAAATTTATCAGTTTTTGTCTCTTGAGATTTAATAAACTTAAAACAATCTTTTTTTACTTTTCCAAAGCATAAATTAAAATGTTGCATAAGAATTATTTTTTATCTAAAGGGTGATTTTGACCATCATTGACGGGGACATCTTTAATTTCAAAACTATTTATTTCATCAATACATCCTACATTAAATCCTGTCATAGCTGGATTGATCCTTGGGTTGTGATGAGTATAAATTCCACAATTAGAGCAAAAATAATGCTTAGCAACCTTAGAATGAAATTGATAAAGTTTTAATTTATCTTCACCTTTTACAATTTTAAAATCTTCATTTTTTACCATCGACATAATCGCTCCTTTTCTTTTACAAATAGAACAATTACATTTAATTACTTTGGCTAAATCTCCATCTAAATTAATTTCTGCTTCAATAGCACCACAATGACATGTTAATTTCTTCATTTAAAATTACCTATTACCTTTTCTTTAGTTTTTCCAGCTCTTACTTCATCAAAATAAACTACTTGGGTTGGTACCTCTTTTCCTTTGTGATAACTTTTATACTTACTTATCCAAGATCTGTAAATTCCAAACTTATAATATGTTTTGACACCTTTTGATTTTGTTTGTCCTTTATAGTCATAAGCTAATTTATTATTGACCCAAACTTTAAAAAAACCATCTTCTTTGTGTGTCCAATTTACATTTACCAAAATATCATTCCATTTTCCCAACATTTCTTGTTTAGATAAAAGAAATCTTTTTTCAGAAGTAAAACCCTTTACATAATTTTCAATCCAGTAACCACCTGATCCATTTTTGAACATCCAAATTACATGTTTTTTTTCTTGATGAAATTGTCCTAACATTGTTGAAACAGGATAAACATTAATAAAATCTTCAGGTAGATAAATTGACCATGCATACCACCTCTCTCCTTTACTAACTCTGTATCTTGCGCTTAACTCATGCCTTTCTCTATCTTTCTTACAATCATTCCATCCTCCATCCTTATCTTTTCCACAATCACCAGCTCTAACTTCAAACCTTATTGATTTTTCACCAGCACGTACAGGATGACCATCTTTTTTATCAACAACTTGCATTCCGTACTTTTTATAATAATTTCCAGTTAAACTTTTTTTAAACTTACTTCCCGATACAACATCGTTTGGCAGTTTCTCAGAAAAAGCTGTATGGCAATAAAAAAGGCTTACTAAAATAATTACTGAAATTTTTTTCATTCTATTACATTCAAACTATCTCTGGTTGAAGTTATCCACAAGCATACAAAATGTGGTTTTGATGTTCACGTTTTGATTCACTTTTGATTCAGTTACAGACTCAAAATACAACCTCTTGCGTGTATTGTATAAATGCTTTATAAATAAGAACAAAACAAGAACATGAAACTAACTATTCCCTATTACCTACATAAAGCTGGCGCTGGTTTTCCATCACCTGCCACTGATTATATCGAAGAAGATATCGATCTAAATATGCATTTAATCAGAAATGTTCCAGCCACTTTCATTATTAGAGTTCAAGGAAAATCTATGGTGGATGTTGGGATTAATGATGGAGACTTGTTGGTTGTTGATAAAAGTTTAAAGCCTAAAAATTTTTCAACAGTTATTGCAAATGTTCATGATGAACTTGTCGTTAAAACTTTAGTTCAGGAAAAAGATAAAAAATTTCTAACTTCTGGCTCTAAAGATTTTTCTGAAAGAATTTTAATTAACGAAGAAGAAGATGTTTTTATTTGGGGGGTTGTAACTTATGTCATCCATTCAACGTACTAGAAAATTAGCTTTAGTAGATTGTAATTCTTTCTACGTTTCTTGTGAAAGACTATTTAATCCAAGAATAAGAAAAAAGCCTGTTGTAGTTTTATCAAATAATGACGGTTGTATTATTTCAAGATCTAATGAAGCAAAAGCTTTAGGAATTAAAATGGGTGAACCTTATTTTAAAGCCAAAGATATCATTGTTAAAAACAAAGTTGAAGTTTTTTCATCAAATTATTCTTTATATGGAGATTTATCTAGAAGAGTAATGAGAACTCTTAAAAGATTTAATGAAGAAATAGAAGTATATTCAATTGATGAAGCATTTATAGATTTATCAAATTTTCCAGACACAGAAGTAGAAAAAGTTGGAAAAGAAATTAGAGACACTGTTTTGCAGTGGACTGGTATTCCAACAAGTATTGGCATTGCTAAAACAAAAACTTTAAGCAAAGTTGCAAATCACATTGCAAAGAAAAAACAATCGGGTGTTACAAGTTTAATTGGAATAGAAAATTTAGATCCTATTTTAGAAAAAGTAGAAATCAACGATGTATGGGGCGTTGGTAGACAACTTACCAAATTTTATCAAAAAAACGGAATTTATAATGCTAAACAACTAAAGAATAAATCTAACACTTGGATTAAGAAATCTTCTAACGTTTTAGGTTCAAGAACAGCAATGGAACTTAGAGGTATTCCTTGTATTAATTTAGAAACAAAACAAGCTAAAAGAAAGAGTTGTGTTGTCTCAAGATCATTTGGAAAAAGAATTGAAAAATTTCAAGAATTAAAAGAAGCAGTTGCAAACTATTGTTTGAATGCCTCTGAAAAAATAAGATCAGAGTCATTAGTTGCTAAAGCAATTACTGTCTTTGTTAGAACTAGTCCCTTTCAAAGAGACTTTGGTTATTATTCAAATGCAAAGACAATTGATTTTCCAATTGCAACAAATAATAGTATTGAAACTGTTAAGACTGCAGTTTCTATTTTAGAAAAGATTTTTAAAAATGGTTATCAATATCAAAAAGCAGGTGTCATGTTGACAGGATTACGTAATGATGATGGTAGAAAAAATTTATTTTCATCTGAAAAAGATGAAAAGATAAATAGTTTAATGCGATCAATTGATAATACTAATTATAGATACGGCAGATCTACTTTAAGCCTTGCAAGTGCAGGAGTTCAAAAAAAATGGAATATGCGAAGACAATACTCTTCTAAAATAGATACAGCAGACTTTTATTCGTTACCAAGAATAAAAATTTAAATTTTTAATTTTGATTTTCAATTTCCTCACAAGAATAACCTAGGTCTTCTAATTTAAGTTTTTTGCATGACTTTGCTATTCTTATCTCATCATAATAAGCTATTTGAGTTGCATCTGGTCCAGGTGTTCTATTTATAAATGATCTATACACACCAACATGAAATTCTGTTCGTTCTCCCTTGTGCTGAGTTTTTCCTTTCCAGTGATATTTCAATTTTCCATTAATCCAAATTTTAAAAAAACCGTCTTTCTTATGTGTCCACTTTGCATTAACTAAAATATCATTCCACTTTCCGAACATTTCAGTTTTATCAAGTAATTTTTTTGGCGTATTATCTCCACCAACGTATTCATCAACCTCAATCCAATAGCCTCCACCCTCTTCTTTTCTAGGATCAGATTGATTTTCAAAAGCAAAAGCGGGAGGAAAATCACCATCATTATGAAATTGTGCTAACATTGTTTTAGCAGGAAAAATTATCTTATAATCATTTGGTAGATACAATGACCAAGAAGACCAGGTAGTTTTTCTGTTAACGCAGCATATTAAAAGCTCGACTCTTTCTCTATTATTTCTCGAGTCCCAGCCCCATCCATTTCCATCTCTGACTTCAAACCTCAATGATTGTTTGCCAAATCGAACTGGATGATTTTCAGATTTACTGACTATTTTAACAACATGTTCTCTAGAATTTTTATCTGATTCTAAAATTTTTTTATTTGTTACTCTCCAATTATTAGTTTTATTATCTTCTCCTCTATCTATTACTTTATTGAAGCCTTGAGCAATATCTTTGTTTTTTTTTATTTCTTTTAAAACTTCTTCAACGCCAGCAAAACTTAAATTGCTCCATAATAAACTTAAGACAAAAATTGAAATAGTTTTTTTTATCAATTGGTATTTTTAATTTATTTGTTTACCTTTTTTTATTACATCAAATAAAATTTTTTTATGATTATATTTATATTTGGTATTATTATAATGAAGCGAATTAAGAACTATTATTCTTGAATTTTCCATATCAATTAGAATAGCGTTTCCACCATATCCATTCATACCAAAGATAATTTTACCTTCTAATCCTGGATAATCCATATGAAATTGACCCGCATAAGTTTTAGAACGATTAAATGCAGGCTCGGTTTTTTCTGTAGTCCAATCTTTAGTAATTCTTTTTTTATAAATTTCTTTTAAATATTTTCCAACACAAGTATCACTCTGATAATCGTCCATTATAGCTTTTGCAATTCTAAGATAGTCAAATCTTGTTGCCATTATGTTGGGATGTCCATTTCCATTTTCTTCTTGATGACTAGTAAAACCATAACGAATGCTATGTTTGATCTTTATTTTGTCATTGAAAATCTTGCTATAAAATTTGTCATAATCTTCACCAGTTTTAAATTTTATATAATTCAAAATTAATTGAGTAACAAATCCATTATAATTATAAATTTCCTTAGATTTTTTTGTATTTTTGTTTCTAAAGTGTAAGCGCATAGTTGTTTCAATATCTTCGTCTTCATACGCGCCTAATGTAGTGACTTTACCATTGTATTCATTAACATATTTTTGATCACCAGTATTCATATTTAAAAAATTAATTAATTTTTGATCATGATAAAGTGAATCTTTTATTACAGGCCAGTCATTTACTCTTGCATCAACTCCCTCAATATAGCCCTCACATATCGCATGACCCAGCATATAAGAAGTTACTGACTTACCCATTGACATTGAATAAAATTTTGTCTCATTATTTAAAAACTCTCCCAGTCTTTCTTTAGGAGAAAATTCGTCAATTAATACTTTACCATCTTGGTAATACAAATAACTAAGGATACCTTTAGTTTTCATTTGCTTTTTTATAAATTTATCTTCAATTAAGTTGAATTTAAAATCGTAGGAATTATTTATAGCTTTAAACTCTTTTAAATGTTGGCCTCTATCTCTATATGAGTATTTCCATAAATAATAAATTAGCGTATCTCTGTTCGGGTTCGAATCATAGGCAATATTAGTAGCTGATAATGCTTTATTTTTTATTTTGATATCTAGATTGTTAGATCCTTGAAATTTATCACATTTATTATAATACCAAAGATTACTATATTTTGGTTCTTCTTTGCATACTGGGTTTTCTTTAATGTTTAAATATTGATGATGTCCATTTTCATAAAGCCAAAAATTAAACTTATTAATTTTAAAACTCTCGGCAAATAGATTATTTGAAACTAATAAGCTAAGTGTTAAAATTGCAAAAATTTTTTTCATTATCTATTTTAATGTATCGATATTACTAATGTTTTCTAATGATTTATCAAACTCATCCATATTTTCCCTTAAAGCTAAGTTTGAAATTGAATAAACAGCTACAAGTAAAAATACTAATGGAATTGCTGTTATCACAGAAGCATTACTCTTAATAAAAAGAATGTATAAAATTATAAACAAAGCTGAACGAATTAAAAAAGTTTTTCTAAAAACACTAATAATTGAAAGTGAATGTTTTATGAGATTATAAAAGCTCATTTTAGAAGGACCAAAATACCTGGGTCCTCTTATAGAAGGTGTTGACAATAAATCATTTTCAATTTTGGTTAGGGAGCCTGAAAAACTATTCCAAGTTGCTTTTTCATTGATCAATTTTTCAACAGTTACTTTTGGTAAACAAGTAAAGTTACCAAATTTAATTGATTTACCAGTAAATGTTAAGGTTATTAGTTTATGTATTTGGTAACAAATTTTAAATATTAGACCCTCAGATCTTTTTACTCGTAAACCAACTATTGGTTTGCCATTGGAGTCTTTAATCTTATTAATAAATTCCTTAATTTCTTCTGGTCTATCTTCGCCATCTCCATCCATTGGAATAACATAATCAAAATCTTCTTTTTCATTTATGTATTTTAAACCAGTGGCTATACATCTTGCGTGGCCTTGGTTTCTTTTCATATTTATAATTTTAAAAGAATGAATATTTTCTAGATCTTTATTATCTTCAAGGCGATCATGATTGGAGGCGTCATTAATTATTATAATAGAAATTTTAAACTCAGGATTTATTGATAAGTCGTTAATTTCATTTACTAACCTGTTAGTAGATTGCCAATCATTATAAACAGGAATTAAAATTTTGATTTTCATATTTACAGTTTAACTCCTAATTTAATATCTGCCTAAACAAACATCATCTATGCAAATAAATTGGGATGATTCATTTAGCAGATTGTCATTTTTATAGCCTTCCCACTTAGGTCTAGATTTTAAGTGATAAGATAGATTTCCAGCCTTCCATTCATTTCCTGTTACAAATTCAATTTCTTTATCGAAATTTTTATTCCAAGTAATCTGAACTTTGGAAGCAATATCTTTTCCAGGATAGTCTGTACGCTTGTCTGTTTGAGATATCGAAATATATGTGTAAATAATAGGTGATAAAAAAAAGAGAAATAAAAAACCATATAAAAAAGAGTTAATCTTTTTTAAATTTATTTGAGACTGAAATACATAAATAAATAAAACTCCAAAAAAAGAGTAGAAGGGTGTCATCCACATTGATCTAATTTTTGAACCAGTAAAAACTGAAGTAATAAATATCAAAACAATAGGTAAAATATTTATTGATATTAAAAAGAGAAGCTTTTTATCTTTTATATTTGTCTTAAATTTAATTTTTTTAATTAGTAACCAGATTAAAAAGAAAAAAGGAATTAATATTCCTATTTGTTTAAGTAAAAAAATAGATGGGTATTTAAGATGATCTAAGAAGCTAAACTCATCTAAACCTGCTCGTTTTAAACCATATGTGATTGTAATAAAATCATTATTATATAGCCAGATAAAATGAGGCACTAATAAAACTATAAATACTTCTAAAATAATTAAATATTTAAAATCAAACTTTTTTAATTTTTTGATAAAAATCAAATAAGTAAATAATAAAACTATTGATATCAAAATATAAATGAAAAGATATTTTGAGTAAAAACCTATTGCAGCAAACAATCCAATTAAAAAACAATCTAAAAATTTAATCTCTCTTTGATCAAACACTTTCCAAGAATAATAAACAACTAATGACCAAAAAGGCAGTTGGCAAACATTTACGTTAAACTCTGGTGTGGTAAAATTATAAAAGTAAATGGATTCTAGCAATAACACAGAAATAAGACTTAATTTCACATTTTTAAAAATTTCATTAGCAAGTTTAAATACAAAAATGAATGTTACTAAAACAAAAATTTGACTTAATAAGTAGAAAGCCCAGTCTTGAGAACCAAAAATTTGAAAAAAAACTTCAGGAAAGAAGGCACTTCCTGGAGGATGTTTGTTAAAACCCCAATCTAAGTTACTTCCCCAAGCTAATGCTTCTATTACGTCTAAAGGTAAATTATGATTTGTTAGTGTCGGAACTAATGTCCAAATTATTAAATGAGAAAAAACAAAAATAAGAAAAATATTATTTATATTTCTATTTAAAGCATTCATTAATAAATATTTACAATAATTAAGCTTGCTTGACACCCCTAATTTGCTGAATATACTCCCTCGAACTCAATTTATAAGTATGCCTAAAACCAGTAAAATTAAAAAAAAAATTAAAAAAATTAAGCCAAAACCTATATCTAAACCTAAGCCAAAGGTTATTAGCAAACAAAAAGAAATTAATAAAGGACCAATAAAAATATCTAAAACTTATATTCCAAAAGACACTGAAAAATATATGTGTGAAAAACACAGGGTTTTTTTTAAAATAAAATTACAAGAATGGAAAAAGGAATTAGTTAAAGCAAATAATGAGGCTCTTTATAATGGAAGTATGGATGATAATAGTATTTCTGCAGATATAGTAGATCAAGCAAGTTCTTACACTGACAAGAATGTTGAAATGAAAGCTATAAATAGACAAATCAAATTAATTTCAGAAATTGATAAAGCTTTGGTAAGAATTAAAGATGATACTTATGGTTATTGTTTAGATACAGCTGAACCTATTGGTCTTAAAAGGTTAATGGCCAGACCAGTTGCAAAATATACAATTGCTGCTCAAGAAAAACATGAAAAAAATGAAAAGGTTCATGCTGATGACTAAAAAAAGAAAAAAAAAAAAACCAATCCATAACCCAATCACTTATAATTTTACCAAAAAATATATTTATTTTTATTATGCTTTTTTTTGGATCCTTTTATTAATATTTGTATTTACTAGATGAATAAAAAATTTGTTTTAATAGTTATAATAATACTTGCTATAGAGTTATCAGGTTATGGAATTATAAGCTCATTAATGAGGCTTTTAAGTTCTATGAATTAATCTAAAACCTTTATTTTATCACCTAACTTTATACTTGAAGAGGATAGAATTTGACATCTCAATCCACCTCTTCTTAAAAATTCTTTTATTATATTATCTTGGTTTAAAATTTCTGATAAGTGTCTACATGGACGACATAAATCAATAACTTCCAACTCTACTTTGCCAATTTTCAATTTTTTACCAACTAGACTATTTAATTGAATACCTTTGGTAATAATATTTCTCCTAAAATCTATGTATGCAATATTTAGTCCAAATTTCTTGTTATAGTAATCAATATTTTCTGACTCAATTAGTGACAGTTGATTATATGGGTCATTAAATTCCTTAAAGTGTCTATCTCCTAATACGCCTTGATTAGCCAAAACATTTATTGAATTTACCTCTTTAATTTTTTGATTATTTTTATCTGAAATTCCTATTTTATATACTTCTGACATACACTTAATAAAGTTAAATTATTGAAGAAATTCTTGTGCTCATATAAAGTTTTAAAATAATATGTCTTATCTTTCCTCAAATCAACTCAAACAGTATGAAAATGAAGGGTTTGTTTCACCAATAAATATTTTCTCAAAAGAAAAGGCAAAAGAAATTAGAAATGAAATTGAGTTAATTGAAAACAAAATACCTGGCGAATTAGAAAAATCAGGTAGATATAATGCTCATTTAATTTCACCATTGTTAGATGAAGTTACACACAATTCAAAAATTTTAGACGCAGTTCAAAGTTTGATTGGTGAAAATATACTTGTTTGTGGAACAACTTTATTTATTAAAAATCCTAATGAACAAGGATTTGTTAGCTATCATCAGGATGCTAAATATATTGGCTTAGAACCACTCAATTGGGTAACTGCTTGGGTTGCAATAACTGACTCAAATGAAAAAAATGGATGTATGAGGATGTGGTCAGGTTCTCACAAAGATAAATTAAAAGAACATGATCAGAAATTTAATGAGGGTAATTTATTAACTAGAGGTCAAACAGTTAAGAATGTACCAAAAGAAAAGACAACTTCTCTTATTTTAGAGGCTGGACAAATGTCTCTTCATCATCCAACTGTTGTTCACGGCTCAGAACTTAACAAAAGTAATGATCGAAGAATAGGTTTTGTAATTCAGAGTTATATTGGAACGAATGTAAAACAAGTTTTAGGTAAAAATGGTGTTCAGCTTGCAAGGGGAGTTGATGAATTTAATTATCACAAAATAATTGATAGACCTCAAAATTTACTTGATGAAAAAGATATTAAATTAAAAAAACAAGAAAATGATAATCTTCAGGAAATTTTTTATAAAGGTTCAGATAAAAAAGGGAAGTTTTAATTAAAGTTTTGGAATTTCTGAACCATTATTATAATGGTCATAACCTTTGATAACAGCATCACGACTTGCAATATCTAAATACCATCTGGAAAGGCTTTTAAAATTTTTAAGTCCTACATCATGCCATTCATGTCTAGCAATCCATGGCCACGTTGCGATGTCAGCTATAGAATATTTTTCTCCAGCAAGATACTTTGAGTTTTCTAAACGATTATCAAGATCTTGATAAATTTTTTTGGCAATTTTAAAATATCTTTCCTCACCAAATTCACTCTTACCAGAATTATAATGATGAAATTGATGGTGCTGACCAATCATAGGACCTACATATCCCATTTGTGCCATTAACCATTGATTTATTTTTAATCGATTTTCTTTATCATAAAATTTTCCACTCTTTTCCCCTAGATACATCAAGATAGCACCTGACTCGAAAATAGTTTCATTTGTATCATGATCAATAATTACTGGGATCTTACTAAATGGACTTATTTTTTTAAAATCAGGATTAAATTGTTCTCCATTATTTATGTCCACTTTAGTGAGTTTATATTTATAATTTATCTCTTCCAACATGATGGTAATTTTTTTACCATTGGGAGTATCGGCTGAAAGTAATTCAATCACCTTTTACACCAAGACGATCTTTGATTGCTTTAGAAGAAGTTGTAAATTCAAATCTATATTTTTCATTAGGTCTTGCTAACTTAAAACATGCTCTTGCAGCTAAAGCTCCTTCATGAAAACCTGATAAAATAAGTTTTAATTTTCCTGGATAGCTGCATATATCACCCACAGCATAAATACCTTTTTGATTTGTCTCAAATTTTTCAGTATCAACTTCAATGGTTTTTTTATTAATATTTAAACCCCAATCAGCTATTGGACCAAGTTGCATAATTAATCCAAAAAATCCTAAAACATAATCAGTTTTAATATTTTTAGTTTCTTCATTATCGTTTTTAATATCAATACTTACTAATTTTTCTTTACCATTAATTCCAGTCATTTGGTATTTTGTGTAAAGATTTATTTTTCCATCTTTTACAAGTTCATGCACTATAGCAACTGTTGCCTGAGCACCTCTAAAATCATCTCTTCTATGAACTAAATTTATCTTTGAATTTTTTGATAACTCTACTGCCCAATCTAAAGCACTATCTCCCCCACCGAATATTGTTATTGTTTTGCCTTTAAATATATTCTTGTCCATTATTGAATAAAGAACTGATTTATTTTCAAATTTTTCACAATCTTTAACAGGAAATTTTCTTGGCTCAAATGAGCCTACACCACCAGCAATAATTACATTAGGGGTTAAAAAAGACTTTCCATTATTTGTTTTAACAATCCAATTGTCATTTTCTTTTTTTACTTCATCTACTCTTTCATTTAAATGAAATTTAATATCAAAAGGCTTTAATTGATTAATCAAGTTATTTGTTAATTCTTCTCCAGTACATTCTGGTACAGCTGGGATATCATAAATGGGTTTATCAGGATAAAGTTCAATACATTGTCCTCCAATTTTATCTAGGTTGTCAACGATTTCACAATTAAGACCAATCAACTTTAATTGATGAGCTGTAAATAAACCTGTGGGTCCTGCTCCAATAATTAATGCATCAGTTTTATTCATTTAACTTTGTTTGGAAGGTATATTAACTGTTAAACCATCCAATTCATCTGAAATTATTATTTGACAACTGAGTCTACTATTTTTTTTTGGCTCAAATGCCATATCCAACATATCTTCTTCGCCATCTTCTTTTGAAGTAATTTTATCAAACCAATCATCTTGAACATACACATGGCATGTCGCACACGCCATACCCCCACCACAATCTGCGTCAATACCTGGAATATCATTTTGAACAGCTCCTTCCATAACAGAAAGACCATTTTGCACATCAATGGTATGATTTTTTTTATCATGTGTAATGTAAGTTATTTTTGTCATGGTTGTTATATAGTTATGCAAAAAAATAGGGCAAGTATGTGAAAACATACTCGCCCTAAAATTATTTAATTACTTAGTAATTATCTACTTCTTGCACCAGCTGAACTAACTGCAGCAGCCCAGATTACTAGACCAAATGCAATTTTGTTTATAAAGTCAGCTAAGTTGTAAACAACGTTAAGTGAGTTAGCATCTACACCACCTGTTAAGTAACCAAATACGTAACCTAATGGGTAAATTGCCCAACCAACTGTAACGATCATTCTCATTGCACTAAACGCAGTAACAAGAGCTTTGTTTCCACTTTTAGAAGCAGCTTTACCAGCTTCACCTGAGAATACTTCATAAAGAATGTATACCCAACCAGCCATACCGATAACAAAACCAAGTGTAGCGTTGATGTATCCAGCTTCTCCTAAGTATCCACCGATTAACATTACCAATGAACCAAGTAACAATCTCCAGAAAATTCCTGAGCTTGCTTTTCTTACAGCTACTAGAATTAAATAGAACTCTATCATCTGTAGTGGCACAGTAATTAACCAGTCAATATATCTGTATACTGTTGGTGAATCGCCCGTAGTCACCCATACATCTCTCATGTACATGTAGTGGATGAATGCAATACCAGTTACAAGACCTGCAACAGTTACTGACGTCTTCCAGCCAGGAGCAACAGAACTTCTTTCCATGAAGAAGAATGCTGTAGCTGCCAACATACCCATTGAAATTACCCAAAAGGAAATTCCAACAAAGTCATCTTGGGCTAACATCGCGGTCTCAGCGTTTGCTACACCTGTAACACCCAATAAGGCAACAGCTGTAAGAGCAAACAATTTAAGTTTTTTCATAAAAAACTCCCTCTTTAGTTAGTTTTTATTTATTTAGTTTATATAAACTAGACATAGCTTTAACTATGCCAAGATTGAGCGTTAGATACCAAATTAAAACACTTTATTGAAGACTTAATTATGATTAATTTACATTGATTTTACTTACTTTTTAAAATTAAATACAATTTATACTTTAAAAATCAAAAAAATGTTAACTATCGAATCAAATTTTTATGTCAGATAAATTTAGCAAAATATACGAACATTCAATAAAAAACCCTGAAAATTTTTGGCAAGAAGCATCTAATGATATATTTTGGTTTAAGAAACCTACTAAAATTTTGAATAACTCAAATCCACCGTTTTATAAATGGTTTGAAGATGGAGTGACAAACACTTGTTACAATGCTTTAGATATTCATATTGACCAAGGTAAAGGTAAAAACACAGCCCTAATTTATGATAGTCCAATCACTGGTAACAAAAACAAGTTTACCTATGAAGAATTAAAATCAAAAGTTTCTAAGTTTGCTGGAGCACTCCAAGATCAAGGTGTTAGCAAAGGTGACAGAATAATCATCTATATGCCTATGATACCTGAAGCAGTGATAGCTATGCTTGCTTGTGCAAGAATTGGCGCAATACATTCGGTGGTCTTTGGCGGTTTTGCATCCAATGAACTTGCAAGTAGAATAGATGATAGTAAAGCTAAAGTATTAGTAACAGCTTCATGTGGTTTTGAGCCTGGAAGGACCGTAGAATATAAACCACTAGTTGATGAAGCAATTAAACTTGCTAATCACAAAATTGATAAAATGATTTTATTTCAAAGATCAGGTCATGAGGTAAAATTAAATGCTCCAAAAGAAGTAAGTTGGGAAGAAGTAGTTTCAAAAGCAACTGAAGTTGATTGTGTTGAAATGAATTCAAATGAATTTGCCTATATTCTATATACATCTGGAACCACGGGTACTCCAAAAGGAATAGTAAGAGATATTGGTGGTCATATAGTTGCATTAAAATGGACTATGAAAAATATTTATAACATAGATGCAGGAGATATTTGGTGGTCAGCAAGTGATATTGGTTGGATTGTTGGACATTCATATATTGTTTACGCTCCTTTGTTTAAGGGATGTACGACAGTTCTATTTGAAGGTAAACCAGTAGGTACTCCAGATGCTGGAGCGTTTTGGAAAATCATTTCTGACTATAAAGTAAAATCTTTGTTTACAGCTCCTACTGCATTTAGAGCAATTAAAAAAGAAGACCCTGAGGGAAAATTTTTTTCTAAATATGATTTATCAAAATTTGAAAGTCTATTTCTTGCTGGAGAAAGAGCAGATCCAGATACAATCAAATGGGCTGAAAATTTATTAAATGTTCCTGTTATTGATCACTGGTGGCAAACTGAAACTAGCTGGGCAATCAGTTCTAATTGCACAGGAATTGAAATGATGGAAACGAAATATGGTTCAGCTTGTAAAGCTGTTCCTGGTTATGACGTAAAAATTATAAAGTCAGATCAAACTTTAGCTAAACCTAACGAAATGGGAGATATAGTTGTAAAACTACCTTTGCCTCCTGGAACTTTTCCAACACTTTGGAATGCTGATAAAAGATATAAAGAAAACTATATGTCAAACTATGATGGTTATTATCAAACTTATGATGCAGGACATATTGATGAGGATGGATATATTTGGATTATGTCACGAACAGATGACATTATAAATGTAGCTGGTCATAGATTATCTACAGGTGCAATAGAAGAAGTTTTGTCTGAACATCAATCAGTTGCTGAGTGTGCTGTCCTTGGTATTGCAGATAAGTTGAAGGGTCAATTACCTATAGGCCTTATTGTATTAAAAGCAGGTGTTGAGAAAGATAATGAAACAATTTCAAAAGAATGTATTCAAATGGTAAGAGACAAAATTGGTCCTGTGGCTGCATTTAAAGTTGCAATAGTGATTAAAAGACTTCCAAAAACAAGATCAGGAAAAATATTAAGAGGTACTATAAGAAAAATTGCAGATAATGTTGAATATAAGATGCCACCAACAATAGATGATCCAGCAATTTTAAGTGAAATTAAAGAGGATCTTATCAAAAATAATATTTTAAAAGGTGGTTAAAACTTATTTATTTCTTGTAGGTGCAATTTTTTGTGAGGTAGCTGGTACAATGCTTCTTCCTGTATCACAAAACTTTACAAAACTAATTCCAACGACTTTATTAACAATCTTTTATTTGACTGCCTTTTATTTATTAACTTTTGTAGTTAACAAACTTCCTATTGCAATTGTTTATGCAACATGGAGTGGACTTGGAATATTCACAATAGCGATACTAGGTTACATATTCTTTAAACAAACTTTAGCTTGGCAAGCAATTTTAGGAATGTTTTTAATTGTAATTGGAGTTGTGCTTGTAAATACGTTTACAGTAAAACTTAATTAAATTTTAAAGGAGTTCCATCTGGTTCTCCTAAAATTTTACCATCCTTCATCTTTATTTTTCCACCGATAATAGTTGAAACAGGTGTCCCTTTAAATTCAACACCATTAAAAGGAGACCATCCACACTTACTCTCTATATTTTCATTTTTAATGACAATTTTTTTATTCATGTCTACTATTGTAAAATCTGCATCAAATCCCTCTTTGATAAATCCCTTATTCTTTATTCCAAAAATTTTAACTGGATTTTCACAAACAAAATTCATCAATTGATTTAAAGATAATTTTCCATCATTAATATGATTTAACATAACTGGCATTAATGTTTGAACGCCCGGCATACCGGAAGGTGAGTTTGGATATTCTTTATCTTTATTTACTTTTAAATGAGGTGCGTGATCCGAACCTATAGTGTCATTAAAATTATTTTTAACTGCATACCATAATCTATCATAATGAGACTTGTCTCTTATTGGAGGGTTCATCTGAGCATAGGTACCAAGTTTATCATAACAGTCTGGTGCATAAATTGTTAAATGCTGTGGAGTAATCTCAAAGGTAATATTTCCTTTATGTTGAGATAAAAAATCAATCTCTTGCTTTGTTGTTATATGTAGGACGTGCGCTTTTTTATTATAACGCTCCGCAATACGAACTATCCTTCTTGTTGATGAAATTGCACATTCATCACTCCTCCAAATTGGGTGGGAGTGAACATCGCCTTTTTTAATTAATTTTTTATTAATATTTAAAATTGCTTCATCTTCAGAGTGAACAGCTACAACTTTAGAACTATTTTGAAATACTATTTCAATATCTTTTTCATCAGCAACTAAAAGATTTCCTGTTGAAGAACCTGCAAAAAGTTTGATCCCACAACAACCCTCTAAATTTTTTAAATCTGCTAAATCTTTAGCATTATCTGCTGTTGCACCAAAATAAAAAGCGTAATTGCAATACATTCTATTTTTTGCAAGGTCTAATTTTCTTTGGAATTCTTTTTTATTCGATGTTGGAGGATTGGTGTTTGGCATTTCAAATACTGCTGTTATCCCTCCTGCAATAGCTGCTCTACTTCCTGAGTGGAGATCTTCAGTATCTGTAGATCCTGGCTCTCTAAAATGAGTTTGAGTATCTATACATCCTGGTAAGACAGTAAGACCTTTAGCGTCTATGGTGTCTTTAGCCTCTTCATCGATTTTACCTATGTTTTGAATTTTGCCATCTTTAACGGAAACATCGACATCTTTAAGCTCCCCATCAATATAACACTGACCATTTTTGATTATAAGATCTAACATTTATGAAAAAAGTAATTATATTAAAAGTTCGTTTGATGCAAATATGAAAAATAGCGTTTTTATATTACAGGACAGAGCCATAATTTATGTCAATGGTCCAGATGCTAAAGATTTTTTACAAAATCTTATAAGCAATGACATTAATAAAGTTACAGATAATTCAAGTTGTTTTGCCTCTTTGCTGACCCCGCAAGGTAAATTTCTGTTTGAATTTATAGTAGTTAAACATAAGTCAGGATTCTTTATTGATTGTGAAAAAAATCAATCCGATGAAATATTTAAACAATTGAGTCTATATAAAATTAGATCAAAAGTTGAAATTTTGAATTTAAGCAATGAATTTGTTGTTGCAAGCTTTGGGTACGAAAAATACCTTTCAATTGAAGGCTCTAAGGATATTTTAGGTTTTACTTTCAAGTATAGAGAGGACCCAATTATTTTAGATCCAAGAAATAAAAATTTAGGTGCAAGATTAATTATTAACTTAGAAAAGCTTTATTTATCACTAAAAAAATTAAACCTTAAGGATGATAAAATTGAAAACTATTATATTCAAAGTCATAATCTTGGGATAGTTCCAAAAAACTTAAATCAACTACAAAATAAATTATTTGGTATAGAGTGTAATTATGAAGAACTTAATGGAATTGATTTTAAAAAAGGATGTTATGTTGGTCAAGAAAATACAGCAAGAATCAAATTAAAAAATAAACTTTCAAAAAGATTATTACCTATCAAAGTTATCGAGGGAGAGCTGTCTGAAAATGAAAAAATTTACAATAAAAATATCGAAATTGGAAAAGTTCTAATTAGTAATGATTACCCTTTTGGACTGATCAAATATCAAGATGAAAATTTTAATAAAGATCAAACTTTTAAAAGTGAAAATGGTACTTTTAAAGTTTTTATACCTGAATGGCTTAAAATATAAGTTTTGGTGCGGCCAGAGAGACTCGAACTCTCATGGACTAGGTCCACACGGCCCTCAACCGTGCCTGTCTACCAATTTCAGCATGGCCGCAAATATGACCCACATTAAATCAATGACAAGTAGGTTTCAAATTGATAAATTTTCTTATGGAATTTAATCAAGAGGTTAAAAAAGCTACTGATCCAATTTATCAGAAGATATCAAAGGTTA
>CACDSX010000009.1 GCA_902555655.1 uncultured Pelagibacteraceae bacterium | reverse complement strand
GAGATCAAAAGAAGATGCTCATGATTATAGGTACTTTCCAGATCCTGATTTATTACCTTTAGAAGTTTCTGATGAATTTATAAATGATCTAAAGAATAATATTCCAGAATTGCCAGATGATAAAAAGAAAAGATTTATTGATGAATTCAAGCTTTCACCCTATGAGGCAACAATCCTAGTTTCAGATATCGATACAGCAAAATATTTTGAAGAGGTTGTAGCTAAGATGGGTAAAAACAAAGATATGAAATTAGCTGTTAATTGGATTACAGGTGAATTATTTGCAGTTTTAAATAATAAAAATTTAGAAATTTCTCAAAGTCCAGTAAGTGCGAAGAACTTAGCTATACTAGTTAACTTAATAAAAAATGGAACAATTTCAGGAAAAATAGCAAAGACTGTATTTGAATTGATGTTAGATGGAGATAAAGATCCTCAAAAAATAGTTGAAGAAAAAGGACTTAAACAACAAAGTGATCCTAAAGCAATAGAGGCTTTAATTGATAAAATAATTAATGATAATAGAGAAAAAGCAATTGAATATAAGCAAGGTAAGGAAAAATTATTTGGTTTCTTTGTTGGTCAAGCCATGAAAGCTTCTGGTGGTAAAGCAAATCCTCAACTTATAAATGAGATTTTAAAGAAAAAACTTCAGTAGAATGGGTGCAAACCTTGATATTACAGAAAAGTTACAAAATTATATTAATAATTTTGGATTAAGCCTACATCCAGTTCAAAAAGATATAATTGATTATAATAAGACATTAGGTGACATCAAAAGAATGCAGATTGATCCTACACAATGTAATTTTCTTCATTTAATTATAAAAGTTTCAAATATTAAAAATGTTCTTGAGATTGGAACTTTTACAGGACTGAGTGCTCTCACAATTTCACTTGCTTTACCTGATGATGGAAAACTAATTGCTCTTGATAAAAATGAAGAAACAAACAAAATTGCATGTGATTTTTTCAAAAAAGCAAATCAAGATCATAAAATTCAAACAATAATCAAACCTGCTCTTGAAAGCTTGAAAGAATTAAAAAATGATAAATTTGATTTGGTATTTATTGATGCTGATAAAATGAATTATAAGGAATATTATGAAAAATCATTAGAACTTTTAAATAAAGGTGGCATAATAATTATTGATAACATTTTATGGCATGGTGAAGTGGCTGATGAAAAAAATAATGATAAATTTACCACAAGTATTAGAGAATTTAATAAATTTGTATCTGAAGATAAAAGAGTAGAACAAATCATTATCCCACTTGGTGATGGAATGACTGTTTGTAGAGTTTTATAATGTTCAAAGTTTTTGGTTTTTATAAATTTATTAAAATTAAATCTTTAAAAAGAAATAATGATCTTTTACAAAAATTTCTTACATCAAATAATATAAGAGGAACTATCATAATTGCCAAAGAAGGATTAAATGGCAATATTTCTGGTGGTGTTAAAGATATAGATAAAATTATCAAAAAATTAAAATTTTTATTCTCTTTTAAAAAGTTTGATAATAGCAATGAATCTAAATCCAAATTTCAACCATTTCATAAACCCAAAGTTAAGATTAAAAAAGAAGTAGTCCCAATGAATTTGATGTTAAATTCTAAAGACAGAAATATACAAACCCATTTAGACCCAAAAGAATGGAATAAACTGATTAAAAATAAAGATACACATATAATTGATACTAGAAAACCTTTTGAATACAAAGTTGGAACTTTCAAAAAATCGGTAAACCCAAATATCAATAATTTTAGGGACTTTCCTAAGTATCTAAATAAACTTAAAAAGAACAAACCTGTAGCAATGTTTTGTACTGGTGGAATACGTTGTGAAAAAACTTCAGTATATTTAAAAAAAAAGGGTTTTGAAAATATCTTCCAATTAAATGGAGGGATTCTAAATTATCTAAAAAAGATAAAGAAAACAGAGAGTTTATGGAAAGGTGAGTGTTTTGTTTTTGATAACAGAATTAGTCTTAAGCATGAATTGAAGATAGGTACATACTCTATGTGTAGTGGATGCAGAATGCCTATATCTCCAAAAGACAAAAGATCAAACAAATATGAGGAGGGTGTTTCTTGCCCAAATTGTCATGATAAACTAACAGAAACACAAAAATCACGTTTTAGAATGAGACAAAGTCAGGTATACAAAGCAAAACAATCAAAAAAAAAATATATTTTTCAAAAAGAATTTAAATAAGGATATTTTTGTCTATTTCATACAAGCTTACTAAAGATCCAATATGGTTTTTACTTCGTAAAGTCACAATACCGGCTAGTGTAGGATCACTTTTCCAAACATTTTATAATTTAGTTGATACTTGGTTTGCAGGAAAAATTTCAGCAGAAGCTATAGGTGCGATAGCTAAATCATTTCCAATCTATTTTACTATAATTGCTGTTGGAGTTGGAATAGGTGCTGCTACCAATGCAATGATTGGTAATTCTATCGGTGAAAAAAAAAAGAGAGTTGCATCTATGTATATTGCACAATCTTTAATTTTTGCTTTAGTAATTTCAGTTTTAGTAACAATTTTTGGTTTAAATGCATCAGATTATCTTCTAGGTATTATGGGATCAGACGCTGATGGAATAATATTAACTAGAGAATATTTGGATATAATATTCTATGGAACTTTCATTGTACTGATCCAGATTTCTTTGAATGGAACCTTAAACGCTCAAGGTGACACTAAAAGCTATAGAAATGTTTTAATATTTAGCTTTTTCTTAAATATTTTTTTAAATCCTCTTTTTATATGGGGATATGGAGTAATTCCTGCTTTTGGTATAGCTGGACTTGCTATAGCAACAGTGATTTCACAGCTGATCGGAACAATTTATTTAGCTTATAAAGTTAATAATTGTAAAATTAGAGAATACTTAAAAATAGCATGTTTTATTCCAAAGTTTGAATATCTAAATCCTTTAACAAAACAGTCGGTACCCGTTATGTTTAGCATGTTGTTTATTGGAGTTGGAATTTTTAATATTTTATATTTTATTGGACAATTTGGTGATTTAGCTACTGCAGGATATGGGGCAGCTTTAAGAGTAGAGCAAGTCTTTTTACTTCCAGTGATTGGATTAAATACAGCAGTTCTCTCTATAGGAGGTCAAAACTTTGGTGCAAAAGCTTATGACAGAATAAGAGAATTATATACAAAAGCATTATTTTTTGGATCCTCTTTTATGGCTGTCGCAGGTATAATATTATTTTTTGGAGCTGAGTTTTTTGTGTCATTATTTACGGACAATCTAGAGGCAGTAAAACATGGTGCAATTTATCTAAAAGTTGCAGCTTTGATTGGACCAATATATCCAGTCTTCTTTATTACAACAGCCGTATTTCAAGCTGTAAAGAAACCCCTTTATAGTCTTTATCTAAGCATATTGAGATTAACAGCGTTTCCTTTTTTGAGCTTATGGTATGTAATTAATATCAGAGGTGGCGATTATGAAGATATATTTTATACCATTATGGCAACTAATTGGGCAATGGGAATTGCTGTTTTAATATTTATTGGTTATTTTCTAAATAATGTATTTAAACAAAATAAATCTCTTTTTAGTTATTAGCATCTGCCTAATATTTTTTTTTCTAACTTATTATGATGTTAAATCATATGAAATTAAGATTATTGATGGAGATACAATTCATTTAAACAATGAAAAAATAAGATTTACTGGAATTGATACTCCAGAACTTAAACAAACTTGCAAAAAAAATAATGAAATTATCAATTGTGGGATCCAAGCTAGGCAATTGTTAATAAATAAAATCGGTAAAAATAAAGTAAATTGTGTTAGGGAGGGTAAAGATCAATACAATAGAACTTTGGCCGAATGTTTTGTAAATGATCTTAGTTTATCTAGATTTTTAGTTAGAGAAGGATATGCTTTTGCTTACAGAAAATATTCTAAAAAATTTATAGAGGATGAAAATTTTGCAAAAAATAACAATATGGGTATATGGTCAATGAAGTTTGAATATCCTTGGGACTGGAGAAAAAAAAATTAATCTTTTTTAAGTTTATTTTCTAATCTCCTTACGAAGTAAGAAACTATTAGTATTAAAACCAAATATTCTAATATTAAAAAAGTATAGATTTCTAAAGGTCTATAAGTTGTTACTACTAGTTCATTAGCTTTTCTAGTCAAGTCACCAATACCTATTATCGATACTAATGAAGACATTTTCAATACATAAACAAACTGATTACCAATTGCTGGTAAAATGTTCTTTATAGCTTGAGGCAGTATGACAAGTCTTAATTTTTTAAAGAAATTTAAACCTAGAGAGCTTCCAGCCTCCCATTGAGCTTTTTTGATTGAGTTTATACCTGCTCTAAAAATTTCGGCTTGAAATGCACTTTCACTTATGGATAAGGCAATGATTCCTGAAATAAAAGGACTAAAGCTTACCCCAGTCATTATCGGTAAGCCATAATAAATCCATAGAATTAAAACTAGTAGAGGAATAGCTCTTACTATTTCAACATATCCAATATTTAAATAAGTCAAAAACTTATTTTTTGCTAAAGAGGGAACAGCAATAATAAAACCAATGATCATTGAAATTATAATCGATACTACTGAAATATAGATAGTTGTAGTTATCCCACTTAATAAAAATTTAAGATTAGTTAATCCCTCAATATTGTTTGGAGATAAAATCAACCAATTAAGTTCACTTTTACCACATGAGGTTAAGGGTACTATCAGAAGTAAAAAAAGTAATTTTCTCACTCTCTGATTTATAAAGAATTAAATATTAATTACTAATTGATTATAAGCTTTTTAAATTATATTTCCCTAATAACTTAGTAAAGAAACCTGATGATTTTTTCTTTTTAATCCAATCATTTACGTAATTGTTCCATTTGTCATCACCTTTAGGAACCATCATCGCCAAGAAAGCTGGATTTTTTTCTCCATCTGGAACAATAGCTAGTTGAGGATATTTAATTACTAATTTATTTGCTTCTGTCGAACTAGTAATATTTCCATCAGCTCTTCCAGCTAATACTTCTTGAAAATCTCTAGCTGGAGCTTCAACTGAATTTAATTTTGATTTAGGAAAAAATTCTTTTGCCTTTTCTTCTTGAGAAGTACCAAGTGTTGTAGCAATTGTTACACTTGAATTATTAAGTGAATCCCACGTTGAAAATTTTTTTAAATTCTTTTTAAGAACTAATGGAACAGTTCCATACTTGTAATAAGTATCTGTAAATCCTGCTACTTCGGCTCTTTTTGGTGTTTTAGTTACACTTGTAGAAATATCATATCTTTCAGATGTAATACCAGAAACGATAGTTTTCCATTCCGCAGGAACAAATTCAACCTTAACACCCATATCCTTAGCTAGTTCGTTCATTACATCGATGTCAAATCCTTTATATTTATTAGTTGCTGGATCTTTCATTGTCATTGGATCCCAGTCACCAGTAGTTCCGACTTTTAAAACTCCAGCTGAAAGTATTTTATCTAAGTTCGATTCTGCGTTTGAAGAAAAGGGTAAAAATGCAAATAATGCAATCAGTAATAATTTTTTCATTCTATGTGATAGCTGATTTAAATATAAATTGTGACTATAATCTTGACGCAGCGTCGCTCATCCATGAAAACAAATGTTCTGAAAAAGAACGTCTTACAAACAGATTTACTGTGTTTTTATCCTGATTATGTATAATTATATCAATTTTGTTTAAAATTGTTTGAGTAACAGCACCTTTCTTATTTTGAAAATCATTAAAATTGAAGGGTGATCCAGCCTGGAATAATTCATAAATTTTATTACCTTTGAGATTAATCATCACAAATTGATCAGTAACATCTGTTATTGCACCAAGATTCAATTTTGAAATGTTATTATTTAATAGCTCCTCAGTTTCATAGTTATTTATATTTTTATCCACAGGTTCATTAGAATAAATCATCCATTCATCAGGACTTAGCCAAACAGCTGTTAATTTATCACTTTGAGTAGATGTATTTGACTCAGTTGGCAATAAAATATTCAATGATTTTCCAACAGCAGAAATAAATTCTCTTTTTTTACCCCTTACTATCAATTTCATTATTGGTTGAATCTCCTTCATTTGAAGATCTTGTATCAATATATTTTTGGGTAGTGCTTGATTATAATTAAGCATTTAATCTCTTATTCTCCTTATCTAAAAAAACTGGATCAGCTACTGTCACATTGATATTTTTTTTTTCCATTGGTATTATTAATTTTTGTCCCATCATATTTTTTCCACCTTTTACTACTCCGAGTGCTATAGATTTTTTTAGGTTAGGACTGTAATAACTTGATGTAATATGTCCTAACATTTCTATAGGTGATTTATTTACATCAGCTACTATTTGTGCTCCTTCTTCTAATACTTCATTAGGATCTTCAGTTAGTAATCCAACAAGTTGTTTTCTATCTTCTCTTATAGTGTCAGATCTATATAAAGATCTTTTTCCAATAAAATCATATTTCTTTTTACTTACAATCCAATCCATCTGTAAATCGATAGGGGTCATTGTAGCGTCAGTATCTTGGCCAACAATTATGAACCCTTTTTCAGCTCTAAGTAAATGCATTGTTTCTGTGCCATATGGCGTAATATTATATTCTTTTCCCGCTTCTATACATTTTTCCCAAACTGATTTACCATAATTAGACTGGATATTAATTTCGTAACTATGCTCTCCTGTAAAACTGATTCTCATAACTCTACAATTAATTTTACCAATTTTTGCATTTTTAAATGACATATGAGGAAAACTTTCGTCTGAAAAATCTAAATCTGGAATAACTTCGCTTACAATTTTTTTACTATTTGGACCACAAACACTTACAGTTGCAAAATGATCTGTTACCGATGTTAAATAAACATCTAATTCAGGCCATTCTGTTTGCAAGTAATCTTCTAGTTTACCCATTACATTGGCAGCACCGCCTGTTGTTGTTGTCATTATATAACGATTTTCACCTAATCGAGTAGTAACACCATCATCATAGACCATGCCATCTTCATTAAGCATTAAACCATATCGACATTTACCAATAGCTAGTTTCGACCAAGCATTAGTATAAACACGATTTAAAAATTCAGAAGCATCTGTTCCTTGGATATCAATTTTACCAAGAGTCGATGCATCTAAAATTCCAGCACTTTCTCTTGCTGCTTTACTTTCTCTTTGAACTGCCTGGTGCATATTCTCATTTTCTTTTGGATAATACCAAGCTCGTTTCCACTGACCTACATTTTCAAATTCAGCTTTATTTTTCTCATGCCAATTATGAATTGGAGTTTTTCTAAATATATCAAAATATTCTCCAACGTTTCTTCCAACTATTGTTCCAAAAGTTAAAGGAGTGTAGGGTGGTCTAAAAGTAGTTGTACCTAATTCACCCATTTTTGCACCTGCTGTTTCAGAAATAATTCCAAGCGCATGCATATTACCTAATTTACCTTGGTCTGTTCCCATTCCAGTAGTTGTGTATCTTTTAACATGTTCAATTGATCTAAAACCTTCTCTTAATGCTAATTTAATATCTTTTGCAGTAGCATCATTTTGATAGTCCACAAATGATTTTGTTTTACCTAGAACTTTATCTGATGGTAATAACCAAATATTTCTTTTTGATTTATTGGCTGAAGATATAACTTCTAAATTCTCATATTCAGTATTTTTTATATTTAAAAATTCTTTTAAAGATCTTGGTGTATTTATCAAAATTTCATCTAAAGTAAAATCCCCATTACATGAACCAATACTTAATTGATCTGATGGGTATATGCTTGGAATGAAAACTTGATCATCTTCTCTAAATTTTAATTTTCCACCGGATTGTGTAAATAAATGAACTGCTGGTGTCCATCCACCAGAAACTCCAAGACAATCACAAGATAAATTTATTTTAGAGCCAACTACCTTTTGACCATCTTTAGATAATTGTTTTATAGAAATCTTGTTAATTCTTTTATACCCGAATGTATCTGTTACTGTATAGCCCTTGAAAATTTTAATATTATTTTTTTCAACTTCATAAAGTAATTTAGAGTCCACCTCTTCTCTATTGTCTACAATTGCTTCAATATTTATTCCTTTTTGAATTAAAGTAATTGCTGTTTCATATGCACTATCGTTATTAGTAAAAAGAATATTTTTTTCACCACATGCTACCCCAAAAAAGTCAACATATCTCTTAATTGCTGATGAAAGCAAAATTCCAGGCCTATCGTTATTGTCAAATATCATTGGTCTTTCTATAGAACCTGTGGCTGAGATTACTTTTTTTGCTCTTATTTTAAGAAGTTTATGTCTTGTTTTATCTTTTCTTTGTTCAACTGGTAAATGATCAGTAAGATTTTCACGAGCTAATAAAAAATTATATCCATGATAAGCTGCAACACTTGTTCTTATTCTTATTTCTAAATTCTTTAATTTTTTAATTTCATTTATTTCTTTTTCTAACCATGAACTTGAATTTTGATTATTTATTTTGAAGTAATCAGAGTTTTGATAAATAGTTGATCCCCCAAGATTTGGTTTTTCATCAACTAAAAGTGTTTTAAATCCACTTTTGGCTGCTGTTTTTGCAGCCATGATCCCTGAAATACCCGATCCTATTACCAAGACATCACAATGAATGTATTTATGTTCATACACATCAGGATCTGGTTCCGTAGGTGATTTTCCTAATCCAGCTGATTTTCTTATTAAATATTCATATTTTTTCCAAAAACTAGCAGGCCACATAAAAGTTTTATAGTAAAAACCTGCAGGAAGGAGAGGTGATAAAAAATTATTTATTCCACCAATATCAAACTTTACATTTGGCCAACAATTTTGACTTGACGCTTCTAAACCATCATAAATTTCAACTTCTGTTGCTCTCACATTTGGTTCTGTTCTAGAAGACTTGTCATGAAGTTGAACGATAGCATTTGGCTCTTCTGAACCAGCCGTCATTATACCTCTTGGTCTATGGTATTTAAAACTTCTACCAACTAAATGAACATCGTTTGCCAATAATGCAGAGGAAAGCGTATCTCCTTTAAAACCATAATAAGTTTTTCCATTAAATTTAAATAAAATTCTGTAAGTTTCGTCAATTGCTTTTCCTGTTTTAACTCTAAGATTTTTTGTCATTTTATTTTATTGGTGGTTTTTCACCCATTTTATAAACTGCTTTAATTTCATCATTCGAAGTATCTCGAACCATGTTAAACCATTTTCTGCAACCATGAGCGTGATTCCATCTTTCGAATTGGATACCTTTGATATTTTTTCTCATGAACAAATATTCAGCCCATTCATCATCACTTAATTCAGTTGGTTGTTTTGGTCTAACTATGTGAGCTTCACCACCAGCCTTAAATTCACTATGTTCACGTTCTCCACAGAAAGGACAATTAATAACAAACATTAGTGTGCTACAGCTGCTGCACCATGTTCATCAACAAGGTCACCACTTACAAATCTATTTATATTAAATGCAGCATTAAGTTTATGTGGCTCGTCGTTTGCTATTGTATGAGCAAATAAGTCCCCAGATCCAGGTGTAGCTTTAAAACCACCTGTTCCCCAGCCGCAATTAAAATATAAACCTTCAACAGATGTTTTGCTAATTATTGGGCTCGCATCAGGGCAAATATCAACAATGCCTCCCCATTGTCTTAACATTCTCATTCGACTAAATATTGGATATAATTCTAAAATTGCATTTAGTGTTCCCTCAACAATATCATGACTTCCTTTTTGAGAGTATGAAACATAATCATCAGTCCCAGCGCCAATAACTAATTCACCTTTATCAGATTGACTTACATAAGCATGTACAGCATTAGACATTACTACAGTATCAATTATTGGTTTTACTGGCTCTGATACAAGTGCTTGTAATGGTTTACTTTCTAAAGGTAATTTCAAACCAGCCATATTTGCTAAAACACTTGAATGACCAGCTGCTACCACGCCTATTTTATTTGTTTTAATATATCCTTTTGTTGTCTCAATACCTTCAACATTATTACCATTTCTTTTAATCGCTTTAACTTCACAATTTTGAATTATATCAACCCCCATTTCATCAGCACCTCTTGCATATCCCCAAGCAACAGCATCGTGTCTAGCTGTTCCTGCTCTTCTTTGTAAGGTTCCACCTAAAACAGGATAACGAATATCAGGTGATGTATTTATTATAGGGCAAAATTTTTTTACTTCTTGAGTATTTAAATAAACCGCATCAATTCCATTTAATCTATTTGCATGTGTTCTTCTTTTTAAATCTCTTACATCTTGAAGGTTATGAGCTAAATTCATCACGCCTCTTTGACTAAACATTACATTGTAATTTAATTCTTGAGATAATCCTTCCCAAATTTTTAAAGCATGATCGTAAAGTCCAGCGCTAGCATCCCACAAATAATTTGATCTTATTATTGTTGTGTTTCTTCCGGTATTACCACCACCAATCCAACCTTTTTCAACTACAGCAATATTTTTCATATTGTGTTTTTTTGCTAGATAATATGCAGTCGCTAAACCATGACCACCACCACCAATTATAACAGCATCATACTCTTTTTTTGGAGCAGGATCTTTCCAAGCCTTCCCCCAATTTTCATGGTAGGAAAAAGCATTTTTAATTAGTGAAAATATTGAATACTTATTTTTCATAATTAATGAATAAATACTTTATTAATATTGATTATTCAATACAATCGGGGGGCGACAAATTTCAAGGAAGAGTGGGTGAGAGGCTTAAACCAGTCGTTTGCTAAATGACCGTGCGAGGAAACTTGTACCGAGGGTTCGAATCCCTCCTCTTCCGCCATTTTCAGAATAAAGGGTTGTCCTTAAAAAAGTTCTTCATAGGAATTGGTTTTTGTTCTAAAATGTATCTGTAAACATTATAATTTTCTAAAACTCTTTGTACGTAATTTCTTGTTTCTTTAAATTTTATTAATTCTATCCAATCAACATAATCAACTTGTTTTTTTTGCGGGTTTTTATTTATTTTCTTCCAATATCTAACTCTCTTAGGACCGGCATTGTATGCTGCTATTGCAAATGGGTAAGCACCATCATATTCTAAAATCAAACCAGCTATATAATGAGATCCTAAATTGATATTATATTCTGGATCAGTTGTTAATCTTGATTTTGAATAGGGAAGTTTAGCTTGTTTTGCTACTAACTTTGCAGTGTAAGGCATTAATTGCATAAGACCTTTCGCACCAGCATGGCTATTAGCACTTAAATCAAATTCACTTTCCTGTCTAATTATAGATAAAATAAATGCACTATCTGGAATTTTTCTTCCATTAATATATTTAGGAGTACTAATGATTGGATAGTTATATTTATTATGAAATCTTTTTTCGTATGAAGCAATTTTTGAAATTTGAATCGCAAAATCAAAACGACCAATATTTGTTGCAAGTTCTGCAGCAAGAGGCTCACTACCATTTTCTATATTGTCATTAGCCAAATGTCTAAGCATATGTTTGGTATATTTATCTTCATCAAGTTCATCCAATAGGTAAATTACTTTTACAATTTCCTTTTTAAAAAAATAATCACGATATTCTTTTTTAATCTTTAAATCTTTTGATAGTTCAAAATCGGAACTAGGATTTAATTCCATAAAAGCTAATTGCCCATAATACGTTGTTAAATAATTAGAAGCTTCAGTAAACCATTTGATGGATAGTTCATTATCATCTAATTTTTGGTATGTTTTTCCCAACCAATAAGCACCTCTTGCAACACTTATAGGATAACCAACATTATTATAAAAACTTTGAAAATGGTCTTTGGCTAGTAATGGATCATCTAAAAAACTTAACGCTATCCAACCACTCATCCATTCTGCGGCAGCAAACTCAGGTCCTTCAGACATACCATGATTGCTGCTAATTTTGTATGCTAATTCATATTTCTTTTTATATATTAAAGATCTAGATATAATTTCTCTTTCAATCCACCATTTATCTGGCCTAACTAAATAATCTTTTGTATTTTTAATTTTTAATAAAATTTCAACAGAACTATCAACTCTACCTCTTTTTCTCCTCCATTTTAATCTATCATAATTTAATCCTGCATCATTTTTAAATTTAGCAGGAACTTTTGATATTGCATTATCAACACCATAAGATTTGCTCATTAATAATTGTCTTGCGTTGTATAAAAGTTCGTATTCTTTAGGTAAGTATCTTAATAATCTTTTAAGATCCCAGTATTTATTATTCCATGCAAGATAATCAGCCCTCTTTATATAATCATCAGCGTTCAAATACTTTTTAAATTTTTTTCTATAAAATTTTAATTCTGATTTAGTTAATTCAGCTGTAACCCAACCATCTTTAATAAAGTTAATGCCTTTTTCTTTATTACCAGTCATGATATGACTTTCGCCCAATATCATTTTTCCAAATCCACTTAATGGTTCAGAAGAACTATACCAATCTATAATTTTTTTTGGAGAAATTTTGTCATTAGAAAGTTTGTGTTCAGCAAGGTACTTAACTCTACCAATTCTTGGATAATTTTCATTTTTATCTATAAAGGTTTTGTATTCATAGTAAGACGCTTGATTGCCTTTTTTCAATAGATGCCTCCATTGAATGAAGTTATAAATTGATTTATCTTTTGCTTTTTTAGCTGTTTTCAAAGCGTTGGGCCATTTAGCTTTTTTCATTTCTGAAATAGCTTTTTTTGCTAATGCAAAATCTTTTTTACTATAAAATTTTGATATCTTAACACTTTCAACTTTTGGGGAGCCTGCTATTAGTGGTTTTTTCTTTGGTAAAATTATTCCAGTTTTTTTTTGTTTTTTAACAACAATTTTTTTTTCAATTTCTTTCGTATCAGTTTTTAGTGTGGGTTTTGGTAAAGGTTTTAATACATCTATTAACAATTTTTTTTGTGTTTCTTCGACTGTTTGTGTTGGTTTTTTTAAAGGTATTATTTCTGAAGAAGCAATATTAGCCACACCACTTAAGTGAAACAAAAATACAAAAAATAAGATTTTTTTTGACATAATCTTTACTATATGAATCAATAAACTATGTTATAAGTATTTATGTTTAAAGGTTCAAATGTTGCTTTAGTCACCCCATTTGAAAATGATAAACTTGATGATGCAACTTATATCAAGTTAATTCATTTTCATATCAAAAATGGCACAAATGGATTAGTTCCTGCTGGAACTACAGGTGAATCACCAACTTTAAGTCATGATGAGCACCAAAGAGTTATTGAACTTTGTGTCAAAGAAAGTAATGGAAAACTACCTGTATTTGCTGGAACAGGATCTAATTCTACTGAAGAAGCTATTTCACTCACAACTCATGCGGAAAAAATTGGAGCTACAGGAGCTTTAATTGTAACACCTTATTACAATAAACCAACTCAAGAAGGTCTCTACCAACATTATAAAGCTATAAATGACAAATGTGGAATACCGATTTTAATTTATAATATACCTGGAAGATCGGTAATAGATATGTCTGTTGATACAATGTCTAGACTATATGAATTAAAAAATATTATTGGTGTTAAAGATGCTACTGGCGACTTAAATAGAGTTGATCAAACTTTAAAAAAAATGGGCAAGGATTTTATTCAATTAACTGGTAATGACGATAATGCTTTTGAATTTAATAAAAGAGGAGGGGTAGGAGCTATAAGTGTTACAGCTAATATTGCACCAAAACTTTGTTCTGAATTTCAAAAATTATCTGTAATGCAGGATGAAAAATCTAATTCTGAAGCAGAAAAACTTAATAAAATTTTACAACCACTTCATCATTCAATGTTTGTGGAAAGCAATCCCAGCCCAGTAAAATATGCTGCAAAATTATTAAACCTTTGTGATGACGATGTAAGACTTCCATTAGTTAAAGTAACTGACCCCACTAAAGAAATAATTAAAAAAGCTCTTAAGTCTGCAAAATTGATTTAATGAATAAAAAAACCAATACTGGTTTAAAAATAATTTGCTTAAATCGAAAAGCTAGTTTTAATTATTTTTTTGAAGATTTATTAGAAGCAGGTATTGTGCTTAAGGGATCAGAAATAAAATCAATAAGAAATGGCAAAGTAAACATAGCAGACTCATATGCCGTTGAAAAAAATGGTGAAATAATTTTAATTAACTCACATATAGCATCTTATAAACAAGCAAGTTATTCAAATCATCAACCAACAGATGAAAGAAAACTACTTCTTAATAAACGTGAGATAAATAAACTTATTGGTAAAATGCAAAGAGATGGTTTTACAATAGTTCCAACTAAAATGTATTTTAAGAAAGGAAAAGCAAAAATAGAATTAGCTGTTGCCAAAGGAAAAAAAAAATTTGATAAAAGAGCTGTTAAAAAGAATAGAGATTGGAATCGTGATAAAGCAAGATACATCAGAAAATCAAGTTAATATAATTTACTTAGGTTTAGGTTCAAATTTAGGAAATAGAAAAAATAATATTGAAAAAGCTAAATTTAGTTTAATTGAAAATAATATCAAAATTTTACAAGTATCAAGTTATTATGAAACTCTGTCTTGGCCAAATTCTAATGATCCTAAATTTTTGAATATTGTCTTGAGAGTTGTTTCAAATCTTAATCCATCAAACCTTATCAAACTATGTAAGAATATTGAAAAAAGCCTTGGAAGAAAAAAAACATTAAGAAATTCACCTCGTGAATGTGATATTGATATTATTGACTTCGGTAATTCAAATGTTAAATCTGAAGTTATTTTGCCTCATCCAAGAATGCATACAAGAAATTTTGTCCTTTTTCCTTTATTTGAGCTTAATAGAAATTGGACACATCCAATTTTGAAACAAAATATTAAAAAGCTAATTAACGCATTACCTAAAAAAGACATTAGATCTATTAAACAAATTTAATTTAGTGATATAGTAAGATATGTTAAATTCAGAAGATTTAATAAACAAAGTAAAAGTTTATAATAAATTTTTAAATCCTGAAAAATTAAATAAAGCATATAATTTTGCTGTAAAGGCCCATAGTAATCAAAAAAGAGCTTCTGGAGACCCTTATTCAGTACATCCTATTGAAGTTGCTAATATCTTAACAGAATTGAAACTTGATAGTGCAACGATTACCACAGGCTTACTGCATGATACAATAGAAGATACTTTTGCAACGTACGAAACTATAAAAGGTGAATTTGGAGATGAGGTTGCTGACTTAGTAGATGGAGTTACAAAGATATCTGTACTAGAAAATACAGCAACATCAAATTCAAAAGCTGAAAACTTTCGAAAATTAATTTTAGCAACTTCAAAAGATATTAGAGTCTTGTTGGTTAAAATTGCCGACCGCCTTCATAATATGAGAACAATTAAAGCAATTAATAATGATGAAAAAAAAAAAAGAATAGCTCAAGAAACAATGGAAATTTATGCTCCACTAGCAGACAGAATGGGCATGCATAGAATTCGTGATGAACTTGAGGACCTTTCTTTTGAAATATTAAATAACGAAGCGAGATCTTTAATTCAAAAGAGACTTGATGAAATTAAATTTGATAAAAAAGATATATTTGAAAGCTTATCAAATGAATTTAATAAACTTTTAAAAGAAAATAATATTGAAACAGAAATTTATGGTAGAGAGAAGACTCCTTTCTCGATCTGGCGTAAAGTCCAAAAAAAAAGAGTATCTCTAGAACAAATAACAGATATTATTGGATTTAGAATAATTTTAAAAAATATTGATGATTGTTATAAAACACTAGGTATCATACATAAAAAATACAATTGTATTCCGGGGAAATTTAAAGATTATATCTCTTCTGCAAAAATAAATGGTTATAAATCAATTCATACAGCGGTTATAGGCTCAAATACAAAACCAATAGAAATTCAAATAAGAACAAAAGAAATGCACGAATTTGCAGAAAGAGGAATAGCTTCACACTGGCAATATAAATCTTCTGAAAAATTCAATTCATTAACTTGGAAAGAATATGACTGGTTAAAAGATTTAGTGGAAATTATTGAGAAAAATGAAAATCCTGAACATTCTTATGAATACACAAAACTTCAAATGTTTCAAGAAAACGTGTTTTGTTTTACTCCAAAAGGTTCAGTAATAAAACTACCAAAAGATGCAACGCCAATTGATTTTGCCTATGCTGTGCATACGAAAATTGGAGATAATGCTATAGGCTGTGAAATTAATGGTAACAAAAGTGAGCTTCAAACTATTTTAAGAAATGGGGATAGGGTAAATATAATTACTTCAAAAAAACAATCACCATCACTACACTGGATACCAATCACAAAAACTGGAAAAGCAAGAGCAGCAATTAGAAGGTATTGGCACGAAAGAGGTGAGCAAAAACAAGAAAGAATTAAAAAATATAATACCACATTATGGATTTCTTTACCTGATAAACCTGGACAATTAGGAAATGTAAGTTCATTAATAGGTGAACACAAACTTAATATTTCTAATCTCGAAATGACTGGCAAAAACCCCAATTATATTAATTTTAAGTTTCAGTTAATAATACGAGATCTAAAGAATTTTACTAATTTTATTGCAGAGCTTAAACAAAAAGGTATAAAATTTAAGATAATTAGACACGAAGATAAAAGAAATGCTTTCACACAAAAAATCCTTAGATATTTTAAAAAAAACTAATGCTTTATTAGAAGGACATTTTGTTTTATCCTCGGGATTACATTCTTCAAAATATATTCAATGTGCTAAACTATTGAGTTTTCCCACAAAAGCAGAAAAAATATGTAAATCTTTATCTTTAAAGATAAAAAAAAGATTTAAAAATATTGATTTAATTTTATCCCCGGCAATGGGTGGAATAATTATAGGTTATGAAATAGGTAAACTTTTAAAAAAAGAGACAATATTTTGCGAAAGAGTAAACGGAAAATTTACTTTAAGAAGAGGATTTTTCATAAAGAAAGGCTCTAAGGTATTAATCATAGAAGATGTAATAACAACTGGTAAGTCAAGCATGGAGTGTGTTAAGTTGATAAAAAAAGCAAAAGCAACATTAGTTGGATTTGCAACTATAATTGATAGATCATCAAAAAAAAACTTGAAAATAAAAAAAGAAATCATTTCTCACTTAAAAATAGATGTACCAACATTTAAAAAAAACCAGTTACCTGATTATTTAAAAAAAACTCCAATCACAACACCTGGGAGTAGATTTATTAAGTGAAACGTTTAGGTGTAAATATTGATCATATTGCAACCTTAAGAAATGCAAGAGGTGAATTTCACCCTGACCCTTTTTATGCAGCAAAATTTGCGAAAAAGGCCGGAGCGGACTCAATAACAATTCATTTAAGAGAAGATAGAAGACATATAAAAGATTTTGATGTTAAAAAAATTTGTTCAATTAAAAAACTTTTGGTTAACTTAGAAATTTCAACAAACCCAAAGATTGTTAAGATAGCTTTAAAAATTAAACCAGATTTTGTTTGTATAGTACCAGAAAATAGAAAAGAAATAACAACAGAAGGTGGCCTCAATTTAAAAAAAAATAAATTTAAAATTAAAAGTATTATCAAGAGATTAAAAAAAAATGATATAAGAACTAGCTTGTTTATTAATCCATCTGTTGACGATATTCAAATCTCAAAAGAATTAAATACTGATTGTATCGAAATACATACTGGGCATTTATCTAATTTAGTTAAATCAAAAAAGAAATATTCTAATGAACTTAAAAAAATTTTAAAATGCTCAATATTAGCAAATCAATTAGGGATAGAAGTGCATGCAGGTCATGGTCTCGACTACAAAACAACTAGAATTTTATCAAAATTTAAAACCATTGAAGAATTTAATATAGGTCATTATTTAATAGGTGAGTCTATTTTTTTTGGTCTTAAAAAAGTAATCAAAAATTTTAAAAGTATAATCAATAAAAAAAAATGAAAATATTAGGTGTTGGCGTTGACATAGTTCAAAATAAGAGAATTAAATCGTTAATCAAAAATAAAAATTTTATTTTGAGAACGTTTGGGAAAACAGAAGTTAAAAATTCAAAAAAAATAGCAAATAAGATTAATTATTTTGCTAAAAGGTTTGCAGCAAAAGAGGCCTTTGCAAAATCATTAGGTATAGGTTTTAGAAATAATCTAAATCTTAAAGATATTGAAATATTAAATAATAAAATGGGTAAACCTTATTATTATAAATCAAAAAAGATTGATATTATAATTTTCCAAATATTTAAAATTCATAGATATAATTTGTTACTTTCAATTTCTGATGAAAAAGATTATTCAATAGCTTTTACAATTTTACAAAATAAATAATGTTTAATAAATTTTTTTTTATAGATAATGCAAAAACGTTATTTTATGCTTTAATTATAGCAATTTTTATTAGATCGATATTTCTTCAACCATTCTATATTCCCTCATCATCCATGGAACCAAATCTTTTAGTTGGAGATAGAATATTTGTTACTAAATATTCTTACGGTTACAGTAAACATTCTTTTCCATTTAGTCCTCCAATTTTTCAAGGTAGATTATTGATGAATGAGCCCAAAAGAGGAGATGTGGTTGTTTTTAAAACACCATCAGATAATAGAACTGATTATATAAAACGACTTATCGGGTTACCAGGTGATAAAATCCAATTTATTGACTCAAATTTGTTTATAAATAGCAGTGAAATTATTAAATCTAAAATTTCTGAAAGTGACTCAATTTATTGTGGAAAAAAAACCATTGAAACTTACTCATTTGAAGAACTATTACCTAGTGGTAAAAAATACAAATCTGTATATTTCAAAAATTTTCCATATCAAAATTCAGATATATTTGTTGTACCTAACAATCATTATTTTTTTTTAGGAGATAATAGAGACTGTTCTAAAGATAGTAGATTTTTATCAAGTGTAGGATATGTACATGAAGATAACTTAGTAGGTAAAGCTCAATTTATATTTTTTTCATCAGATAAATCTAAAGGGAGCATTTTTTCATTTTGGAAATGGAATAAATCTATAAGATTAAATAGATTCTTTAAGAAAATCAAATAATGAATATTGATTATCAATCTCTAGAAAAAAAAATTAAGACAAATTTTAAAGATAAAGAATTATTGATAAAATCATTAACTCATAAAAGCTATGATAAAGAAAACAATAATGAAAAAGTAGAATTTTTAGGAGATCGTGTCCTAGGTTTAGTTATTGCAAAAAAACTTTTAGAAATATATCCGAATGAAAAAGAAGGTATTTTAGATAAAAAATTTGCTTCATTAGTTAATAAAAAAACTTGTTTGGAAATTGCAAAAAAACTTGAGTTGCATAAATATATTCTCAGATTAAATCCAAAAAATAAAAAAAATGTTATAGAAGATAAAGTTTTAGCTGATAGTTGTGAAGCTTTAATAGGTTCTATCTATTTAGATAAGGGACTCAATATTGTTGAAAAAATCATACTAGATTTGTGGTCTAATCAAATAAAAGAAAGCATTAATACACAAATTGATGCAAAAACAATGTTACAAGAATTTTCTTTAAAAAAATTTAAGAAATTACCAATTTATAAAGTTATCTCTAATACTGGACCAAGACATAAACCTTTATTTAAAGTAGGTGTTAAATTAGTTGATACAAAATTTTATATTGCTGAAGGTAAATCTAAAAAGGATGCTGAACAAAATGCAGCAATAGTATGTTTAAAAAATACTAAAAAAATATGATTTGGGATGATAGAGGATTTTTATTGTCTAAAAATAGATACAATGAAAATTCATTGATAGCTGAAATTTATACAAGATTTCATGGTAAAGTTACTGGAATAATTTTTGGAGGCACTTCAAAAAAAATTAAGAACTATCTTCAGATTGGAAATCTTTTATACACTAATTTTAATACTAAATCCGAGAATCGAATAGGTTATTTCAAAATTGAAATTGAGCAAGCTTTGTCACCTTATTATTTTGATGACCGAAAAAAATTATCATGTATTTCTTCTGCAATGCATTTAATAAAGATATTGACCGCTGAGTCACAAAAAAATCAATTAATATTTGAATTGTTAGAAAATTTTTATACTTTATTAAAAAAAGATAATTGGATTAAAAATTATATTTTTTGGGAATTGGAATTATTTAAACTTCTTGGTTATGATTTGGAAATTGAAAACTTAGTTGATAAAAAAATTGTTGAAAATAAAATTCAATATATTTCTAAATCTACTGTTGAAAAAAAGATTGTCCCAAATTTTTTGATAGACAAAAACGAAAATTCTGAAGACTTAACAACTTTATTGGATGGACTAAAGTTAATCGGAGATTATTTGGAAAAAACTATTCTAAAACCGAATAATTTAAGTCAACCAATTAATAGATTGCAATTTATAAATTTACTTAAATAATTATTTTAGTATTTTATCTAATTTATCAGCATAATAACTTACAATAGCGTTTGCACCAGATCTTTTGAAAGCAATTAAACTTTCCAAAATTACATTTTTATCAACTATGCCTTTGTTTATTCCATTGGATAATAAACTATATTCACCTGAGACTTGATAAGCCATAACTGGAATTTTGAAGTTTTCTTTAACTAATTTTATTATATCCAAATAAGGCATACCTGGTTTAACCATTACCATATCGGCTCCTTCTTTAATATCTAGGGCCACTTCTCTTAAAGACTCATTTTTATTCCTAAAATCCATTTGATAATTTTTTTTATTCCCTTTTAATAGTCCTTTTGAACCAATAGCATCTCTAAAAGGACCATAAAAGTTTGATGCATATTTGACAGCATAAGATAATAATTGTGTCATTTGATAACCATTTTTATCAAGTGATTTTCTAATATGTCCTATTCTCCCATCCATCATATCAGAGGGGGCCAAAACATCACATCCCATTTGAGCTTGTAATAAAGATTGGCTAACTAAAACTTCAATTGTTTCATCATTTAAAACATAGTTGTCGCTTAATAAACCATCATGCCCATGTGATGTATATGGGTCTAGAGCTACATCACACATTATTCCTATTTCATTTTTATATTTTTTTTTGATAACTTGAATTGCTTTACAAACTAAATTATCTTCATTTAGTGCCTCTGTTCCCAGTAAATTTTTTTTTGTTTTACTTGAGTATGGGAATAAAGCAATCATAGGTAAACCATTATTAATGGCTTTATCAATTACAGGTCTTATTTTATCAATAGTGTATCGATAAACATCAGGCATTGATTTTATTGGTATCTTCTTATTATTTCCATCAATGAGAAATATCGGTAGAATAAAATCATTTGATGAAAGGTTATTTTCTTCGACCAATCTTCTAGACCAATCATTTTTTCGACTGCGTCTAAGTCTCAAACTAGGGTATTTTCCTGTAATCATGTTTAATTATATTTAATTAATGCGACAAATGTAATATACAAATATATCTTAAAAAGGATATTAAACAATATCAGGAAACAATTAATAGCAAATGAAATTAAATTTTAATGATTTTGAAAAGCAAGATGTCAAATTTGACATTAACAAACTTCAAAAAGCATATCAAGAAATACTAAAAATCAGAGATTTCAGTGGACCAGAGGGAATTTCCAATTTTGGAGCTATATCCTTAACCCAAATTCCAGGAGATCCAGAATCAATTAAAGGACACAAGGCAAGAGGTATTTTTTGGACTAAACCAGATGCTTCTGGTAAGGAGGCTATAAGAGATGAAAAAATTGATGAGTCAGCATATTCAGAATTTATAGATGAATATAAAAACACCTATTTTAAAGAGGTGTTTGATGTCCTTTCATCAAAGTATAAATTAGGTAGAGTAAGAATTTTACTAAAACAACCAAGGTCAACTTTAAGCTGGCACAGAGATCCTGAACCAAGGTTACATATTCCGATAATTACAAATCCTGGTTGCCATATGGTTATTGATAGTGTTGCCAAACATCTTCCGGCTGATGGCTCAGTTTGGATCACAAACAATACAAAATATCATAATGCTTTTAATGGTGGAGAAGAAAATAGAATTCATCTTGTAGCATGTGTTTTAGATCACAAATTTAATTAGTTTGAAAAAGTTATTTATTTCATCAGATCACGCTGGGTATAACCTAAAAGAAAAAATAAAAAAAAAATTTAGAAATAAATATTTATTTCAAGATTTAGGAACTGATAATTCAAATGTGTCAGTAAATTATCCTGATTATGCGCACAAACTTTGTAAAAAAGTGGCCAATAATACTAAAAATATAGGAATTTTGGTTTGTGGTTCAGGTATGGGAATGTCGATGGCTGCAAACAGACACAAAAAGATAAGAGCAGCGGTATGTTATTCAATAAAAAATACAAAATTATCTAGATTGCATAACAACGCAAATATTATTACATTAGGCTCTAGGTTAATAAAAAAAAATACTGCATTTAAATGTGTTGAAGTATTTATAAATACTAAATTTGAAGGTGGTAGACACAAAAAAAGAGTGAAAAAGATTTAAAACAAAATGTCTAGTGAAAAAAAATATCTAAATTCTAATTATGAGGACTTTTTTGAAAAAAGTCTTTCAAAATGTGATCCTGATTTATTTAAAGCCATAAATGATGAATTAATTAGACAGCAAAACCATATAGAATTAATTGCTTCAGAGAATATAGTCTCTCAAGCTGTACTAGAAGCTCAAGGTTCTGTGTTAACTAATAAATATGCAGAAGGTTATCCTGGTAAAAGATATTACAACGGTTGTGAACATGTAGATGTTGCTGAACAATTGGCTTTGGAAAGAATTAAAAAACTTTTTAATTGTAAGTATGCTAATGTGCAACCTCACTCAGGAGCTCAAGCTAATGGAGCTGTATTCTTAGCTTTACTAAAACCAAATGATACATTTATGGGTATGAGTTTAAATTCTGGTGGTCATATCACACATGGCTTAAAAATTTCAATGTCAGGTAAGTGGTTTAACGCAATAAGTTATGATGTTGATAAAAAATCAGAACTTATTGACTACGATAATGTTGAAAAACTTGCTTTGGAACATAAACCAAAATTAATAATTGCTGGAGGAAGTGCTTATTCAAGAGTAATTAATTTCAAAAGATTTAGAGAAATAGCTGATAAAGTTGGAGCATACTTAATGGTTGATATGGCACATTTCTCAGGATTAGTTGCAGGTAAAGGATATCCAAACCCATGTGATTATGCACATGTTGTAACCTCAACTACTCATAAAGTTTTTAGAAGTGCCAGAGGTGGTATAATTTTATCTAACGATGAAGACCTAGGTAAAAAATTTGATACAGCTGTTTTCCCTGGATATCAAGGTGGACCTTTAATGCATATCATAGCAGCTAAAGCAGCTGGTTTTTACGAGGCATTAAAACCTGAATTCCAAACTTATATTAAAAATGTTTTAGCAAATGCTAAAATGTTAGCTGAAACTTTAAAAAATAATGGCTTTAAAATTTACTCAGGCGGAACAGACACACATTTAATGTTAGTAGATTTAAGACCTTTTAATGTGAAAGGAAATTTAGCTTCTGAAAGTTTATGCAGAGCTAACATAACATGTAATAAAAATGGAATACCATTTGATACAGAAAAACCAATGATTACTTCTGGTATTAGATTAGGATCTCAAGCTGCTACAACAAGAGGATTCGGTTTAAAAGAATTTGAAAAAGTAGGGGAATTAATAACTAAAGTTATAAAAGGACTTTCTGAAAACCCTGATGATAATAGTAAAGTGGAAAATGAAGTAAGGAATGAAGTTGTTAATTTATGTTCTAATTTTCCAATTTATAAAAACTTAAATAAATGATTTGCCCTTGTGAAAAAAAAGGTGAGACCTCAGTTGTAGACTCACGTCCAACAGAGGATGGAACAGCAATACGTAGAAGAAGGTTATGTGCTTGTGGCGAACGATTTACTACCTTCGAAAGAATTCAATATAGAGAATTAATGGTTGTCAAAAAAAATGGAAGAAAATCTGCTTTTGATAGGGATAAATTATCCAAATCAATCTATATAGCTTTAAAAAAAAGACCTTTAGATACAGAAACAATTGAAAAATTCATAAGTAAAGTATCTAGAGCGCTTGAAGAACTAGGACAAAATGAAATATCAACAACTACAATTGGAACAATGGTAATGGAAGGTTTAAAAGAACTAGATCCGGTTGCTTATGTTAGATTTGCTTCAGTTTACCGAAACTTTAGAGAAGAAAAGGATTTTGTACAATTTGTGGACAAAATAGATGTCTTCAAAAAAAGATAGATTTTCATCGAAAGATAAGAATTACATGAAACTTGCTATTAATTTAGCAAGATCACGCAAAGGTTTAACAGGAGACAATCCATCTGTTGGCTGCCTAATTGTAAAAAATGATACAATTATTTCTATTGGTCAAACAGGATATAATGGTAGGCCACACGCTGAACATAGCGCAATAAAAAATTCATTTGAAAAATTAAAAGGTTCAAAAATGTATGTAACTCTTGAACCTTGTAATCACTATGGAAAAACCCCACCTTGTACAAAAAATATAATTAAAAGTGGTATTAGTGAATTAATTTATTCAATGGATGATATCGATAAGAGAGTAAAAGGAAAGAGTTTTAAGATTTTATCAAGTAAAAAGATTAAAGTTAAGAGAGGTCTTTTAAAAGAAGATGCAAAAGATCTTTATGATTCTTACATTAAAAATCGAACCAGTAAATTACCTTATGTAACAGCTAAAATTGCAGTTTCGAAAAATAAATTGATTTATAGTAAAGGAATTAAAAGAATAACTGATAAGAATTCAGATAAGATTACCCACTACTTACGTTATAAAAATGACTCAATAATGATTTCAAGCAAAACCCTCAATATAGATAATCCAAAGTTAACTTGTAGATTAAAAGGTTATGACAAATTTTCACCAAAAAGAATAATTCTAGATAAAAATTTAGATATTAAATTAAAAAGCTATATTTTTAAATCAGCAAAAAAGGGCAATACAATTCTTTTTTATAATTCATTTAATACTAAAAAGATTAAAGTTTTAAAAAAAAAAGGATTAACTTTGATTAAAACAAAATTAAATAGCAAAGGATTACTGGACTTGAAGATAGTTTTAAAAAGATTATTCACCTTAGGCACAAGAAGTTTACTTGTTGAAGGTGGTGACAAAATATCAAAAAACTTAATAAAAAATAGACTTATTGATACATTTTATTTATTTCAAAGCCCAAAAATCTTAAGAGTAAATAAGATAAATCAGGGTTTTACTTCATTTGGAATTTTAAATAGTAAATATAAAAAGATATCTAAAATTACATCTAAACTAGCCAAAGATAATATTACAATCTATAAAAGATAAAATGTTTAACGGAATAATATTTAATAAGGGTTTCATTAAGAAAATATCTAAAAGATCAAAAGGTATAAATATTTTTGTTAAGTCAGACCTCAAATTAAATTCTAAGGATATTGGAGTTTCTATTGCATGTGACGGGGTTTGTTTAACATTAATAAAAATCCAAAATAAAGTTATAGAATTTTATCTCTCTAATGAAACTGTTAAAAGATCAAAATTTAAGTATCTTAAGATCAATGATGTAATAAATTTAGAACTACCTCTTAAGTATGGTCAAAAGATTTCAGGTCATATATGTCAGGGGCATATTGATACAACTGGTAAAACTTTAAGTGTAAAAAAAGTTGATAAATCTTATATTTTTGACTTTGAAATTAATTCAAAAGAAAGAAAAAATATTATTGAAAAAGCTTCAATATGTATAAACGGTATTTCATTAACCATTTCTAAAAAAACAAAAAAAGGTTTTCAAATTTGGGTAATCCCTCATACTTTTAAATTGACCAATTTATCAAAGGTTAAAAAAGGCAGTCTTGTAAATATAGAAATAGATATTCTTTCAAAATACGTTAAAAATTTTTTCAATGCTAAAAAGTAATTATTCATCAATAGAAACAATTATTAAAATTGCCAAAAAGGGTGGGATGTTCATTTTAGTTGATGATGAAAAAAGAGAAAATGAAGGAGATCTAGTCATTTCTACTAGTGATACAAATTCAAAGAATATTAATTTTATGGCTAAATTTGGAAGAGGATTAATTTGTCTAGCATTGGATAGTTTGCAAGCAAAGAGATTAAATTTATCACTCATGTCTCCCATTAATCAATCTAGAAACAAAACTGCCTTTACAATATCTATTGAAGCGAAAAAAGGAATTACAACAGGTATTTCAGCAAAAGATCGAGCTAAAACTATAAGGATTGCATCCAAAAAGAATGTAAATAAGAGAGATATTGTGTCACCAGGTCATGTTTTTCCAATTATTGCAAAAGATGGAGGAGTACTTGTTAGAGCAGGGCATACGGAGGCTTCTGTAGATATTTCTAAATTAGCAAAAAAAAATAATTCTGCAGTCATCTGTGAGATAATGAATGAAGATGGCACAATGGCCAAAGGTCAAGATCTATTTAACTTTGCCAATAAACATAAATTAAAGATTGGAAAAATTGAAGATTTAATTTCTTATCGTTTAAAAAAAGAAAAATTAATTAAACTTAAAAAATCTTCTGATATTAAAGTTAAAAATCAAAATTATAAAATTAAGATATATGAAAATTTACTTGATGGTTCAGAACATTTTGCTTTGGTAAAAGGAAATATCAAAAAAGGTATCATTCCTAGAGTAAGAGTTATTTCTTCTAACGTAGTACATAACTATTTAATTAATCAAGAATTGCCTAATTCATTTAATAAGACTTTAAATTACTTTAAAAAGTTCAATAATTGTATCTTGGTTTTTATTAAAGACACAAATCTTAAGTCAGTCACTCAAACTCTTAAAGATTATAAGAATAAAGATTTTTATAAAAAAGGTAATGACAAATTAATAAGAAATTATGGGATTGGAGCTCAGATAATTAAAGATTTAAAAATTAAAAAAATGATATTAATCACAAAATCACCAAAAAAGGTTATTGGTTTAGAAGGTTATGATATAAAGATAACTAAACAAGAGTTAATTTGATGAATAAAAATTTTTTAATAGTAAATGCTAATTATTATAAGGATATATCAAGTGGTTTATTAAAAAGCGCCACAAATTTACTACCTAAAAATTCAATAGTAAAAATTATAAATGTTCCTGGAGTGTTTGAAATTCCAGTTACAATCTCAAAAAATATAAAAAAATTTGATGGGTTCATTGCACTTGGGTGTATAATAAAAGGACAAACTCCACATTTCGATTTTATTTCACGAGCATCCACAGATGCAATTATGAAAATGTCTATCAATTCAAAAAAACCAATTGGTAATGGTATAATAACTTGCTTAAATATGAAGCAAGCAAAAGCTAGAAAAAAAAAGGGTGCTGAAGCTGCTAATGCTGTTTTGTCAATTTTATCACAAAAATGAAAACCTCATTTAGTCCTAAAAACAATCCTAGAGTTATAATTATTCAAAAATTATATGGTAAATTTTATAATGATGATGAACAACTAACCTATCCAAAACATAGGTTTAAAAAATTTATTAAAGATATTGTTTCAGGTACCATAGAGCGTAATGATATAATCCATGAAGAATTAGAAAAAAATTTAGGAGAAAAATTTTCTTTAAATAATTTAGATAAATTATTTCAGGTTATTTTAAAGTCAGCTACTTATGAGTTTTTGTATAAACCAAATTTATCTATGAAAATTATAATTAAAGAATATCTTGATGCTTCAAACTTTTTTATAGATGACTCTCAAACAAAATACTTAAATGCTTTATTAGATAATATTGCTAAAAAATTAAGATCCTCTAATGCATGAGTTTCAGCTAATAAATAAATACTTTTCCAAACTATCAAAAAATAATAAAGGTTCACTTAAATTAAATGATGATGTTTTTTTTGATAAATCAAAAAATTTAGTAATTTCAATAGATACTTATATAGAAGGTACTCATTTTATTGATTTTAAAAAACCTGATTTAGTAATTAAAAAGGTCATCAGATCTTCTATCTCAGATCTTATTTGTAAAGGTGTTAAACCATTATACTATTTTATTTCTGGCTCAGGTAATAAAAAAACTTTTTCAAACTCAAATTTAAATAAAATTTCTAAATCTTTAAACCAAGAACAAAAAAAATACAAAATTTTTCTATGTGGAGGTGACACTGTATTATCCAATAAGTTAAGTTTTTCAATTACCTCTGTTGGATTTTCAAAAAAAATAATACCTAGAAACAATGCTAAATTAGGTGATGATATTTATGTTACAGGTAATTTAGGAGATAGTTATGCTGGACTTAAGATTTTAAAGAAAAGTATTAATATAAATAAAAATTTAAAAAAATATTTTATAAATAAGTATTATTTACCCAATCTTTATCCTAAATTGACAAATAAGTTACTACTATTGGCTAATACATCTATAGATATTTCGGATGGATTAATTACTGATTTAGAAAAAGTTATAAATAAACAAAAATTATCTTATAAATTATTTTTCGATAAGATACCAATATCGAAAAATTTAGAAGAATTAATTAAACTTAAAAAATTAAATAAAAAAAATTTTTTTTCAAAAGGAGATGATTATCAAATTCTATTTACAGCTAATTCATCTAAATCCAGAATCATTAGTAAATTAAGTAAAATATTGAATATTAAGATTACTAAAATAGGAAAAATTTGTTCGATATCTCAAAAATCACAAATTATTGATCAAAAAGGGAAGAAAATTAGGCTTAAAGACAAAGGTTATTATCATCAATTCTAAAAGTTAATTATTGCCTTTTATATGCTTTTTTGTATTGTGCGGATTTTAATAACTAACAACCAACAACTTATTTAAGGTCTATATGAACTCAAACGTTGAAACTATTCTTTTATATACTATTGCAGCAGGTTTTTTATCTATCATTTACGGATATTTTACCGGAAAAAATATTTTAAGTTCAAGTGCAGGAAACTCTAAAATGCAAGAAATAGCTTCAGCTATTCAAATTGGTGCTAAAGCATATTTAGCGAGACAATATAAAACTATCGCAATTGTTGGTGTAGTTGTATTGGTAATAGTAAGTATAGCCTTTAGTCCTCTTGTTGGTTTAGGGTACTTAATTGGAGCAGCTTTATCTGGTATAGCCGGATATGTTGGAATGTTAGTTTCAGTCGAAGCTAATGTGAGAACTGCGGAAGCATCTAGAAAAGGTTTAGCAAGTGGTCTATCTGTTGCTTTTAAATCTGGTGCCGTGACAGGAATGTTAGTTGCTGGTTTGGCATTATTGTCGATCGCAGTTTATTATTATTTATTATTAAAATTTAATGTTGATGAGAGAGAAATTGTAAATGCATTAGTTGCTCTAGGATTTGGTGCATCCTTAATATCAATTTTTGCACGATTAGGTGGAGGGATATTCACAAAAGGAGCTGATGTCGGTGCTGACTTAGTTGGAAAAGTTGAAGCTGGTATACCAGAAGATGATCCTCGGAATCCAGCTGTTATTGCTGACAATGTTGGTGATAATGTAGGTGATTGTGCAGGTATGGCAGCTGATTTATTTGAAACATATGCTGTTACTATTGTTGCCACAATGGTCTTGTCATCTATTTTTTTTCAGGGTGATATGTCAATGATGATTTATCCTTTAACTATTGGTGGAGCTTGTATTTTAACATCTATATTAGGTACTTTTTTTGTAAAATTGGGTAAAAGTAAAAATGTAATGAATGCTTTATACAAAGGTTTTGTAGTTTCAGCTGTTTCATCATTAATAATTCTTTATCCAGTTACTGACTATGTATTAGGTTTAGACAATACATATAATTTAGAAAATAAAGTTTTTTCAGGTATGAGTTTATACTATTGTGGAATTATAGGTTTAGTAATAACAGGCTTATTAATTTGGGTTACTGAGTATTACACTGGAACTAATTACAGACCTGTTAGAAGTGTAGCTAGTTCATCTACTACTGGACATGGAACTAATGTTATTCAAGGATTAGCTGTTTCACTAGAGGCAACAGCAATTCCAGCCTTAATTATTGTTACTGGAATATTAGCAACTAATCATATTGCTGGTCTTTATGGAATTGCAATTGCTGTTACAACTATGTTGGCTTTAGCTGGAATGGTTGTTGCACTTGATGCTTATGGTCCTGTTACTGATAATGCAGGTGGTATAGCTGAAATGTCTAAATTGCCTAACAATGTGAGAAAAACTACAGATGCACTTGATGCAGTTGGAAACACAACAAAAGCTGTAACAAAAGGATATGCTATAGGTTCTGCAGGATTAGGAGCTTTAGTACTTTTTGCAGCATATACTGAAGATATAAAACACTTTTCAAAAGAAGCAGGATCTGCACTTGAGGGAATTGTTGTTACTTTTGATTTATCAAATCCATATGTTGTCGTAGGTCTATTAATTGGTGGAATGCTTCCATATTTATTTGGTTCAATGGGTATGCAGGCTGTTGGTAGAGCCGGTGGTGCTGTAGTAGTTGAAGTAAGAAGACAATTTAAAAAATACCCAGGTATTATGAAGAGAAAACAAAAACCTGATTACGCAAAGCTTGTTGATTTATTAACAGTAGCGGCGATCAAAGAAATGATTATACCATCATTATTACCAGTATTGTCACCAATTGTACTTTACTTTATTATATTTGCTATTGGTGGTCAGGTAGCTGCATTAGCTTCAGTTGGAGCAATGTTGTTAGGAGTTATTATAACTGGATTATTTGTAGCTGTTTCAATGACTGCAGGTGGTGGTGCTTGGGATAATGCAAAAAAATATATCGAAGATGGAAATCATGGTGGCAAAGGTTCTGAGGCTCATAAAGCTGCTGTAACAGGTGATACTGTAGGTGACCCTTATAAGGACACAGCAGGACCAGCAGTTAACCCTATGATTAAAATTACAAACATAGTAGCGCTATTGTTGTTAGCCGTTATAGCTGGATAATATTTTTTTTATGGCTTTTTTCTTTTTCCAAGTGGGTCATTAATTTTTTGTCTCATACTAGATAAAAAGTCATAAATAAATGAGTTCTTAGTATATTTAGCTTCCGTGCTCAATTTACTTAATTTAGCTTCATTCATTTCATTAATATCAAAAAAGTTTTTGCTTATAAGCATACCCATCGAGTCAATTTCTAGAAACAATACGTTATTAGTAATCAACTTTTCTTTACCAAGTTTTATTAACTTATCATTAGTTATTTCTCTTTCAATATAAATCCACAAATCATTATCAAAAACACTTTTACTAGAGGGCGGACCTAATATTTCTTGAATGTCATTTTTATTCGTTTCCAGAATAATTAGATTTTTCTGTTTTTTTTCGAGATTTCTTACGCCATGTTTTTTTATAACATTATTGAATGAGCAACTTGTTATTAAAAAAAAAGACACTATTATATATAATATATATTTCATGAACCAATCTTATTTAAAAATTTACAACAATTTAATTAATTTAACCACTAATAAAAATTTATATTCTAATTTAAAGAAACAAGATACTTTTTCTGATAGACTCACATTATTTTTGATACATTTTGCTTTTTTACTTAAAAATTTTAAAGATAAAGAAAATAAAAAAACCTTACAAGAACTGTATGATTTTAATTTCAGACAAATTGAACTCAGTATTCGTGAAATTGGTTATGGTGATCAGTCAATAAACAAAAAAATGAAAGATTATATCAATTTATTTCACTCAATTGTTTCAGAAGTTCATTTTTGGAAGGAAAATGATATTAATGAAAAAGAAAAAAAAATTTCTAAGTTATTAACTAATTTTGGTAATATATCAGTTTTAGTTGATTATTTTAATGAATTTGATGATATTTTATCAAAAAAAACTTTGAATTCGTATTTAAAAAGTGTAAGTAACCAGTAATTATGGCTGTACCTAAAAGAAAACAAACTCCATCAAGAACTGGCATGAGAAGATCTCAAAATATGAAATTCTCAAGCAAAAATGTTATTGAAGACAAAAAATCAGGTGAATATAGACTATCACATCATTTAGATTTAAAAACTGGCATGTATAAAGGTCGTCAAGTCCTAGACCCTAAAGAATAAATACTTTAAAATCTCCCAATGAAAGATTTAATAAAAATTGCAGTAGATGCAATGGGTGGTGATGGATCTCCAAAAAAAATAATCGATGGAATTATTCATAATCATAAATCTAACCCGGAATGTTTTTTTAAAATATTTGGAGATGAACAAGAAATAAAAAAATACATTGAAAACAAAATAGATAAAGTTTTTTACAATATATCTAATACATCAAATACCGTTAAAAGTACCGATAGTCCACTTGAGGCTGCTAAGCGAGGCAAAGACACAAGTATGTGGTTAGCTATTGAGAGTGTCAAAAAAAAAGAGTCTGACATTGTTATTTCTGCTGGAAATACGGGGGCATTATTAGTTATTGCTAAACTAAATCTTAAAATGATTGAGAATATAGATAAACCAGCATTGTCTGCTTTATGGCCTAACAAAAAGGGAATGAGTGTTGTTTTAGATCTTGGCGCAAATATTGAATGTAGCTCAAAAAATTTAGTAGATTTTGCTATAATGGGAGCATCCTTATATAAATCTTTATACTCTGATGAACAACCTAATGTTGCCTTGTTGAATATTGGTTCCGAAGAACTTAAGGGTAATGAAATAATAAAAGAAACATACCAAATACTAAATGAAAAAAAAAATGATAATTTTAATTTTTCTGGTTATATTGAAGGAAATCAGCTTATGAATGGTGAAGTAAATGTTATTGTATCAGATGGTTTTACCGGTAATGTTGCCTTAAAAACAGCTGAAGGTACAGCAAATTTTATTACAGACGAACTTAAGAATGCTTTAGGAGGATCAATTATAGGAAAAATTTCCTCGTTATTAAACATATCAAATCTTAAAAAATTTAAGAAAAGATTAGATCCAAGATTATACAATGGTGCGATATTTATTGGACTAGATACACCAGTTGTAAAAAGTCACGGTGGCACTGACTATATCGGATTTTCTAATTCTATAGATGTTTGCAATAGAATTGTTAAAGGAAATCTAATAGATAAAATTAAAAATAATATATAGTTTATGAGAATAAATTTAACTAAAAAAGATTTGATTAATCAAGTTTATATGCAAATCGGTTTCTCTAAACAAATATCAGAAAGTATAATAAATGAATTCTTTAATTCAATAACTAATAATTTAGCTAACCAAGGAAAAATTAAAATTTCTAAATTTGGAACTTTTTCAATAAGAACTAAAAAACAAAGATTGGGAAGAAATCCAAAAACAAAAGAGGAAAAAACAATTTCAGAAAGAAAAGTTGCTTTATTTAAAGCATCTAAAGAATTTAAAGAATTCATAAATTTAAAAGAAGATGAGTAAGTCTTTCAATGCTTATAAAACTATTGGAGAAGTTGCTAAAATATTAAGTTTTGAGTCAACAAAAGGACAATCAATACCAACTCATACAATTCGATTTTGGGAAAAAGAATTCAAACAAATAAAACCGAAAATATTGAATGGTAACAGAAGATATTATGATAAAAAAAATATTGATTTATTAAAAAAAGTCTATTTTCTTTTAAAAGAACAGGGTATGACAATAAATGGTGCTAGAAAAATTCTAAATAATAAAGATTCTTTAAAACTTGACGAAACATCAAATCGCTCTATAAAAGCACTTAATTTAAAAAATAAATTAAAAAAAATATCTAATATAATTAAAAGTTTAAAAAACAAATAAGATGGCAAAAAAAACACACGTCAAGGTAAGATTAGTTCCAGAAGCTAAACCAGACAGTCCTTTTTTCTACTATGTTAAAAAACCTGCTGGTGGAGAAAAAGCTAAAGTAAAATTAAAAGCAAAAAAATATAATCCCGCAACACGTAAACACGAAGTTTTTATAGAAAAAAAACTTCCACCACATAGTAAATAATTATTTTTTTTTAAAATTTCTTTTTTCAAAATCAATATAAGACCAAATCATATTTTTCCATATACGATTAGTAATTTTGGGGTCAATATTATTCTTCAACGATTTCTTTCGTATATTTTGTAATATCGATTTTATTCTTTTTTGATCAATAATTTGACTTTTTTTTTCTTTTAGTTTTAAAACTTTTTTAACTAAATTCGTTCTCTTTTTAATTAGTTTTATAAGAGAATTATCTAATTTATCTAATTCAAATCTAATTTTACTTAGTTTTTTTCTTTTTAATGGCGACATTTATATATTTGGATATTCAAAAAATTATTATATTTATCCAAATATGTATACAACAAATCCAAAATTAAATAACTATTTATCAATTTGGTTAATAACCATGTTTGGGATTATATCCATTATGATAATTGTTGGTGGATTAACAAGATTAACTGACTCCGGTCTTTCCATTACAAAGTGGCAATTATTTTCAGGATTTTTACCACCTCTAAACCAGAATGACTGGATATCATATTTTAATCTTTATAAACAGATTCCAGAATTCAAATTACAAAACTATGATATGAATATTCAAGAATTTAAAGTTATTTTTTGGTGGGAGTGGGCCCATCGGTTTTTAGGAAGATTAATTGGTATTGGATTTTTAATACCATTGATATATTTTTCTTTTAAAATTAAGATTTCTAAATTATTAAATTTTTATCTAATTTTCTTTCTCATATGCTTACAAGGATTTATTGGTTGGTATATGGTAAGTAGTGGTTTGGTTGACAGAATAGATGTAAGTCATTTTAGACTTTCTTTGCATCTTTTAATTGCTTTTTTAATTTTATCTTTAATCTTATGGAATTATTTAAAATTAAAAAAAAAAAATGACATCATGATTAAGATAAATCCTGTTATACCTTTTTTATTATTAATTCTTGTTTTTACACAAATTGCAATCGGAGCATTTGTTTCTGGAATGGATGCAGGTAAAATTTACAATTCTTGGCCTTTTATGGGCAGCTCATACTTTCCTGATGATAATCAACTAACGAGTTTATTCAAATTATCTGCTTTTAGTGACCCATCTTTGGTTCAATTTATTCATAGAAATTTAGCATACGTTATTGGAGTGTTTTATATATTTATATTTCATAAGATTTATAGATGTAAAATTTACGATCTATACAAATCAGTGAATATTTTAGGAAGTTTTATACTTTTACAAATAATTTTAGGTATTTTAACAATTATATATGGTGCACAAATTTTTATTGCATCTATGCACCAAATTAGTTCTATTTTCTTAGTTAGTTCATGTATTTATTTTTTTTACATAAATACAAGCACTAACTAACTGCTTTTAAAGTTCCTTTAGAAGATTTATTTAAAGCTTGGTCTAAATCTTCAATAATGTCATCAATATGTTCTAATCCAATACATAACCTAACATAACTTTGAGTAACACCTGATGCAGCAAGTTCTTTTTCATTTAATTGGCTATGAGTGGTACTAGCAGGGTGTATAGCTAAACTTCTAGCATCACCAATATTTGCTACATGATAAAACATTTTTAAAGACTCAATAAATCTTTTACCCGCTTCAATTCCACCTTTTAGTTCAATTCCAACCATCGGACCGCTTCCACCTTTAAGATATTGTTTAGCTCTTTCTGCAATAGGTTTATCGTGCTCGGTAGAGTAAATAACTTTAGTCACTTCTTTGTGCTTCTTAAGAAAGTCAACTACATATTCGGCATTGGCGCAATGTTGTTTCATTCTTAAAGCGACTGTTTCAAGTCCTTGAATAATAGCAAAAGCATTATCTGGTGAACATGCTGAACCTAAATCTCTCAATAAACAAACTCTAGCTCTGACAGCAAAAGGAACATTTGCTCCTGTAAGTTCAGGTACAACTTTACCCCAAACTGCACCATTATAACTAGCATCTGGCTCATTAAACAAAGGTTGTCTTTTTGGATCAGCTGTCCAATCAAAATTACCACTATCAACAATACTTCCAGCAATAGCAGTGCCATGACCGCCTATATATTTTGTTAGAGAATGAATAACTACAGCAGCACCATGTTCAATTGGTTTACAAATTACAGGTGCAGCAGTGTTATCCATTATTAAAGGGATATTATATTTTCTACCTATATTTGAAACTTCTTTAATTGGAAAAACCCTTAAGTATGGATTTGGTAAAGTTTCTCCATAAAAAGCTCTAGTCTTATCGTCAACTTTTTTTTCAAAGTTTTTAGGATCTTTTGGATCAGCATATCTTATCTCAATACCAAGTTTGCTTAATGTGTGTGTAAATAAAGATACTGTTCCACCATACAGATCTGTTGAACTTACAATGTTATCACCAGCTTGGGCGACATTTAATACTGAAAATAAAGATGCTGTTTGTCCAGATGCTACCGTTAAACAGGCCAAACCTCCCTCGAGAGCTGCAATTCTTTTTTCTAAAACATCATTAGTAGGGTTCATTATTCTTGTGTAGATATTGCCAAATTCTTTTAATGCAAAAAGGTTGGCTGCATGATCTACACTATTGAATTGATAAGAAGTTGTTCTATAAATTGGTACAGCGACAGCATTTGTTGCTGGATCACTTCTGTAATCACCACCATGTAAAGCTATGGTTTCTGGGTTATTTCTTTTTTTACTCATTTTGTACTCCTTTTTTAGTGCTTTAACTTAATGTAAGGCGCACAATACAGTTCAAATGCCTACCGATTTTAAGAGAGAAAATTCCTTTTTAGCAGTTTTATGCCCGCAATAGGATCAAATCGGCTACTAATTAATAACAGATATAACCAATTTTACAAGCAAATATCAAATTGACTTTGTAATTAATAATAGTATTAATCCTGGCACAATGACAAAATTTGTAAAAAAAGACCAAATTTCATCATCTTGGTACGAAATTGATGCTGCTAATGCTGTTGTTGGTCGATTAGCTACTGTGATTTCTAAAATTATAAGAGGAAAAAATAAAACTACCTATACACCTCATATGGACCATGGTGATTTTGTGGTAGTAAAAAATATTGAACAGATAAAATTTACTGGTAAAAAATTTCAAGATAAAAAATACTTTAGACACACTGGACACCCGGGTGGTATTAAAGAAACTACACCAGAAAAACTTTATGATAAAAAACCAGGAGAAGTATTAAAACTTGCTGTAAAAAGAATGTTACCTGGAGGAGTTTTAGGAAGAAAGCAACTTACAAAATTAAAAATTTATAAAGGTAGTGAACATCCTCATTCAGCTCAAAACCCTAAAGTTATAGAATTAAATAAACTAAATAGCAAAAATATAGTAAGAAATTAATATGGAAAGCACTCAAACACCTACAAAACAACCTAAATTAAAACTAGATTTTAAAGATAGCAAGTATGCTACAGGTAGAAGGAAAACTTCTATAGCTAAAGTTTGGTTGAAAAAAGGTTCAGGTAAAATTTATGTAAATGGTAAACTTTTCAGTGACTATTTCGCTAGTGACAATCATAAAATGCAAATAACAAGACCATTTGAAATAATCAACCAAGCTACAGAATACGATGTTAGGTGTAGTGTTAAAGGTGGTGGACCTACTGGTCAAGCCGGGGCAATGGTTCATGGAATTTCAAAAGCTTTAGTGATGTTCGATGAAAACTTAAAAACTACTCTAAAAACAGAAAAGCTGACTACTAGAGATTCTAGAGCTGTTGAGAGAAAAAAACCTGGAAGAAAAAAGGCTAGAAGAAGCTTCCAATTCTCTAAAAGATAATTTTTTTTTAACTTTTAACTGCTATAATGAAAAATGCTCAAGCTTAACG
>CACDSX010000008.1 GCA_902555655.1 uncultured Pelagibacteraceae bacterium | reverse complement strand
GAGTTTCATTTTATCAGAAGTAAAAAAAAAATGTTTATAGATTCGGTGAAAAAATTACTTAAAAATTTCGATATTGTACATATACATGCAAATAACTATTTTAACTTAACAAATAAGGATGCTTTTTTTGAAGTATTAGAAATTTCTTTTGTAAATAAGAAAATTAATAAATATAAAAAAAATTTTAGATATAATTTTCCTCTAAAAGATCTCGATTTTGAGTGTTTTCCAGACCGTAAAAAAATTAAATTTTCGTTTAAAATTAAACACAAATAAGAACAAGTATTTAAGCAAAAATTAGCCATCTATATTTTTATAAAATTATTTAAATAGTTTCACCATTAAAAAAATGATATGATAAGACCTTTCCAAAATAAAAATTATGAACAATAAAACATACCAAGCAGACTCAATTAAGGTTCTTAAAGGTCTTGAAGCAGTTAGAAAAAGACCTGGAATGTATATTGGTGATACTGATGATGGAACTGGTTTGCATCATATGGTCTATGAAGTCGTAGATAATTCTATTGATGAAGCTCTTGCTGGGTATTGTAAAAACATAGACGTTCGTATTAATTCGAATGGTACGATTACAGTTAAAGATGATGGAAGAGGAATTCCAGTTGACATGCATAAAGGTGAAAAAAAGTCAGCTGCAGAAGTGATAATGACACAATTACATGCTGGTGGAAAATTTGATCATGACTCATATAAAGTTTCAGGAGGATTACATGGCGTAGGTGTATCTGTTGTAAATGCATTGTCAGAAAAACTTGAATTAGAAATAAATAGAGATGGAAATAAATTTTTCATCGAATTTTCAAATGGTGAAGCAAAAAAACCATTAAAGCAAGTTGGTAAGTCTAAGGAAAAGGGAACAAAAATAACATTCTTACCATCAAAAGAAATATTTTCTTCAATAAAATTTAGTGAAGCTATTTTAACAAAAAGAATGAGAGAATTAGCTTTCCTTAATAAAGGAATTAGAATTACATTAACCGACTCGACTGGTAAAAAAGAAAAAAAATATGAATTTAGATTTGAGGGTGGTGTTTTAGAGTATGTTGATTTTTTAGATGTAAAAAGAGAAAAATTACAAAATAAAAATGGAAATGATTTATTTAAAAGACCTATTTATATAGAGGGAAAAAAGGAAAGTATTGAATTAGAATGTTCATTAAAGTGGAACGCAGGTTATTCAGAAGATGTAAACCCATATACAAATAATATTTATCAAAAAGATGGTGGTACTCATTTATTAGGATTTCGAAGCGCTTTAACAAGAGTCATAAATAAATATGCTAATGAACAAAACCTTTTAAAGAAAAATAAATTAGCTATATCTGGTGATGATATTAAAGAAGGTTTAACTTGCGTCCTATCTACAAAAATTCCTGATCCAAAGTTTTCGTCTCAAACAAAAGATAAACTGGTTTCCTCTGAGGTAAGAATGATAGTAGAAAATATTATCAGTGAAAAATTATCAATTTGGTTTGATCAAAACCCATCTATATCAAAAATCATTCTAGCAAAAATTATTCAAGCAGCATTAGCAAGAGATGTTGCAAGAAAAGCAAGAGAAAATGTCAGAAGAAAAGGAGCTCTTGAATTAAGTGGATTACCTGGAAAATTAGCTGATTGTCAAATTGGTAAACAAGATGGCACTGAGTTGTTTATTGTAGAGGGAGATTCTGCTGGAGGTTCTGCAAAGCAAGGAAGAAATAGAGCTAATCAAGCAGTCTTACCTTTAAGAGGCAAGATATTAAATACTTATGTTGAAGAATTAAAATCAAATAAGAATGGACATAGTAATAAAAATGGAGCCGATCAAAGAACAAAAGCATTATCAAAAATGATATCTTCGAATGAAATTGTAACTTTGATAAATGCTTTAGGATTAGACCCTAAAGCTCATGAAATTGATTTAAAAGATTTAAGGTATGGTAAGATTATAATTATGACTGATGCTGATGTTGATGGATCACATATACGAGCACTTCTGCTTACTTTTTTTAATAATAAACCATTTAATAAATTAATTGAAAATGGGCATGTGTATTTGGCCCAACCTCCTTTATTTAAAATTAATAAGGGATCTAAAGGAATATACATTAAAGATGAAAAGGAGTTAGAAGAATATATTATTAAAAATAATAAAGAGTTAAAAAATATTAAAAAAAGTTCTAAGGAGTTTATAAAAGAGTTGGATTTAGAAAAATCAAAAATGAATATTCAGAGATTTAAAGGTTTGGGCGAAATGAACCCTGAAGAATTATGGAGTACAACTCTTGATCCACAAACTCGTAATTTACTTCAAGTAAGGTACTCTAAAGATCTTAAAAAAGATCAAAATTTGATTCATACTTTAATGGGTAATGATGTTGCATTACGAAAAGATTTTATTATCTCGAATGCTATTAATGTTCAGAATCTTGATATTTAACGATGGAGTTTTTTGAAACTTCAAAATATCATTTTTTTAAAAAATCAACTTATATAAGCTTAAGATGGATTGGTATAGTTGGTCAATTAATATCAGTTAATTTTGTTTATTTTGTTCTTAATTTTAAATTTGATTTTATTTTATCAAATTTAGTTATTTTTTTAGGAATTTTAAGTAACTTTTATTTAATTTATATATATAAAAAAACTCAGTTATCAGATAGATCAGCATTTATTTTTTTAGCAATAGATATATTACAGTTAGGTGCTTTACTTTTTTTAACAGGTGGTGTCACCAACCCTTTTGTAATTTTTTTATTAATTCCGAGTGTCTTCTCATCATCAAATCTGAATTTTAAAACCAATATCATGTTAGTATCTTTAACCTTAGTTATAATTCTAATCCTAACTTTTCATTCACAAGATTTACCTTCTCCTATAAGTGATCATTTTCATGTAAGTCCATATTATTTTTTCTCTATTCCTGTCGCCTTAATTATCGCATTAATTTTTTTAAATTATTTAGCTATGACATTTGGTGAACAATCTAGACTTAGAAGAGAAGCACTAGCTAAAATGGAAGAGGTAATGGCCACAGAGCATGAACTTTTATCTTTAGGTGGCCAAGCAGCTGCCGCTGCTCATTCATTAGGAACACCCCTATCAACAATAAAGATTATCACCCATGATCTTAGGAAACAATTTAAAGGAAAAAAAGATTTTGAAAAAGATATAGAATTGCTATCCAGTCAAGTTGAAAGATGTAATCAAATTTTAAAACGATTAACTTTAAATCCTGTTGAAGAAGATGATTTCATTGATAAAGATTTAACAATAAAAGATTATCTCGGTGAAATTATTTCATCATTTAAAGAGATCAGTAAAAAAAATTTTGTTTTTAATTTTGATCAATATTCAAACCCTAAAAAAATAACAAAATCTATTGAAATTGTTTATGGATTAAGAAACTTTATTGGGAATGCTAATAAATTTTCTAAAGAGACAGTTTATATAAGTTTAAAAAGTGATAATGAAATTACTAAAATTATAATTGAAGATGATGGAAATGGATACCCTAAAGATGTTTTATCAAAAATTGGAGAACCATATTTAAAGTCAAATAACCCAATAGAGAAATCAAAAATTGGATTAGGGCTTGGGTTATTTATTGGAAAAACTCTTTTAGAGAAAAATTTTGCCACGATAAATTGCAGTAATTCAGAAACCAAAGGTGGTGCAGAAGTAATTATCCAGTGGAAAAATAATGAGTTATTTAAGATTTAATGTAATTTATTTTTTTTATCAAATAATACATTTAATTGTGAAATCATGACATCACCTAATTCATTTACATCAGTAATTTTAATTGCACGATTATAGTATCTAGATACATCATGACCAATACCTATAGCTAAAATTTCAATTTCGGTTTTATCTTCAATAAATTTAACCATTCTTTTTAAATGTTTTTCTAAAAAATCCCCTGAATTGACTGATAATGTTGAGTCGTCTACTGGAGCACCATCTGAAATCACCATAAGTATTTTTCTTTCCTCTTTTCTTTTTTTTAATCTACTGAATGCCCATGATATAGCTTCTCCATCAATGTTTTCTTTAAGTAATCCCTCTTTTAACATTAAGCCAAGATTATTTTTTGACTGACGCCAATGGGTATCTGCACTTTTGTAAATTATATGTCTCAGGTCATTTAATCTTCCAGGAAATTTTGGTTTTCCATTTTTGTTCCAATTTTCTCTACTTTGTCCACCTTTCCAATTCTTTGTAGTAAACCCTAGTATTTCAACTTTTACTGAACAACGTTCTAGAGTTCTCGATAAAATATCTGCACAAATTGCAGCAATTGTAATGGGCCTCCCCCTCATAGAACCCGAGTTATCAATTAACAAAGTAACGACTGTATCTTTAAATTCTAAATCTTTTTCTTTTTTAAATGATAATGAATTATACGGATCCATTATTATTCTTGGTAATTTTGAACTGTCCAATAAACCTTCCTCTAAATCAAAATCCCAGGAACGATTTTGTTTGGCCAATAATTGTCTTTGTAACTTATTTGCAAGTTTGGTAATTATATCTTGAAAACCCACAAGTTGCTGGTCTAATGTCTTTCTTAGTTTTGAAGCTTCAGAAGCACTTTCTAAATTTTCTGCCTTAGTAATTTCGTCATATTTAGAGGTAAAAATTTTGTATTCTAGATCAATATTATTATGTGATTTTTTTTGTATTATTTGTTCATTATTTTGTTTTTCAGACTCAGCATCCACTAGTTGTTCATCTAATTTATATTCATCAATATCATAATCCGAATCTAAACTAGCCTCTGTCTCTTCTTCTTTATTTTGATCTTTATTATCTTCATTGTTAGACTCCTGATCTTCATTTGAAGGATTATTCTGTCCATCATCTTGATTTTCTTCTTTAGTTTCCTCATTTTCCTCTGATTGAAAAATATCCATAGATTGGAGTATTTCAGAAAATTTTAAAGAGTAATTATCTTGGTTTTCAAGATTATCTTTTAAAAACGTTAAGTGTTTGTCTATTGATTTATCAAAATCACTTTCCCAAAACTTCAACATTTTAGTGGTCAATGTATTAAGTTCTATATCATGAAATTTTTTTAACATGTATAATTCAAAAGCTTCGTTAACAGTTACATCTTCTTTAGTTTTAAGTTGATCTTTTCTTTTTAAATCAATTATTTGATTATAATTTTCAGTAAAATTTTTTTGAATTCCTTTAAGCATTTTTCCACCTAAAGACTCACACCTAATTTTTTCTGCTATTGAATATAGAGATTTACACGATGAATTTGAGGGTAAATTTTTTTTATATACACCTTCATTAGAAAATTTTTTTTTCAAAGCAGATGAGTCTGTATCAGCTCTTGCTTTAATAAAAGCACTTTTAGTATTAAAATTATCTAAATCAAAAAAATCAAATTTACTTATATTTTTGTTTTTTTCAGATTTATCATTTATTTTAAAGTCACCTGAAATAACTTTAAAAGTTGACTCGAGAGCCTGTTTAAATTTCTCTTTTAAATTAGCATCTTTATTGCCATTACTCATTTAGATTTGAATGTTTGCAAGTGACTCAGGTAGTTCTTCACCAAAACATCTTTGATAATATTCAGCTATAGTATTTTTTTCAATTTCATCACACTTATTTAAAAAAGTAACTCTAAAAGCATATCCAATATCCTTAAATATTTCAGCATTTTCAGCCCAGTGCAGAACTGTTCTAGGACTCATTACAGTTGATATATCTCCCGCCACAAATCCTTTCCTTGTCAAGGATGCAACCTTGATCATATTGGCAATTTTTTCTTTCCCTTTTTGATTGTTAAAATTTTTATTTTTTGCCAACACTACATCCATCTCCTTATCTAGGCTTAAATAATTAAGAGTCGTAACAATATTCCATCTATCCATTTGACCTTGATTTATTTGTTGTGTTCCATGATATAAACCAGTTGTATCACCCAAACCTACTGTATTTGATGTAGCAAATAATCTAAAAAACTTATTTTGTTTTATAACTTTATTTTTATCTAGCAGAGTAAAACTACCCTCTGCTTCTAAAACTCTTTGTATTACGAACATAACGTCCGGTCTTCCAGCATCATATTCATCAAAGACTAGAGCAACTGGATTCTGGATTGACCATGGTAGAATACCTTCATTAAATTGAGTTATTTGTTTTCCTTCCTTTAAAACAATGGCATCTTTTCCAATTAAATCAATTCTACTTACATGACTGTCAAGATTAACTCTTATACAAGGCCAATTTAATCTAGCAGCAATTTGTTCAATATGTGTAGATTTTCCTGTTCCATGATATCCTTGAACTAAGACTCTCTTATTAAAAGCAAAGCCAGAAATTATGGCCAATGTAGTATCTTTATCAAACTTATAATTTTTGTCTATCTCTGGAACATGCTCACTTTTTTTTGAAAAAGCATTTACTTCCATTTCAGAGTCAAAACCAAAAGTCTGTTTAATCGAAACTTTAATTTCTGGTTGTATATTTAAATTAGGTATCAAATTTTTCCTTATATGTATTTTTTAGTTGTGTGTAAGCCAATGTTATTAGTTTAAGTTTTTCCTCAAATTTTTTACTTCCTGAATTCATATCAGGGTGAAATTTTTTGACAAGGATTTTGAATTTTTCTTGTATTTTTTGCCACTTTAAACCAACTGAAATTCCTAATATGCCAAAGGCTTCTATGTCCTTGTGGTTAAATTTAAATTGCCGCATGTGATTAAATTCACTTTTGAATTTGTCGCCATCAAGCTCATCCTTTAAAGTATTATTCCACAAAACTTTAAAAAAATTATCTGAAGAACTAAAACTTTGAGTTGGTTTATGCCAAATCATATCTGACTTCAAAAAATTAATTACCTGCGTATCATTCATTCCAGAAAAGTAATTCCAATTTTTATTAAATTCTTTTACGTGTTCTAAGCACAGCATTCTAAATTTTTTACTGTTATCTCTTTCTATAGGTGCTTTAAATTCACCAATTTTATTACAATTTTTCCAGTCACAAATATATTTCATGATATATAATAGGTAATATTTATGGATATAAATCAATTAATTGCAATTGTAAAAAAAAAAATTGAAAAAGAAATTATAATTGAGAATATTAAGATTGAAGATAAATCTTTTCTTCATAAAAACCATCCTGGAAATAGTGAAAACAAATTTCATTTAAAAATTTCAATAGAGTCAAAACAATTAAAGAAAATGAGTAAGATTCAAAGTACTAAGAAAATTTACCAATTATTAAAAGAGGAGCTTAAAACGTTCATTCACTCTATACAAATATTTTTAATTTAATTCTTTTTTTAAAAATGATCTTATTTTATTTAACCTAAATTTATAGTCTATTAAAGGTTTGCCGATTTTTTTTAATAAAATTAAATTTATTTGATTCGAATCATTTTTTTTGTCTTTCATCATGTAAAACAAAATCTTTTTAAGATCTTTTTGTTCAAAGAAATTTTTAATTTTAAAAGGAAGTTTTGAATTTACAATATGTTTTGCAATTAAGTTGTAATCTTTACGATTTAAAAAATTACTATCTAAACTAAAATTAATTGCTGTATATATTCCTAATAGGACAGCTTCACCATGGTTTAATTTTTTCGAATAACCTAAAGAAGCTTCGTAAGCGTGAGCAAAAGTATGGCCAAAATTTAAAACTTTTCTAAGATTTTTCTCTTTTTCATCTTTTTCAACTATTTTCTTTTTAATTTTACAACTTTCATAAATTGCTTTTTCAATGAAAGGAGATTTTAAGCTAAGAATTTTAGAAAAATTTTTATTTAAAAATTCATAAAATTTTCGATTTGATATTAATGAATGTTTTAAAATTTCCCCATATCCACAAATAATTTCCCTTTTTGGGAGGGATTTTAAAAAATCACTATCACTTAATACTAATTTTGGTTGATAAAAATTACCTATAAGATTTTTACCATAACTGGTATTGATTCCAGTTTTTCCGCCAATCGAAGAGTCCACTTGTGATAATAAAGTAGTTGGAATATTAATAAATTTAAGTCCTCTCTTATATATACTTGCTGCAAAACCACTTACATCTCCAGTAATGCCACCTCCAACTGAAACTAAACAATCTTCTCTAGAAAAATTTTTTTTTAATAAAATTTTTACTATTAAGTCTAAACTTTTTTGATTCTTGTTTTTTTCATTGACCTTAATAAATTGAGTAAATACCTCTTTATTTTTTAATCCCTTTTTTATTTGTATTATTTTTTTTTTTGGAACGTTTTTATCTATTACTAACAGACATTTTTCAAATTTAATTAAATTTTGACTCAGTAAGTTTGAAAATTTAGAAGCAAGATTAGCACCAATTAAAATTGGGTAACTTTCATTACTAGTTTTAACTTTTAACTTTATTGGTTTCATAAATTTCTATAATTTTACTGACAATTTCTTTTTTTGTAAGATCATTGCAATTAATACTATATAATGCCTTTGAATAGATGTTTGAACGTTTTTTTATTAAATTTACTAATTCAGAATTGGTTGAATTATAAGCAATTGGTCTTTTAGGGTTATTTTTTATTCTTTTTAAAAGAGTCACTGTATCCAATTTTAACCAAAAGGAATTGTGATTTCTTAATACTTCATTTCTAATTTTTTTGTTTAAAAAAGCTCCACCACCTAATGCAACTACTATATTTTTATTTTTTAATATTTCTAAAGTTATTTTTTCCTCAAAATCTCTAAAAAATTTCTCACCCTTATCTTGGAATATTTTTGAAATTTTTGTATTTAATTTTTTTTCAATATATTGATCGACATCATAAAAATCTAATTTTAGTTTTTTTGAAATTAATGATCCTATAGAGGTCTTCCCCGAGCCCATCATTCCTAAAAAAACAATATTTTCTTTTGATTTCATAACTTTCTTTATTGAAAAAACACAAATATGTCTTAATTTGAAAATAACTAAAACTATATGCAATTTATAAAAAAAACAAGTTCGAGAACAAATATTCTTGGGTTAATATTTAAATTAACTTTAGTTTTAGTAGTAATTTTAGGAATTGTTTTTTTATTAAATAAGATTGATTTTCCTGCACCAAAAAAAGAAATAGAAAAAATAATTCCCAATGAAAATTTCAAGATTGTTAAATAAAAATTTTTTTTTTTTAATATTTTTTATATTTTTTGCATCATTTTCTAATGCAGAAGAGCAACCTGTAGATATTTGGAATATTGACAGTAAACAACAAGAAAAAGACTCTAAAGCTTTACAGTCTAATGAAGAAGATATGGAGATTAATTCGACATCTGAATTTGAAATTTTTAACATGCAAAAACAGAAAGAAAATATTCTAGTAGAGTCAAATGAAAATTTAAATTCAAAAGAAATAAAAATTATTGGATTATATGATCCGCAAAATTATGGTCTAGACATTAATATGTGGTTGAATTCAGATGGTGATCAATTAAAAAATATTTTTTTAAAATTGGATAAAATAAAACTTTCAAAAGACTCAACGGAAATAGTTAAAATAGCATTATTAACAAATGCTCAGAATCCAAAAAAAAATATTTCTGAAAAAGAATTTTTAAATTTAAAATCTGAGTGGTTAATTAAAAATTCAGATTTAGATTTAATAGAAGAGTACTTAGTTAAAAATCAAATATTCAATTCCCAGCCTAATCTTACAAAATATTTAGTTGATCAATATTTATCCGAAACAAATATTGATAAAGCATGCGAAATACTTTCTAAAAATTTAGAACCATTTAATGATGAATATTTATCAAAATTTAATATTTATTGTTTAATACACCTTGGTAAAAAAGAAGAGGCACAACTGATTTTTGACTTAAAAAAAGAATTAGGTTTTAGTAACAAATATTTTGAAAAAAAAATTAACTATTTATTTGGATACACTTCTAAAATTGATGAGAAAATATCTGAAAAAACTATATTTGATTTTTATTTAGCCCATAAAACAAATCCTGACTTTGTATTTGAACCAAAAGATACTACAAAAAAAATAATCTGGAAGTATCTATCATCTTCAGGTTTATTAAAGTCATTCGAATTAATTGAGATTTCTGAATTAAATAAAATTTCAACTCTTGAAAAAGCCACACATGATAAAAACTATCCAGAAAAAGATTTATTTGAAATATATAAACGATTTCAATTTAACATAAATCAACTTTTAAACGTAAAACAATCTTATAAAACCTTATCTAATATTGAAGGACGAGCCTTAATTTACCAAAAGATTTTGCTTGAGTCTGAAATAGTTGAAAAATTAAAATTACTGAAATTACTCAAAGAGTCTTTTAAAAACGACAATTTAGAAAAGGCTTTTGATATTGAATTAAAGAAATTTTTAGAAAAAATCAATCCTACTGAAGTTCCAGATAATTTAACAAGTTTTTATTATACAAATATAGAAATAAAGGAAAATGAAATTATTGAAAAAAAATTTAATAAAGATATTTTACATCAATCAAAACTTATCAATTATTTTAATGGAGATTATTCCAAATCAAAGATTGAAAAAGATTTAAATAGTTTTCTTAAAAAGATAAAAAAAAATAAAAAATACTTTTTTTCTAAAAAAGATCAAATATTTTTAGAATCTTTGAGGTTTGATGGTATTGAAATTTCAAAAAAATACGATGATTTATATCAAGAAGATGACTCAGAAATACCCACAGATATTCAAGTGATGATAAATAATGACGAAAAAGGTCTTGTGTTATTAAGGATTGCTGAAGTTATCGGGCAAGACAAATTAGAGAGAATTGACGATGATACTATTTATTTTATAATTAGAACATTAAATCAATTGAATATAGATTTACTGAGAAATAAAATTTTACTTAAAGTTCTACCTTTAAAAGTTTAAAAATTATATTAAAATAATATTTATGACAGTTAAAACTATTCTTACTGAACCCAATAAACTATTGAGGCAAGTTTCTCAACCTGTAGCAAAAGTTGGTAAAGAAGAGCAACAATTAATGGATGACATGTTAGAAACAATGTATTCTGCAAATGGTATTGGTTTAGCAGCTATCCAAATAGGTATTCCTAAAAGAATTATAGTTATGGATTTAAGTAAAGAAAATGAAAAAAAAGAACCCAGGTATTTTGTAAATCCCATTATAAGTAATAAAGATACTTTGAAATCTACTTATGAGGAGGGCTGTTTATCAGTCCCAAATCAATTTGCAGAAATTGAGCGACCAAAAAAATGTGATATTGAATATTTAGATTATAATGGTGAAAAAAAAATTTTGAATGTAGAAGGTTTATTAGCTACTTGCATTCAACATGAGATGGATCACCTAGAAGGTATACTTTTTATTGATTATCTATCAAAATTAAAAAAATCTATGATTATAAAAAAACTATCTAAAATAAAATCACCACGGATAGTTGTTTGATAAATGCCTAAAAAAATAATTTTTATGGGTACTCCATTATTTGCAGTACCAATTTTAAAGTCATTATATCAAAATGGATATCCTATATCGATTGTTTATACACAGGCTCCACAGAGATCTAAGCGTGGTCAAAAGATAAACAAATCACCAATTCAAGGTATTTCAGAAACATTAAATATAGATTTTAGATCTCCAATAACTCTTAAGAATAATGAGGAAGAATATAAATTTTTGAAAGAATTGAATGCTGATTTGGCAGTGGTTGTTGCGTATGGTCAAATTATTCCAAAAGAATTTTTAAAATTAACTAAAAAAGGTTTTATTAATGTTCATGGATCATTACTTCCAGCATGGAGAGGTGCTGCACCTATTCAGAGGTCAATTATGAATTTAGATGATGAAATAGGAATAAGTATTATGAAAATTGTAGAGGCACTTGATAGTGGTCCTGTAAGTAATTTATACAAATTAAAACTTGATAATAATCAAAATGCTCAAGAAGTTTCAGAAAAATTATCTATGCTTGCAGCAGAAAAAATTTTAGATAACATTGATGATATTTTAGAGGACAAAGCAGAATTTACCGAACAAGATCATTCAAAAGCAACATACGCAAAAAAAATAGAAAAAAAAGAAGGACAGATTGATTGGAAAATTGGAGCACCAAAAATTATTGGAAAAATAAACGGTTTATTCCCTTCACCAGGAGCTTTTTTTAGTTTTAATGGAGAAAGATATAAAATTTTAAAAGCAGAGATTGGCAATGGTATGGGTGGATTTGGTGAAGTAATTTCTGATAATTTAGAAATAGCTTGTGGCAATAATCAAACTATTAAAATCCTTGAAATTCAAAGAGAGGGAAAAAACCCACAAAAAATTAGTGAGTTTATGCTTGGATCAAAAATTAAAAAAGGTTCGATGATTCCCAATGTTTAGGTATCAAATATTGATTGAGTACGTTGGTACAAATTTTAGAGGTTGGCAAGTTCAAAAAAAAGGTAAAACTATCCAAGGACTTCTTCAAGAAAAAATTTCAAAGCTTTTGAAAGAAAAAATAATATTATTAGGGTCGGGCAGAACTGATACTGGTGTACATGCTATTGAACAATCTGCACATTTTGACTGCAAAAATCAAATTAAAGATTTCAACAGATTTCTAAAATCAATTAATCATTTTTTAAATAAAGATGGAGTTACAGTTCTTAAAATTAAAAAAAGAAATAAAAATTTTCATGCAAGATTTTCAGCTAAAATGAGAATATATAAATATATTATAATCAATCAATTAGGTGGGCCAGTTTTAGAACATAACAGGGGTTGGCATATCATGAAAAAACTTGATTTAGATTTGATGAAAAAAGGTGCTAAAAAATTGATTGGAACAAAAGATTTTTCTACATTTAGAGCATCAAGTTGTAGAGCAAAAAGTCCAGTTAAAACAATGAAATTAGTGAAAATTACATCTTCCAAAAAAAAGATTAAAATTGAGTTTCGATCACAATCTTTTTTACAAAAACAAGTACGCTCTATGGTTGGCTCTTTAAAATATCTTGGTGAGAAAAAATGGTCTTTAAAAAAATTTGAAATTGTAATGAAGTCAAAAAATAGAAACCTGTGTGCTCCCCCAGCACCCCCAGAAGGACTTTATCTAACGCGAATTATTTATTAATTTTTTTTTGTTATTCATAGCAAATCGTTTATTTATTCGCCATCTAGACTCTTCTCGGACTATATAACCGCAACAGTTCTTAGTTCCACATTTGCAAGGAAATTGTTTGTAATCTTTATCAAAACCAAATCCATAATCACACGTAAATTCCTCACCCTTTTTGATATCTTTTATTGCTGTAATCCATATTTTTAAACCTTTGCCATCGTACTGAGAATTAGGATCACAGCTGTGATTTATTAAGCCTGCTGTATTCCAAGAAAAATCACCATCTAATGTATATTTTTTATTTAAGGTAAATAAATATATTGGCTTACTATTGTCATATTTGTTGGACTCATCAACTTGTTTGTTGGTTATGATTTTCCCTTTGTAGTCAATAATTTTTGTACCTTCTTTTATATCTCTAGCTGCATAGAGACCTCTTCCCTTATTATCAATTTTAGATTTTTTGATTTTATATAATTTCATGCTGATTATTTATAATGAATTAGAGATTTATCAAATGAATTCTATTAATGCATCAACATGTCTTTTAGTGCTATCTCGAAGAGCTGCTAAATCGTATCCGCCTTCAAGTATAGAAACAATTTTTCCATTACAGAAGATTTTTGAAGTTTCTAAAATTCTTTTTGTAATGGTATAAAAATCATCTGTTTCAAGTTTAATTTGTGCTAAAGGATCATCTTTATGAGCATCAAATCCAGCACTGATCAAAATAAATTCAGGTTTAAATTCTTTTAATTTTTTTAAAGCATGTTCGAAAGCATTTAAATATTCCTCAGAATTTGTTCCAGCAGGCAAAGGGATATTATAAATATTATCAAATTTACCTTTTTCTTGTTCAGAGCCTGTTCCTGGATAATAAGGATATTGATGAGTTGATATAAATAGAACATTTTCATTTTCATAAAAAATATCTTGTGTGCCATTACCATGGTGAACGTCAAAATCGATGATAGCAATTTTTTTGTATTTGTATTTGTTTAATAAATATTTAGCCCCAATCGCAATATTATTTAAAATACAGAAACCAGCTGCCTTGTTTTGATTACAATGATGGCCAGGTGGACGAACACTTGCAAAAGCATTTTTAAATTCTTTATTTTGAACACCATCAATAGCTGCAATAATTGAACCAGCTGCATCGAATGTAGCCTCCTTACTTCCAGGTGAAATAATAGTATCCCCATCAAGAGAGGAAAAACCTTTAGAAGGAAAAGATTTTTTTACTAAATCAACATATTTTGGATCATGAGTATTCTTAATAATTTCATCTGAAATTATTGATGGTTTTTTCCACAAAATATTTGGGTTGTTTAATTTCTTAAAATTTTCATTTATTACTGAGACTCTTGCTATTTGTTCAGGATGTCCTGGTCCTGTATCGTGATTTTGGAATGTGTCGGAAGTTATTAATCCAGTTTTCACTTGAAATAACTTTGTAAAATATTTTGATAAATTTTAGTAAGATTTTTCAAATCTTTTAGTGATACGGCTTCATCAACTTTGTGCATAGTTTTACCAACTAAACCAAATTCTAAGCCGGGTGAAATAGATTTTATAAATCGCAAATCTGAAGTTCCGCCTGTAGTAGATAACTTTGGCTTAATTTTAGTAATTTTTTTTATGATATTTTGTATCATAAAAGTTGTTTCATTTGGTTTTGTTAAAAAAGCTTCTCCTGAAACTCTATAATCAATCCTAAACTTTGATTTATTTTTTTTGCATATTTTTTTAAAAACTTTATTAAGTCTTCTTTTTATAGAGCTCGATGAATGTTTGTTGTTAAACCTAATATTAAAAGTTGCCTCAGCAGATCCTGGAATTACATTGTCAGCAGTGTTATTTATGTTAATTTTTGTTACCTCTAAATTTGTTGGTTGAAAATCTTTTGTTCCTTTATCAAATTTAATGTTTTTTAATTCATTTAGAATTTTAACAATAGTTGTCGAAGGATTGTTTGCTCTTTGGGGATAAGCGACATGACCCTGAGCACCATTTATAATAAGTTTTCCAGTTAAACTCCCCCTTCGACCAATTTTAATCATCTCACCTAATCTATTTGGATTTGTTGGCTCACCCACTAAACAGAAATTAATTTTTTCTTTTTTCCTTTTTAGATATTCTACGACTTTTTTTGTTCCATTTACCGCATCACCTTCTTCATCTCCGGTAATCAATAAACTAATCGATCCACTAAATTTTTTATTTTGTGATAAAAAAATACTTACAGCAGAAACAAAAGCTGCAATAGAACTTTTCATGTCATTTGCGCCTCTTCCAATTAAATGACCCTTTTTTACAGATGGTCCAAATGGATTTGTTGTCCAATCTTTTATATTACCTGGGGGCACAACATCTAGGTGACCCGCATAACATAAATTTGGTCCTTGTGTTCCTAATCTTGCATATAAATTCTTAACTGGTTTGAAACCTTTTTCTTTAAATTCTAATATTTTCGTTTTGAAACCAAGTTTTTTTAATTTTTTTTCTAAAAATTTCATCACCCCAGCATCTACTGGAGTTACAGTTGGAAACCTGATTAGCTCTTTAGCTAATTGTAATTCATTAATTTTTTGCATGTTTAATCTCTTAAAAGATCATTAATTGATGTCTTAGATCTAGTTTTTTCGTCTACTTGCTTGATTATTACTGCACAGCTTAGTGATGGAGCAGATGGATTTTTTTTATCAGGAAGAGAACCTGGTACAACCACTGAGTATGGAGGAATTTTTCCATACGTGATCTCACCGGTTGATCTATTTACTATCTTTGTAGATTGTGTAATTAGCATTCCCATGCTTAATACAGAACCTTCTCCAACTATAACTCCCTCTACTACTTCAGACATTGCTCCTAAAAATACATTATCTTCTATTATTGTAGGTAATGCTTGAGCAGGTTCCAGTACTCCCCCAACTCCTGACCCTGCAGATATATGGCAATTCTCTCCAATCTGGCAACAACTACCAGCACGACTAAATGTATCCATCATCGTTTTAGCCCCAATATAAGAACCAATGTTTACATAACATGGCATAAGAACAGCATCTTTTCCTACGAATGATCCTTTTCTAACAGGCGAGTTTGGAACCATCCTAAAACCTGCTCTTTCATGATCTTCTTTTGTCCAGCCAGCTGTTTTTCCTTTTAACAAATGTGATTTATCATACCAACTGGAGTAAGGTCCATTTAAGTTTTCCATTGGATAAATTCTAAAACTTAGCATAATTGCTTTCTTCAGGTGCTGATGAGTTACCCATTCTCCATTTATTTTTTCAGCAACTCTTGATTTACCACTATCCAAATCATTTATTACTTGATTGATTGCATCCTTTAAAGACTGATCCGAATTTGGATTTACTTGGTCTTTGTTTTGCCAAGCATCATTTATAATTTTTTCTAAAGACATAATTTACTGACTTTTTAATAACCTTATTTCCCTAAGAAATAAAGACAGATTTTCAATTTTGTGTGAAATAAAATCTTTATCTGCATCCATCTTTCCAAAATGTTCGTCATTAATTAACCAAACAGTCGTACAGCCTCGTTTGTGCCCAATGCTAAGATTCTTCGCAATATCTTCTATGTAGACTGTTTCTTTTGGATTAATATTAAATTTTTTGACCATAAGATCAAAAGTTTTTGCCTCAGGCTTAGGTACATAACCTGCGTCTTCTATATCAAATACTTTATCACGACCAAATAAGTCATATATTCCAAGGTGGGTTAAAATATTTTCTGCATGCTCTGCACTTCCATTGGTGAAAATAAATTTTTCCATATCTAATTGTTCTAGTTCTCTTCTCATTACCACATCTTCTTTCATAAATGAAAGATCGATTGTATGAACATATTTTAAAAATTCTTGAGGTGGTATATTATGGTGGATCATAAGACCATTTAAACTTGTGTTGTATTTATAAAAATAATTGGTTTGAAGTTCTTTTGCTGCATCGGTATCTATTTTGAGCCTTTCTGAAATAAATTTAGTCATTCTTCGTGATACTTGGCCAAATACCTTTTCTAAAGAATAATTGTTGTGTTTTCCATAACAAACTCCATCTAGATCAAGTAATAGATATTTTTTTTCCTTAAGGTTCATAATCTTATAAGTGTTCCTGATCCTTTATCTGAAAGTAATTCAAATAAGATTGAATGATTTAGACGACCATCAATAATACAAACTCCTTTAACACCATTACTTGCAACATCTAAACAGTTTTTAATTTTTGGGATCATTCCACCATTTATGGTTTCATTTTTTATTAATTCATTAATTTTATCAGTATTTATTTCTGATATTAATTTTTTGTTATTATCTAGTACACCTTCAACATCACTCATTATGATTAATCTTCTTGCATTAAGTTTTTTTGCAATAGCTCCAGCAGTTGTATCTGCATTGATATTATAAACCTGATTATTTTTATCTAATCCCAAAGGAGCTATTACAGGAACTTTTTTTTCTTTCACTATTTGCTTTATGATTGATTGGTTTATTTCTTTTGGAGAACCAACAAAACCTAGTTCCTTATTCTCTTGTTCAACAACTAGAATATTATTTTTTTTATTTGTTACAGCTTGACTATCACAATTATTTTTTTTTAAGGCTTCTGTTATTTCTTCATTAAAGTTAATTAAAACTTCTTCAACAATGGTAATTGATTTTTCATCAGTAACTCTTAATCCATTGATAAAATTACTTTTAATTCCAGACTCATTTAATTTATTTGAAATTCTCTTACCACCACCGTGAATAACAATAGGTATAAAACCTAATTTATTCAGGACCGAAATATCATTAATAAAATTATTTAATAAATTTTGATCAACTAAAACACTACCACCACATTTAATAATTATATATTCTTCGTTATATTTATCTAAATATTTTTTTACTTCTTCAAAAGAAGGGCCTTTTAATGGTAAGATTTTTTTAATTTCTTCCTCTGTAATCTTTGACATTAAGTTACAGTTTTAACAGTTGTTCGTTTTATGATGAACACTTGTTGGGCCATAGTTAAAATATTATTTACCGTCCAGTAAATAACTAGCCCGCTTGGGAAAGGTGCAAGTATTACAGTTAGAAAAAGAGGAAAAAACATAAATATCTTTGCCTGTATTGCATCTGTAGGTGCAGGATTAAGTTTTTGTTGTATCCACATCGAAACTCCCATTGCTACTGGCCACGCTCCTATAACTAGGAATGAAGGAACATCATAAGGTAATAGTCCAAACAAATTGAATATACTTGTTGGATCTCGCTCACTTAAGTCATGTATCCATCCATAGAAGGGCATGTGACGCATTTCAATTGTAACGAATAAAACTTTATACAAAGCAAAAAATACTGGTATCTGCACTAAAATTGGTAAACATCCTGACATTGGATTAACTTTTTCTTTTTTATATAAAGCCATCATTTCCTGCTGCAGTTTCATTTTATCGTCTTTATGAAGTTCTTTTAGTCTAACCATTTCAGGCTGAAGTGCTTTCATCTTAGCCATACTTCTGAAAGAAAAGTTAGCTAATGGAAAAAAAGCTAATCGAATGCAAATTGTAATAGCAATAATTGCTAATCCATAATTACCTAATAATTTGAAAAAATAATCAATTCCAAAGAAAAGAGGTTTAGTTATAAAATACAAAAAACCCCAATCGATTACTAAATCAAATTTATCAATTTTGAGAGTTTCTGCATAACCATCAATTATATCTACTCTTTTAGCAGCAACTATAACTTGTAGTTCTTCTTCAATAGTTCCATTTTCTTTTAATTCTATAGGATCTGTAGCAACAAAATTTGCTCTAAATTTTTTCTTATAATCAAATGTAGTTTTAAACTCTTTTCCTTTAGGTGGAATTAATGATGTTATCCAAAATTTATCCGAGATTCCAAGCCAACCTTTTTGAGAAGTTTTTGAAAACTTTTTTTCTTGAATATCATCATAATCCTCTTCTATTAGCTCATCATCCAGGGTTGCAATTGGACCTTCATGAAGAATAAAAAAATTTAATAAATCCTCTGGAATTTTGTTTCTTATAATTTGACCATAAGAATAAAAATCATACTTATTATTTGTAGAATTTATTACTTTTTGTTTGATAGTGAATAAGAATTTATCATCTAATGAAATTTCCTTTTCAAATGTTAAGCCTTGTTTGTTTGTCCAGGATAATTTAATTGGAGATTTATCAGTTAATCTATTGTTTCCTTTTAAAGACCAAATTGTTTTAGCATCAGGAATATCAACATTTTTATCTGAAGTAACAAAACCACTTTCAATTAAATAACCATCTTCAATATTTCTTGGGGCTAAGAGTATAATTTTTTCATTACTTTCAAGTTCAGTATTATAATCTTTAAAAGTTAAGTCATCAATTGAGGCACCTTTAAGGGATATTGATCCAATAATACTTTCATTTTCAAATTTAACTCTTTCGTTCTCATTTAAAGCATCCTCTCTGGATATTTGAACTAAAGTTTCTTTTTGGTCTAAACTTGGAGTATCAGTATTTTGTTCAATTTTTTTTTCATCTAAATTTTGAGATTTTTTTGGTTGTTCTGGAATAAAAAATAATGAATACAAAACAATCACTGCTGAAGATAAAGCAATAGCTGCTATGACATTTTTTGAATCCATTATTTTTTAACCTTCATTTCTTTTTTTACTGGATCAAAACCACCTTGCCCCCAAGGGTGACAAGATGAAATTCTTTTAACACTTAAAAAAAGACCTTTGAAAAAACCATACGTTTTGAGTGCTTCAATACTGTAGTCTGAGCAAGTAGGCAAATATCTGCAAGACTGACCAAGCAAAGGGCTTATTAAAAATTTATAACATTTAATTAATTTAATAAGAATGTAAGTTAGAATATTCATTATTTAATTTTTTCAAATTCTTGAAACAATGTTTTTTTTATATTTTTAAACTCGTTATTTAACATGGTTGGCTTAGCAATAACAAGATACGAATAATTAAGTTTTATCGATATTTCTTTAACAGCATCATTAAGAATATTTCTAAGGCGTCTTTTGATTTTATTCCTATTGACAGCATTACCAATTTTTTTTTTTGTGACAAAACTGATATTTAATTTTTTATTATCTTTATTTTTTAAAAAACCAAAAAAAATTGTAACATATTTATTAGATGTTTTTTTCATTTTAAGTAAATTTTTAAATTCTTCGTTTTTGGAAAGAGCAAGTATTTTGCTTTTCATTTATTAACCAGAAACAGTTAAGGATTTTCTTCCCCTTGCTCGTCTTCTCGCTAAAAGTTTTTTTCCACCTTTAGTCTTCATTTTTGATCTAAAACCATGTTTTCTAGCTCTTTTAATTTTAGATGGTTGGTAAGTTCTTTTCATAAATGTGAGTAATATTTTTTAAATTTGGCTCTTTATAGTAATTAAATATATAAATAGCAAATAGAAGATTTTACAAATACGATAACAATTAATGGAAAAAGCTAAAAAAATTAAATTATTTATAGGTTTATTTTACCTAATGTTGATTGGACTGTTTTTGTATTTTTTTTTTTCTAAATTTAGCATTCAAGAGATTACTAGTTATGAATTTATAAAAAATAACCGAGATTATTTTTTTGAATTAAAACAATCTAACTTATTTTTACTAGCCATTATTTTTTTTCTATTCACAATAATTTGGGTTCTGGCTGCTGGTTTTGGTTCTCCAGTTGCAGTCTTTGGAGGATTCATTTTTGGTAAATGGATAGGAGCGTTAATTGTTATTGTGGGTCTGTCTTCAGGCGCAACATTACTCTATTTTTTTGCAAATTATTTTTTAAAAGATCTCGTTAAAGAAAAATTTTTAAATAGATTTAAAAATTTAGATGAAAAATTTAAAAAATCAGAATTTATTTATTTGTTAATTTATAGATTTATTGGAGGGATACCTTTTGCAATCTCAAATGTATTGCCTTGTATTTTTAATGTAAAGGTTTTTAATTTTTTCTGGGCTACTATGATTGGTATTTTACCTCAAGTATTTTTAATTTGCTCAATTGGCAGTGGTTTGGAAAAATTAATTGATGAGAATTTAGAGGCACCTAATATAATAGAATTAATTTCTTCAAAAGATATTTATGTTCCTTTGATAATTTTTATTTTACTAGTTATAGTTACAATTTTTTTAAGAAAAATGTTTTACAAGAAATAATCGATAATTATGGTGCTCCCACCCTTTACTGACAAGGGAACTAGTCCTTACCAAGGACTTGTTATACCATTTAACTACAGGAGCAATTATTTCAAATTGTAATTTATTGAATATAGAGCATTTTTCTCAAATTATTGCCTTAATTTTTTGATTAATATGATTTATATCTACATAAGGAATTTTTATGGGAATTCATTACGATTATAAATCTACGAAAAGCGCTAAGCTAATGGAGAAGCAAGCGAAAAGAGAGAAAAAGCTTGCCGAAAAAAAAGCCAGGAGATTAGCTAAAGAAGGCAACAAAAATAATGAAGAACCAAAACAAAAATCATTAGATGCTTCTAAGCCAATAACGCTAGACTTTCTTACAAATCCTAACAAAGAATGATTACCAAAGATAAAATTGAGCGTTTAAGTATAGCGCTTAAGAAAAATTTAAAAAAGAGAAAAATATTTCAAAAAAAAAATAAAAAAAAATATGATATTAAACGACAAGCAAATTAAACAATTAGCTGTAGAACAGGAGATGATTACTCCATTTGTAAATGAAAGTGTTGCCAAAGGTATAAGTCATGGACTTAATTCTTTTGGGTATGATTTAAGATGTGGCTCTGAATTTAAGATATTTACAAATATTAAAGGTGCCACTGCTGATCCTAAAAACTTTAGTGAAGACAATTTTATCACAGTAAAAGGTGAGGACTCAATTCTAATTCCTCCAAACTCTTTTGCTTTAGCAAGTAGTTTAGAATATTTCAAAATGCCTAGAAATGTGACAGGTTTAGTAACAGCTAAATCTTCTTATGCTAGATGTGGTTTAGGAACACCACCAACTGTCTTGGAGGCTGGTTGGAGCGGTAATCTTGTCTTAGAATTCTCAAATCATACAAGTAATCAAATAAGATTATATGCGAACAGTGGAGCTGCTCAAATTTTATTCTTTCAAGGTGAACAACCAGAAGTTTCTTACGCAGATAGAAATGGAAAATATCAGGGCCAAACAGGCATTACTTTAGCTAAATTTAAATAGTTTATGGATAAATTTTTGATTGCAGGTCCTTGTAAAATCAAGGGTAAGGTTTCAGTGGAACCATCTAAGAATTCATCACTTCCAATATTAGCTGCAACTTTATTATTTGATCAGCCAGTAGTTATTAAAAATTTACCGAGAGTAAAGGATATTGATACAATGATTTCTTTATTACAATCTCTTGGTTCAAAAGTAATTTTTTCAAAAGATAAGAGAAGTGTAAAGATTATTAATAAAAAAAAAATGAAAACTTTTGCTAGCTATTCAATTGTAAAAAAAATGAGAGGATCTTTTTTAGTTTTAGGACCATTAATTACAAAGCATTATAATTCTAAGTGTTCTTTACCTGGTGGGTGTAATCTAGGAGCTAGACCTGTAAATTATCATTTACAAGCATTAAGAAAATTAGGAATGAATTATCATTTAAAAGATGGCTACATCTTAGCAAAATCAAAAGGAAAACTTAAAGGCACTTTGATAAATTTTCCTAAAATAAGCGTAGGGGCAACTGAAAATACAATTATTGCAGCGTGTTTAGCAAAAGGGAAAACAATTTTAAAAAATTGTGCAATAGAACCTGAAATAAAAGATCTAACAAATTTTTTAAATTTGGCTGGTGCAAATATAAAATGGTCTGGTAGAACTTGTAATATAATTGGTGTTAATTCTCTTAATAAAACAGAATATTCTGTCATGGCTGATAGAATAATGGCGGGAACTTTTTGTATAGTAGCTTGTCTCAATAGAGGAGAATTAGAAATAGAGAATGTAAATCCTAAAATAATCAATACAGAATTAGGTTTATTAAAAAAAATTGGAGCTAACATAAAAACTACTAATAATAAAATTTTTATTAAAGGTCCAAAAAAAATAAAGAGTATTAAAAATATTATAACCAAAGAATTTCCTGGAGTAGCAACTGATTTACAAAGTCAATTAATGGTTCTTATGTGTAAGGCAAATGGAAAAAGCACTATAACAGAAAATATTTTTGAAAATAGATTTATGCATGTTGCTGAATTAAGAAGACTTGGTGCAAAAATAATTATTAAGAATAATAAAGCAATTATTGAGGGAAATACTTTGTTTAAGGCATGTCCACTTATGAGTTCTGATCTTCGTGCATCTATAGCTCTCGTACTTGCGGCTATGATAGCTGATGGAGTTAGTCAGGTCGATCGTATATATCATCTTGATCGTGGGGCTGAAAACTTTGAAAATAAATTAAAAAAAATTGGTGTTAAAATTAAAAGAATTAAATAATGAGCAAATATTTAGCTAAAATAATTGCAAATGATCAAGAAGGATTACAAATGATTTCAGCTTGTAGCTCAGGAGCTAAGGTTAAAGTTGCAGATATTAAATATTTAATATCAAACAAAGTTTTTTTAATATCGATTGAAAGAACAAAAATTGAAACAAATCAAGAGGATAAAAAAATCAATAGTATTTGCAGGTTTGACTTTATTGATAAAGTTCGATCAAAAAACATTGATCAATCGAACCAAGAAATGATTTTAGAGTTAATAGGGATTGATTATTTGAAAAATAATAACGATTATGAAATAAATCTTATTTTTAATAACAATGCACACATTGCTTTGACTACTGAAACAATTGAAGTAAGACTTGAAGATCAAAGTGAAATTAAAAATTTATGAAAAAATTAAATATTAATAGTAAGAATTTTGATAAATCTTTAGATATTTTACTACTAAAAAGAAAAAATAAGATTCAGTCTAATTCAATTTCAGTGACAAACATCATTAAAGATGTCAGAAAAAATGGAGATAAAGCATTGGTAAAATATGAAAAGAGATTTAATCAAAACAATGTAATTGTTCCCTCTCAAAAACAAGTTTCTAATTCAATAAAATCACTGAATAAAAAAGTAAAACAAGCAATTGATATTGCTTATAATAGAATTTACAAATTTCATTCACTTCAAAAATTTAAGAATATCTCATACGTTGATAAGTTTAAAAATAAACTTGAATATAAATATATACCTTTAGAGTCTGTTGCAATTTATGTACCAGGTTCAACAGCTTCATATCCATCAAGTGTATTAATGAATGCAATTCCAGCGATTGTTGCAGGAGTTAAAAGAATTGTGATGATTAATCCTGGATTTAAAGGAAAACAAAATCCAGCAGTATTGTATGCGGCACATAAATGTAAAATTAAAGAAATCTATTCAATAGGTGGACCTTCTGCAATTGCAGCTGTAGCTTATGGAACAAAGAAAATAAATAAAGTTAATAAAATAGTAGGACCCGGTAACACTTATGTGGCAGCTGCTAAAAAAGAAGTTTTTGGCGATGTTGGTATTGAAGGAATGACTGCAGGTCCTTCTGAGGTCACCATTGTTTGTGATAAATTTTCAAATCCAGAGTGGGTTGCAAGTGATTTAATTGGACAAGCAGAACATGATAATCTTGCACAATGTATTTTAATTTCAAAAGATAAATCCTTAATAGATAAAGTTCAAAATGAAATTGTCAAACAATTAAAGGAAATTCCAAGATCTTCTACTGCAAGACAAAGCCTCTCAAGCAATGGAATTTTAATGTACATTAATTCTGATAAGAAAATAATTGATGTTGTAAATAAAATAGCACCTGAGCACTTGGAGCTTAATGTTAAAAATTATAATTCATTTGTAACAAAAATTAAAAGTTCTGGATCTGTTTGTTTAGGAAAATATGCTGTTATGGCAATGACAGACTACAATGTTGGATCTAACCACATACTACCAACTAATGGTTCTGCAAAATATTCAAGTGGTGTAAGTGTTAATGAATTTTATAAACGGATTTCCTACATAAACTTATCTAAAAAGGGTATTGAAAGTCTTGGACCATCAGTTATAACTCTTGCAAATTACGAAGGGTTAGCAGGACATGCTCAATCTGTAATAAAAAGAATTAGGAGAAAATAAATTTGGCAAAGCAAGATTTACTTGAATTTAAAGGGAAAGTAATTGATTTACTTCCGAATGCTATGTTTAGGGTTGAACTCGAGAATGGAGCAAAAGTTACCGCCCACACTGCAGGTAAGTTGAGGAAAAATAGAATTAGAGTATTGCAAGGCGATAACGTTACAGTAGAAATGACACCTTACGATCTCACAAAAGGCAGAATAATCTTTAGAGGTTAATTTTTTGCCTCGGTAGCTCAGGAGTAGAGCAGAGCCCTGAAAAGGCTTGTGTCGGAGGTGCGAATCCTTCCCGAGGCACCACCAAAATATCTTGAAATTCTCAAAAAAGAAATTAATTTTAGATGATATTAAATAAAATAAAGGACTAAGAAATAAGATGAGTACATTAAAAGGAACTGTTAAATGGTTTAACGGAAAAAAAGGCTTTGGCTTTATTGAGAGAGAAGATAAAGAAAAAGATGCATTTGTACATGCAAGCGCAGTTAAAGCTGCAGGTATGAGGTATTTAAATGAAGGTGACAAATTAGAGTTTACTCTTGAAGATGGTCCTAAAGGCCCATCAGCTGTAAATTTAAAAAAAATAGATTAATTTTAAAATTTTTTAAGGACGTTTTTCTAGTAAATAGATAGACGTCCTTTTCTTTTATGGGTTGAATAATCCCAATTTTTGTCTAAAAGACTGCTCATGATTATAAATATTACATTTAAAGTAACTTCAAACAGTTTTCACAGAATCTGTTTCCATAGCCTATAGGCTATTTATTTATAATATAATTTTAATCCACATAAAAATAATATAAAAACAAGGAATGCCTGGGTGGTGTAACGGTTAGCACGAAAGTTTGTGGAACTTTAAGTTTGAGTTCGATTCTCAGCCCGGGTACCAAAAAAATGAATAAAGAAAATAAATTAGTTCCTGGATTACCTTCAGGATTTGAAGATCGATGGGGAAAAAAAGTTCTTCTTAAGAAAAAGCTGTTAAAGGCTATTGAGAAAAACTTTATTAAGTTTGGAGCAGAAGCTCTTGAAACTCCCTCATTTGAATTTAGTGAAAATATAGGATCTTTTCTTGCAGAAGACGAGACTAATCCTATGTCTGATGTATTCTCATTTGATGATGGAGACAAAAATATAACTCTTCGTTATGATCTTTCAAGCCCACTTGCAAGATTTTATGCTCAAAACAATCAAGAACTTCCATCAATCTTTAAGCGATATCAAATTCAAAATGTATTTAGAAATGAAAAAGCAGGAAACGGTCGATATAGAGAATTTATGCAAGCAGACTTTGATATTATTGGGAATGTTAATCCTGCTCAAGCAAATGCAGAACTTTGTAATTTAATATCAAGCACATTAACAGATTTTGGATTAAACAAAGATCAATTTACCATCAATGTAAGTAATAGAAAAATAGTTCAAGGATTAATTAATGAATTAAAAATTTCTGAAGAAAAACAAACTAAAGTCATTCGAGCTATAGATAAACTCGATAAACCTGGATTTGGCCTTAAAGGAGTTGAAGATTTACTCAAAAAAGAGAGAAAAGATAAAAGTGGTGCTATAACAAAAGGAGCTGAGTTATCAGATAATCAAGCAACACAAATATTAAATTTTCTTAAAATAAAAGATTTAAAAGAATTAAAAGAAACTTTAAAAAATCCTTTATCTCAAGAAGGAATAAAAGAATTAGAAAATGTATTTCAAATTCTTGAATATGGATTAAATTTAAAACAAGTTAAAACAAATTTCACTATAGTGAGGGGACTTGCTTATTATTCAGATTTTATTGTAGAAACTAACTTAAATTTCAAAGTTACTAATAATAAAGGCAAGGAAATAGAGTTGGGCAGCGTTTGTTCTGGAGGCTCGTATGCCAAACTTATTTCAAGATTTAGGGGAGTTGATGTCCCTGGGACAGGAATTAGTTTTGGAGTTGATCGATTATTATTTGCATTAATGCAGCTTAATCAAACTAAAGTAGAAGATCAAAAACCTGTTTTGGTTTGTGTAATGGATCAAAAATATTTGAAGAGTTATTATGAAATAGTTGATTTATTAAGAGAAAATAATATTAGTGCTGAAGTATTTTTAAGTACTAAAAAAAATCTTGGAAAGCAGCTCGAACTGGCAAATAAGCGTGAATTATCCGTTGCAATAATTTGTGGAGAAAATGAGTTTGAAGATAATACTGTCACTATTAAAAACCTCAAAGGCGTTAAAGGTGAGAACAGCCAGACAATTCCAAAATCAAATTTGATAAATGAAATTAAAAAACTTATCTGAAAAAATCCTTAGATCTGTAAAGTCTAAAGGATTTAAGTACATTCAATTACCGTCTGTAATTGAGACAAATCATATAGTACAAAGATCGGGCGAAAACTTTAGAAAATTTATCTTTTCATTTACTGATCATAATGGAAATGAGCTATGTTTACGTCCTGATTTAACAATAGTCTCGTGTCTTAGATATTTAGAAAATAATTTTAAAGGAAAAGAAAAAATATTTTATAGCGGTCAGGCATATAGAAAATCAAACAATAAAAAAGCCTCAATAATAAGAGATCAAATAGGATTTGAAATTATTGGCTCAAAAAATGAAAAAATTGACGATAAAGAAATAATAAATACATCTTTAAATTCTCTAAAAAAATTAAAATACTCTTCAGGAAAATTAACGCTTGGAAATGTAGAAATTTTCAATCTTCTAATATCAAAATTAGATATTCCAAAAAGATGGAAGTTAAGACTATATAGACACTTTTGGAGAGAAGATTATTTTAACGATTTATTAAAAAGATTAGAGACAAACTCAGATGTGGACCCAACTATAGTTGAAATTGATAAAAAACGTTATCTTAAAATGCTAAAGGAGGACAAATCATTAATCATAGCTGGTAGATCTATTGAAGAAATTTTAAGTAGGTTTGATAATAAAATTAAAGACCCAAGACGTGCAAGTAAGGGGAAAAATGTATCTAAAATTATTAAAGAGTTTTTAAAAATTAAATGTCCAATAAATAAAGCTGCCAAAGAATTAAATAAATTTTTTAAAAAATATCAAATTAATTTGGTGGTAGATCAAAAATATTTTCCAATATCAAACAATAAAGTATCAAAATTAAATATAATTTTTTCAACTTCCTTTGGAAGGCAACTTGAATATTATACAGGAATGGTTTTTAAAATTGATATTAAATCTAATAAAAGAATTAAGAACATTATTAATGGCGGAAGATACGATCAATTAATCTCTGATCTAGGTTCTAAAACTCAAGTCTCTGCAGTAGGAGCTGCCTTAAACTTAAATTACTAATCATGGACAACATAATAAATATAGGAATTCCAAGTAAAGGTAGATTAAAAAAAGATATTTTAAAGATTTTTAAAAAGAAAAAATTAAATCTTATTTCAGAAAGAGGAGAGAGAGATTTAATTGGCTCAATTAAAAGTAAAACAAATGTAAAAATATTATATTTACATGCAAGAGAAATTATAGAAAGACTTGGTGACAATTCTCTGGATATTGGTTTTTCAGGTTTTGATCTATTTAAAGAAAGTGAAATTAACATTCAAAAAAAAATTAATGTAAATAAAAAATTAAGTTTTGGAAAAGCTGATTTAGTCGTTGCTATTCCTGATCCTTGGATTGATGTTCAAACAATAGCTGATCTTGAGGAAATTGCATTTGAATTTAGGGATAAAAAGAAAAAAAGATTAAGAGTTGCAACTAAATATCCGAATTTGACAAAAGAATTTTTATTTTCAAAAGGTGTCACTCAATTTAAGTTGGTTGAAAGTCTTGGGGCAACAGAGGCATATCCTTTTACTGGATCTGCTGAACTAATCACTGATATTAGTTCCACAGGTGAAACATTAAAAGCTAACAATTTGAGAATTTTAAAAGATGGTGAAATTCTAAAGTCTCAAGCTTGTATTTTTACATCAAAGAAAAATTCAAAAAAAAAAGGATTAAAGAAATTAATTCAGTTACTTTCCAAATAATTTATCTTTAAAATAAATAAGTATTATTTTGATAATATCTAAATTTCTTAATATTGCATAAACAGCCACTAAAGCACCAACTGCAAATATAAATTTCAAAATTAGGTATAATTCCATAAAAAACCCTTATAATACAACTTGCGAATCATGGACACAATTTTATTAACAATATTAATTCTATTGCTATTAGTAACTATAGCAATTCTGTATTTGAATATAAGATCTAAACCAAAGAGTGATGGCAAAGAGTCTGAAGAAATAGCAAATTTAAATGCCGAAATAGTTCGACTGAAGGATAGTTTAAATACAACAATAAATTCGTCTCTGGGTTCAATGTCGACTTCATTTAATGCACTGTCAACTGGTGTAACTAAAGATATGACTGAAGCTTTAACAAAAGTAGATGAAAAAGTTGGAAATTTCAATCAACAAGTACAATTGTTAAATCAAAGCCAAGAGGGAATTACTAAAATTCTAGCAGGTGTAAAAAAATATGGAACTCTCGCTGAGTATTCTTTAGATGCCTTAATTAAAGACCTATTGCCTGCATCTCAATTTATGACAAATGTTAAGATGAAAGAAGATACGAGTGAAAATGTAGAATTTGCAATTAAACTACAAGGTGATGTTTTAGTTCCAGTAGATTCTCATTTTCCAGTAGAAAAATTTAAAGCAATTACAGATGCTTATGATACAGATGATAAAAAAGCTGTTGCTGATGCTAGAACAAAATTAGCAAGTGCATTTAAGGCTAAAGCAAAAAGTGTTATGGAAAAATATATTGTTCCACCTAAAACGACTGATTTTGCAATAGTGTATGCGCCAACGGAAAGTCTTTACAAAGAATTAACTGAATATCAAGATCCAAGCAACAAAGAATTATTAATTAAAGAATTAATGAAAAAATATAAAATAGTAATTTGTGGTCCTAATACTCTCTCGGCTTATTTACAATCATTACATATGGGTTTTCAATCATTAAAAGTTCAAAAAGGAGCCACGGAAATATATAATCATCTTAAAACTATCACTACGAGATTTGGAAAACATTTTGACAATATAATTACACTTAGAAAAAAATTAGAAGAAGCAATGAGTGTAGTAGACAAGTTTGGCACTGATGCAAGATCAATAAGCAGAACTTTAGAAAATATAAAAGATCCCGAGCAGGTTGAGAAAGCTCTTCAAACAGAAAATGTAGAAAAATTTGTTGAAAGAAATAAACAGCTCAAAAATTAATTTCTTTTTTCTAAAAATACCGATTATAAGAAATCACATGCAGTGGAATAAGAAATATAATTATCCAACATCATCAAGAGCAACAGAAGGTGGAATTAGAAGATATTTATTAGGAGAGAAAAAATTACCTAGTGTTACTTCTATTTTAGATGCCACAAAATCTGAAGAGGATAAAGCTGCATTAGCAAACTGGAGGGAAAGAACTGGATATAAAGAAGCTGAAGCAATTACAAAAGCTGCAAGTAGCAGAGGCTCACAGATGCATAACTATTTAGAGACATTTTTGTTAGGAAGAGAAAATTTGAGTTTTTTTGATGATAAAGAACAATATAAAATGATGGCAAAAAAAATAATTGAAAAAGGTTTAAAAAATAGACTAGAAGAAATATATGGAACTGAGTGTACTCTTTATTACCCAGAAAAATATGCGGGCACTGCTGATTGTGTTGGGGTATATGAAGGAAAAGAAACGATAATTGATTTTAAACAATCCAATAAACCTAAAAAAGCTGAGTATATAGACTCTTGGCTACTACAAACAGCTGCTTATTCTTTAGCCCATAATGTTGTGTATAAGTCTAATATCACTGCTTGTGTTATTCTTGTTTGCACAGTAGATAATTTGTTCCAAGAATTTAAAATTCAAGGTTCTGAATTGATAACTTATCAAAATTTATTTTTAGGAAGACTTAAAAGATTTAATGAAATGAATAACTTAGATAAAAAAAATGGATAAAATTGTAATTTATGACACAGAGACAACCAATAGTACTATTTGGGGATCTATAATTGAGGTTGGGGCTGTCGTTGTTGATAGAAATCTAAAAGAGATTGGAAAATTAAATATCAGAGGCCGAATGCCAGAGGGTGAAGTGCCAAGCGCTAAAGCTTTACTAGTAAATTCAACTAGCGTAGAATTACTTACAAAAGGTAACTATTCTCACTATGATTTTTTAGGAGCTGTTGAGAATTTTTTTTCAAAATGTGCTCCAGCAATGTTTATGGGTTGGTCAAACTTAAATTTTGATCGAAGAATGTTTCATTTTAATTTTTTCAAGGGAAATCGATACCCATATGCTACTCATTCATCACCAAACCAAGAACATGATGGTCTTCATATTGCAAGAGCAGCACAAACTATTGACTCTAAGACATTAAAAACAGAATTAACAGATGCCGGAAATGAAAGTTTAGCCTTGGAGGGTTTAGCTCGTCAACAAGGTTTTGATACGTCGGCATCTCATACCGCTTATGTTGATGCACATAATTCATTAAAAATTTTAAGAATTATAAAGGATAAACATAAAGCAAGTTGGGAAAATTTTTTATGTACTTCAACAAAAAGTAGTGTTGAGACTATTTTAAAAAGTGAGGGAATACATTCAATTTTTGAAAATGTTAAAGGAAGAAATATGATGTACCTAGTTTGCACATTACACCCAACTCATTGTTTTCATCCTTCCTATGCATCCTGGGGATATATGTGGGATTTAAGAAGAGATCCAGAACCATTTTTAAATATGTCTGTAAATGAGCTTAAGGCAAATTTAAAAAAAATTAGTCCTAAAGCACTTCGAGTAATCAAAACCAATAAAGCTCCAATAGTGTTAGAAAAAAAATTCGCATTAAAAGAAAAGGCTTATTCTGATCTTGATTTAGAAACAATTAAAAAAAGGGCAAAATTAGTAAGAAGTAGCGAAAAATTTTGTCAAAATATTCAAATCATTAATAGAGAAGCAGCCGAGGAGAAAGCACAAACTAAAACACAAGAAGATTTATTACCAGAAGAAACTTTATATGAAAAGTTTATTCCAAACAAAGATACAGCATTATTCAAAACATGGCATAGTTCCTCCTGGGAAGATAAATTAAGAATGTTAGATAAATTTCAAGACAAACGATGCAGCTGGTTTGGGCAGAAAATTATTTATCAAGAAGCACCACAAATTTTACCATTAGACTTATATAAAAATATTAAAAGTGAAATTGCTAGACGAATTTTAAGTAAAAATAAAGAAAAGTGGCAAACAATAGGAATGGCCTATAATGAAATTGATATATTGCGAGATCAGGCAGATAACAGAGACGATGAAGAAGAGCTTAAAAAATTAGATGAAATTAACGAATTTATTATGTCTATTGAAAAAAAATATGAAATTGCCTAGTTGACTTTAGGAAACTTATTAATAGAAAGGAAATATGCTTGTAGATTTTAAAGATGAAGACTTTGATAACAAAGTTAAAAATGAGGATGTGTCAGTTATTCAATTTAGTGCCGCTTGGTGTGGACCATGTAAAGCTTTGAAGCCTGTTATGGATAAATTAGCTGTTGAATATAAAGATAAAGCAGGATTTTATTATGCAGACATTGAAGATGGCGGAATAAATACAGGCAGTGCCGCAGGAATAAGAGGTGTACCTACAGTAATAATTTATAAAAAGGGTGTTGAGGTAGATAGAAAAGTTGGTGGAGTTCCTGAAAGTCAGATGAAAGATTTTTTAGAAAAAAACATCTAATTTAAATTTAAAACTTCTGAACATAAATAAAGCGATCCAGTAATTAATAATAAGTCTCCTTGATTTAATTTTATAGATTTTATAGCTTCCTCAATACTTTCTGCATAATTAACATTCGGTAAGCTTTTAAATTTATCTTTTAATTTTTTGCCACAAATAGCATTTGGTTGATTAGGTATATCAACAGTTGTGATTGATGAAATATTTTTTAGAAAACTAATATAACTTTCGTGATCTTTGTTGGCCATCATGCCAACTATTATGTGTTTATCACAATCTAAACTTTGGAGGTATTCATTTAACACTCTTGCACCATCTTCATTATGATCTCCTGATATTAAAAATAGATTATCCTTAACTAAACTTTTTAAGTTACCAGATGTAATTTCTTGAAGTCTTGCAATATTATTAATTTTTTTTATTCCAGTTTTAATATTATCTCTTTTAACATCAAGGTCCAATTCCCTTAGAGTTGCTATTGCAGTTGAGATATTTTCTAATTGATAAAGTCCAAGAACGTTGGGCTCTGGTAATTTTAATCCACCATATTTATCTTCATAATAAAAAAAACCGTTTTCTCCTTTTGTAAAAGAAAAGTCCTCATTAAAAAAAATTTTATTTGATCGGTTTTTGGCAATATTTTTCTTGATAGAATCTATTGTGTTTTTACTATTCTGTTTTGCTACTATGATATTTGAATTTAAAAGACTTGAAGTTTTTTCAAATACAATTTTATCAATAGTTTGCTCATTTTTTGGAAGCCAATCTAAATGATCTTTACTTATAGAAGTTACAATACTAGCTAAATTTTTTTTAAGTATGTTGGTGGCATCAAATCTAAAAAATAAACCAGACTCAACTAGGTTAATATTATTTGGATATTGAGCAGCTTTATAGAAATAACATGCAGTCAGGATTTCAAAAAATGTAATTGGTTGATTATTATTAACTTTCTCCACCTCTTCAAAGAGAACTGCTAGTTCATTATCTTTTAGTTCTTGATTATTAAAAACAAACCTTTCATTTATTTTTTGGATATGTGGACTTGTGTAAACATTACATTTAATATTTGCCTCTTTTAAAATTGAGTAACATGCTTGGATAGTTGAGTTTTTTCCGTTTGTACCAACTATACTTATAGCTTTAATCTTATCTTGTGGATTTCCAAGCTTTTCACAAAGGTTTAAAATCCGATCAAGACTAAGATCGATTTCTTTAGGATGCAACTTTAGAAAGCGACTGAGTATTTTCTGTAGTTTCATTTTCTTCAGTGCTTATAACAGAATTTTTCTTTAACAATATTGATAATAAAGTTCCAATTTTTTCAGAAAGATTTTTTCTTTCAATAATTATGTCTACAAAACCTGTTTTTTCAACATATTCACTTTTTTGAAAGCCTTCAGGTAATTCTTCTTTGACAGTCCCTTGGATTACTCTAGCCCCAGCAAATGCAATTAAAGCTCCTGGTTCAGCAATATGAATATCACCCAACATAGCATATGAGGCTGTAATACCACCAGCTGTTGGATCGGTCATACACACCAAGTATGGAAGATTATTTTTCTTTAGCTCATTTATAGCCAATGTTGTTCTGGTCATTTGAGATAGTGAAATTAAACTTTCCATCATCCGCATTCCACCACCTGCACTAACACATAAAAATGGAGTTTTATTTTCTATTGCATGTTGAATACCATATAAAAATGCTTCACCTTCTGCGGCAGCCATTGAAGCCCCTAGAAAATCAAAATCAGATGCAACTGCTGTAATTTTTATATTATTAATTGATCCAGTTACCACCATCATTCCACAATCCATTCCAGTTTTTTTTCGTGCACTCCTTAATCTATCTTTATATGATTTTGAATCTGTCCATTCTAGAGGGTCATCTTTTGGGATTGGTGTTTTAAAAATCTCATAATTATTTTTTCCAAAGATAATATCAAATCTTTGTTTTGGTTTAATGCGGTGATGTTTATTGCAGTCAGGACATACCCAGAGATTTACTTCTAGGTCTTTTTTCAAGATTGGTCCTTTGCAGCACGAAGTCCAATCACTATTGGCTATATCTTCCTTAGACGCTCTTTTGTGTATAGCAGATTTAATTTTTTCACCTGCTTTAATAATTTTTGTGATCCAATTCATTGTATTTTATTTTTTAATTTTTTTACAATATTAGTAACATTTATGACGGTATTTTGTCTTTTTTTAATAGATCTTGTAATTTCTTTACAAATTGCGCTTCCAACAACTAATCCATCAGCTTTTCTTAATGATCTGATAGTCTTTTCAGTAATACCAAATCCAATTACTACGTTCTTTGATTTGTTTTGATTTTTGATTTTTTGGTATTCTTGGATTATTTTTTTTGGAGAAACTTTCAATTTTCCACCGGTAGTAGACAACATGCTAATATAATATATCATATCATGAGAGTCTTTAACAATTTTTTTTAATCTTGATTTAGAAGTAGTAGGTGAAATTAGCTGAATAAAATTAATCTTATTTTTTTTACATTTTGATGCAAAAATTTTATTTTCTGGATAAGGCAAATCAACAACTATTATACCATCAACTTTAGATTTTTTACATTTTGAAATAAATTTATTTTCATCGTATTGATAGATCATATTATAGTATCCCATTAAAATAATTGGTTTATTTTTTCTAAATTTTTTAAATTTTCTAACAACTGAAAATACATCATTTATTTTGATACCATTTTTTATTGCTCTATAAGCGCTAGTTTGAATTTGACCACCATCTGCAATAGGCGTATTGTGTGGAAATCCTAGTTCACAAATATCTGCATATTTCGAAATTGATTTTAAAATCTCTAATGATTTTTTTTTAGTATTGTCACCTGCTACTGTATAAGTAAGAAGAGCAGGCCTATTTTCCTTCTTGGCATTTTGAAAAGATTGGGCAATTAAAGAATTATTCATTAATACTTACCCAATCGTTCTCTTAAAATATCTCTATCTTTTTTAGCATCGCCACAAGAGTTAACTATTAAAATTGTGTCCCTACTTAATTTCGGTGCTATTTTAATGGCCTCAGCAAAAGCATGACTAGGTTCTAAACTTGGATTAAGTTTTTCAAATTTTGTTACCATCTTGTATGCATTTAGAGCAGCCTCATCTGTTGCATAAGTATATCTTGCTCTTTTAGAGTCTTTTAAAAAACAATGGATTGGACTTACACCAGGATAATCTAATCCAGCACTAATAGATTCTGTTTCTTGAATTTGCCCTTCATTATTTTGACACACATATGATGCTGCCCCATGTAAAATCCCAATTTTAGCATTTCTACTTAATGGAGCGGCATGTAATTTTGATTTTTTTGGACCTCCAGCCTCTACCCCTATTAATTCAATTTGTTTTTTATCATAATCGATAAATTCACTCCAAAAACCGTAAGCTGAACTTCCACCTCCAACGCAATTAATTAGTTTAATTTTTTTTGGAATTTTTTTAAATTCCTTTTTTAATTGAGTTTTAAGTTCTCTTGATATTTGAGCAGTAGACCATCCGCAGATTTTTACAAAGATATTTGGACCAACAGTAGAGCCTACGCACATATGGGTATTATCACAATTTGAAACCCAATATCTCATACATTCACTTACTGCATCAACTAAAGTTTGGCTTCCAGAATATACTGGCACAATTTCTGCACCATTTTTTTTCATCGCATCACAATTTGGTTTTTGTCTCCTGATATCCTTTGCCCCCATAAAAATCTTACATTTTAAACCAAACTTTTTTGCAGCCATGCTAAGCATTTTTCCTGCATATCCAGCACCAGTATCACCTACAATATATTTTTTACCCATCGCCTTACAAATTAGGGCGTGGACAGTTGCATTATATATCTTATGGGCACCACCATTGGCCTCCGAAACAACTTTTGCCCAGATTTGAGCTCCTCCCAAATGTTTGGATAAGTTTTCTAATTTTATAAATGACGTAGGGGAGCCTATATAATTTTTGAAATAAAAGTCTCTTTTCCTGATAAATTTTTTATTCTTCCTTAATTTTTTAAATTTATCTGTTAGATCTTCTACTGGTTTTTTTAAAGTTTCGGGAATAAAACTTCCACCAAATTTATCTCCCCAAAATCCATATTTGTCATGTTGATCAATTAAAGGTATATTTTTTTTAAGTTTCATTATTCAAATTTTTTATTTTATTTAAAAAAATCTCTATTTTGGAAATATCTTTTAAACCAGAAGTTTCTAATCCTCCAGATATATCAATAATATCCGCTATTTTTTTATATTTTTCAAGATCATCATTAATCTGAATATTTCCAGCTAACATCACATCTTTATTAAACTGAATATTTTCAATTAAAGTATGATTGAAAGACATACTTTTTTCATATCCTTTGCTATCAAATAGATAAATATCAGATACTTCTTCATATAACTTATAATTCTTTACATCTTCAGAATTTTCAATAGTTAGAGCTACAATAACTTTTTTATTATATGATCTTTTAATAGACCGAATTTTATCTACACTACAATTATAAAGTTGATAATAATCAAAAGGTAAATCTTTAATTTTCTCAAGAGTATTTTGATTTGGGTCAACCAAGACTGCAACGTAAGAACAGTTTTTTTTATCATTATTAATTAATTCTTTAAGTTTAATTGAATCAACATACCTTTTTGATTTTGGATAGTTAACAATAAACCCTATGAATTGAGGAGGGTTTTCATGATTAACTATATAGCTTAATGTTTTAGAGTCAGAGACTCCACAAATTTTTGATTTAAGAATCATTGATTTAAATGATTAATTAATGATAAAACATTTTTCTTTATATTTCCTTTGGTTATAGGTCTTCCCATCACCAACCAATCGCTACCATTTTTATAAGCTTGTTTTGGAGTTAAAACTCTTTTTTGGTCGTAAGTTTTAGAATCGAGTCTAATTCCAGGAGTAATTATTTCTTTTTTAAAAATTTTTTTCACTATAGATACCTCTTGTGCACTACAAACAATACCATCAAGCTTAGCTTTATTAGCTAATTTAGCTTGATGATAAACTAATTTTTTTACATCTTTTTTAAAACCAATTTCTTTTAAAGCTTTATTATCTAGAGACGTTAAAATTGTAACTCCTATTAATTTTATTTTTCCCGAAACTTTTTTACAAGCTTTTAATGCTTCTAGGCCGCTACTTATGTGAATTGTTAAATAATTAATTTTTAAATCTTTAACAGCTTTAATTGCTGAGACACAAGTATTTGGAATATCGTGAAGTTTAAGATCAGCAAAAATAATTTTTTTTTTTAATTTAGATAAATAACTTCTACCATTTTTTGAATTTAAAAATTCTAATCCGAATTTATATCCAATTTTAATTTTTGAATTTTCTGTTTTTTTGATTATTTTATTTATTTTCGATATATTTGTTGTATCACAAGCAATAAATATTTTACTTTTTTTCATTATTCAATTTTTTAAACAAATCTTTAGCCATTTTGAAGTGAATTGTTCTTTTTTTTGGAGTATTGACTTTTTCGCCTGTTTTTGGGTTCCTAGAAATTCTTTCTTTTTGAATCTTTGTTGAGAATATTCCAAAACCTCTTAATTCTACCCTTTCACCTTTTTTAAGTGTGTTTTTAATTTCAGTTAAGATGATATTAATAAATTTTTCTAAATCTTTTTTTAAAAAATTTGGGTAGTTTTTTGATAAATCTTTTAAAAGCTTCGATTTTACAATTGCCAATTTTTGCTACTTAATTTATTTGTTTATTGCTTATCTTTTTTTTTTAGGTCCTCTGATAATGATGAAAAGGGTAAATTCTTACCAGATCCCTCAGAACCATATTTTTCTAAAGCTTCTTTTTTTTCAATCTCTTCTAAAAGCTTTATACTTAATCCAACTTTTCTTTTATTTAAATCTAAATCAGATATTGCACAGTCTATACTTTCACCACCTGTAAATCTTGATGGTCTAGAATCTGCCGCATTGATTGCAATTTGAGACTTTTTTATTAAAAAATCCATTTCGCAACCTATTGGTCTTACGACTAGGCCTTTATTATCCGTAGAAATTATCTTTACTGTAATTGTTTGATTTATTTTTTTTTCTTTAAACCAATCAAAAGGATCACTTTGAGTTTGCTTTAAACCAACTCTTACTTTTTGTTCTGAAACTTTAACTTCAAGTATTTTAACTTTAACACTGTCACCTTTTTTATATTTAGTTAATTCTTCCTCTCCATTATTTAAATATGTTAAATCATTACAATGTAAAAAAGCATCTATTTCTAAGTCTTCTATATTAACAAATAAAGAATATTCATTTTTGTTAACAACTTTTCCTTCAACAATTGTTCCAATTGGAAATTTTTTTTCAAATATATCAAAAGGATTATCTTTTGTTAATTTGTGAGAAATTGCTACTCTTCTTTTTTCTTTATCGATTTCAGTAATAACACAGTTTATCTCATCACCAACTTTAAACATTTTTTTTGCCGAAACATTTTTTTTAGTCCAACTAAGCTCACTACTATGTAGTAGTGTTGTTAGTCCTGGTTCTAATTCACAAAAAGCACCAAAATCCATAATTTTAGTTACTTTGACCTTGTAAACTTTTTTTAGCTCATAGTTTTCAATATGTTCGAATGGATCTGGTGAAAGTTGTTTTACTGAACATCCAACCTGTAATTTTTCTTTATCAACTGAAATTACTTTTAATGAGTGTTTTTCTCCAATGTTAAACACCTCATCAGGATGATTAACTCTAGAGTAAGAGATTTCCTGTAAATGCACTAAAACATCAAGCTCACCATTGACATTAAAAAAACAACCAAATGAACTATATCCTTTTACTTCTGCATCCTTAATAATGTCACCAACTTTATATTTTTCTATTATTTTTGCTTTATCTTCTTTTTTAAAAGAGGAAATTATTTCTCTTCTAGAAACGCATGCGTTCCCTCTTATTTTATCTAATTTAATTAATGCAAACTTTTGAGGCTCATTCATTAAATGACTAATGTCTTTTAATGGTTTATCGCTTATTTGAGACCCTGGTAAAAACATTAAGGATCCAGTGTCAATATGTTCAACTATACATCCACCTTTACATTTAGATGTAATTTTACCCATTATTGGCTCATTCTTTTCATAAGCTTCAACTAATTTATCCCAACCTTTTATTTTTTGTGCTTTACTAGCAGAAACTAAAACTTCTCCATTTTTATCTTCAATCCTTTCCAGCAAAACTGGAATTTTTTCACCAATTTTAATCTTATCAGTCCAGCCCATACTTTTTAATTCATTTATATCTAAAACGGGCTCACTTTTTAATCCTTCAATAAACAAAAATACAAATTTTTCTGTAATTTTATTGATTTTACCATCAATAACTTTTCCTTCTTCGATTTTAGTTTTTGAAAGTTGACTGTTTAGAAGTTGTTCAAATTCTTTAGAGGCAGAGGTTGTTAAGTCTTTATAAATTTCCATTAATATTTTAATTTTTTATCCATAATTTGTTTAATTTTTAAAAAACATGACCTTTTAGTTAAATTTGTAGTATTAATCAAGATCGAATCTGTTGTTTTCTTCAAAGGTGATATTTTTCTATTATAATCACTTTTATCACGTATTTTAATGCTTTTAAGCACCTCTTTATAAGTAATTTTTTTATTTAGGAGTTTTAACTCCCTGTATCTTCTTAGAGCTCTTGTCTTAATATTTGCAGTTATAAAAAATTTAAACATAGCTTTTTTCATTATTACACTCGTTATATCTCTACCATCTAGAATACTACCTTTAAATTTTTTTGGAGGTTTGTACGCACATTTAATTTGAAAACTATAAACAAGCTTTCTTATTTTTTTATCCTTTGCAACTATGGAAGCTTCTAATGCTACTCTATTTGATAATAAAATTCTACTTTGTAAGTTTTTAATTTTTAATTTACTAATGTTTTTTTTTATTAAAGAGTAATTAAATTTTTTTTTATTCTTAATTTTTAAATTTCCAATAAATCTGTATATTTTACCAGTATCTAAATAAAGTAAATTATAATGTTTGGCTATTAATTTTGCTTGAGTTCCTGCTCCTGCTGCTGCAGGCGAGTCTATTGCTACTTGAATTAATTTATTCATTTATATTTTGCACCAAGAGAATTTAATATGTCTAAATATTTTGGAAAAGAAGTTTTAAAACAATTAGCATCATTGATTTTCCACTTACCTCCCAGAGTAAGAGCTGCAATTGTTGAAACCATAAAAATTCTGTGATCTTTTAAAAAATTTTTAATAACATACGATTTGTTAAGTTTTAAATTAGGATTACCCCAAATTTTTACACCATCATTTTTAATTCTTTTTGTTTTAATATTCATCATTTTGAGTATTTTGATACCCCAATCTAGTCTCTTAGATTCTTTTTTATTTAGCTCAGAAAGGTTTTTGAAAGTACTTATTCCTTTACAAACACCTGCAACTAAAAATATTAATAAAAATTCATCAATAGCAGAACTGTTTAATTTTGAATTGAGATTTATTCCTCGTAAATTTCTATTTGACCGTATAAAAATGTTTGCAGTAGACTCACCTTTATAATTTTTTTTTTTTAAAATTCTAATCTTAGCTCCCATCATATTTAAAATTTTAATTATACCTATTCTGGAGGGGTTAACATTTATATTTTTAATCATTAAATCATTTTTTTTTGATAATAAAGTAAGTACTATAAAAAATGAAGCCGATGAAATATCACCTGGAATTTTATAGTTAAATTTATTAAACTCATTCATTCCTTCAATTTCAATAATTTCAAAACCATTTTCTTTTTTAAGCTTAATCGGAATTTTTAAAACATTTTTAAACATCAATTCTGTATGATTTCTTGAAGGCAAACATTTTAATTTGGTTTTTCCATTCGCCCGTAAAGCAGCAATCATCATAGCAGACTTACACTGAGCAGATCCTAAGTTTTCATTGTACTTTATGGACTTTAATATTTTTGGTCCTTTAATCCATAGTGGTAGTTTTGTATTATTATTTTTAAATTTTAATCCAAATAATTTGAGAGGTTTAATCACTCTTCCCATATCTCTTTTTTTTAAAGATTTATCTCCTATAACTTTAACCCAATGATTTGAATAAGATAACATTGCCAATATTAATCTCGCAGTTGTTCCTGAATTTTCTGAATCTAAAACTAAATTTTTTTTAAATTTAAGGCCAAATAAACCTTTGCCATTTACTTCACAATAGCCGTTTTTTACTTTTATTTTTATACCTAATTTTTTCATGCTGTTAATAGTACTATTAACATCACCTGATCTTAATAAATTCGAAGCAATACACTTTCCTTTACTAAGAGACGACAATAATATAAATCTAATACTTAAAGATTTATCTCCATCTACATTAATTGATTTTTTTTTAAAAAATTTAATTTTTTTATTAATTACAATTACTTTTTTCACCTAATTATTTATTTAAATTTAAAATTATCACCAAAGTAATATTTTGTTGCATTTTCGTTTTTCATAAGCTCACTTGGAGTGCCTTCTGCAACTATCTTTGAATTAGATAATATTACAGCTTTATCACACACAACTAAAAGATCCCTTGCTTGGTGATCTGTAATTAAAATTGATAAGTTGTAATCTGATTGCAATTTAATGATAATGTTTTGAAGCATTTGAATAGTTTGAGGATCTAGAGCAGCTAGTGGTTCATCCATTAGTAAAATTTCAGGCTCTCCTAATAATGACATACTAATTACAAGTCTTCGTTTCATTCCACCACTTAAAAATTTTGCCTCAACCTTCCTTACCGCATCTAATTCAAATTTAAATATTAGCTCTTCAATCTTCATTTTACGGAGTTTGTCATCTTTTATTAAAATTTCACCAACTGCGTTTAAATTATCCTCAGCAGATAAATCCGAAAAATAACCACCAATTTGAGGAACTAGTGAAATTTTGAATTTTTTTGTTCGAGTAAAAACAGGATATTGTGTAATATCTTCACCATTAATAATTATATTCCCGAAATTTGGTTTTATTACTCCAGTAATGAGATTCATTAAAGAGCTTTTTCCAGCCCCATTTGGTCCCAATAAACCTATTACTTGTCCTTTCGAAATATCTAAAGATATATTATCTAAAATTAAATGATTTTTTTTAAATGATAAAGAAATCTTCTTTAACGAAATAAGTGGTTTGCTATTTTTTATTTTTGTTATTCTAAATTTTTTAATTACAGACATTATTTAATTTCACTTGTTACAAAAACTTTCTTATTTTTATCCAACATATAGATTTTAATATTTTTTGTGATTAAATCAATTTCTAGTATATCGGCTGAGAGATCATACCCAGGTTTTTTATAAACAATATTCCTAGACATTCTTATCATATTTTCATCATTTTTATTTTCATTAAGCTTTTCTATTTCATCTTTTTCTAAGACTAAATAAAGCTCATCTCCAGTTATTTTTTCATCTTTTCTTTTAACTATCACATTATTTATAAATGTTGTTTCAAAATTTTTAGTATTAAAATTTGCAAAATCAGATCTAATAGTTACATTTGTTCCATCTGCAAGAGTGATTTTTCCATTAACTTTGGTTAAAAACATTAGTTCCTGATTATCTGAATATATTTCTCCATAGTCAGCCAATAAAAGATAAATGTCACCTCTAGTATTGTTAGCAGTATAACTTATGTCTTTAATTATATTTTTATCACTTTTGCTAGAATCTTTTAAAATTTTGTTATCATTTTCTGTTAAATCATTTTTAGACCCACTTTTTATATAATAATTTTTAAATACCAAAAATGTTATTATTGCTAAAAATATAAGCAAAGTTACTTGGGTTAAGGTTTTTTTGCGCATATCTAAGATATATCTGCATCAATTAAATTATGTATATGAAGTATTCCTATAGTTTTTTTTTTATTTAATTTATTGTGAACACATAAACTAGTAATTTTTTTTTCGTTCATAA
>CACDSX010000007.1 GCA_902555655.1 uncultured Pelagibacteraceae bacterium | reverse complement strand
TGTTGGTTGTGCACCTTGGCCTAACCAATACTTAATTCTTTCAGCTTCAAGTCCAATTCTTTCTTTTTTTTCTTTAGGAAGTAGCGGATTAAAAAAACCTACTTTTTCAATAAATCTTCCATCTCTTGCAAAACGACTGTCTGCTACAACAACTTTGTACACAGGTCTTTTCTTTGTTCCTCCTCTTGATAACCTTAACTTTAACATTTACTCTCCTTTTTTTATTTTAGTTGATTAAATAATTCTGGTGGTAATCCTTTATCAGATATACCTTTCAGATTTCCTTTAGACATCTTTTTCATCATTTCAGACATCATTTTAAATTGCTTTAGCAATTTATTGATAGTGGCTGGATTTGTTCCAGAACCATTAGCAATTCTTTTTTTTCTTGAACCATCTATTATTTTTGGGTTCTCTCTCTCTCTTTTAGTCATAGACAAAATTATCGCTTCATTTTTTGTAATAACACTCTCATCTATACCTGCAGCATCCATTTGAGATTTAACCTTAGACACACCTGGCATAAAAGACATCACACCTTCTATTCCACCCATTTTTTTCATTTGTCGTAATTGAATTAAATAATCTTGCATTGAAAATTGTCCCTTTTTTAAATTCTCTTCAGCCTTTTTAATATTTTCTTCACCTAGGTCTTGTGCTGCTTTTTCTACAAGAGATACAATATCTCCCATTCCCAAAATTCTATTTGCAATTCTATCTGGATGAAATACCTCAAGATTTTCTATTTTTTCGCCTACTCCTAAAAATTTAATTGGAACTTGAGAAACGAATTTCATACTTACAGCTGCTCCACCTCTAGCATCACCATCCGCCCTAGTTAAAATTATTCCTGAAAGATTTACTGTGTTTTTAAATTCTTTTGCAACAGATGCTGCTACTTGTCCAGTAAGTGAATCTGCAACCAAAAATATCTCTGCAGGATTAATTGTTTTTTCAATTTGTTTGATTTCACTCATCATTTGTAAATCAATTTGCGTCCTGCCCGCGGTATCAAATAATATGATGTCAGCACCATTTAAATTAGCTGCACTAATGGCTCTTTGACAAATATCAGCTGGTTGTTGACCTTCAATTATAGGAAGAGTTAAAATGTTATTTTGTTCTCCTAAAAATTTTAATTGTTCTTGGGCGGCTGGCCTATAAATATCTAAGCTAACCATCATAACTTTCTTTTTTTTTGTATTTTCTAGATACTTTGCAAGTTTAGCTGTTGTGGTTGTTTTACCTGAACCTTGAAGTCCAACTAACATCATTGGTACTGGAGGAACTGCATTAAGATTTACTTCGTTATTTTTTTCACCTAATAAATTAACCAATTCATCATAAACAATCTTAACCACCATATCTCCAGGTGATGTTGATCTAATTATTTCTTGCCCTAAAGCTTTTGGCTTAACCCTTTCTATAAATTCTTTAGCTACATCTAATGAAACATCTGCTTCTATTAATGCTTGCCTAATACCTCTCAAGCCTTCATCAACCTGATTTTCATCAAGTGAAGGAGCCTTTTTTAAAGAAGAAAAAATTTCTTCAAATTTATTTGTCAAATTTTCAAACATATTTATTACACACAGCAGTAATCCCACTAGTGGGCGAACCCTCGCTGACTAGTGTCGATCTCTTTGTTTCCAAAGACACCGCAAATTTAACGTTTTTGCGGAAACTGCAACAAACTATAATAGAGGTTCAAAAAGTCAATAAATAAGTTAAATAAGTAATATGGACATTAAAGCATTTAAAATGGATGGATTAGGTAATGATTTTGTTATCATTGATAACAGACAAAAAATTACTAACCTGTCAAAAGAACAGATAATTAAAATTTGTGATAGAAATTTTATTGGATGTGATCAATTAATATTAATTGAAAAAGATAACACTACAGATGCTCGATTAAAGTTTTTTAATTCTGATGCTGGAGAGTCTGGTGCGTGTGGCAATGGCACAAGATGTGTTGCTGATTTAATTTCAAAAGAAAATGGCAACAAAACTATAATCTTAACCACTCTATCTGGAAATTTAAAGTCTGAAATACTAGGAAATAATCTAGTTACAACCGAAATTGGAAATGCAAAAATTAAGTGGAATGAAATTCCTCTGTCAGATGAATTTAATACACTTAATCTAAATATCAAAATTAATGATGTAAATAACAATGAACATTTTGGTGGAACAGCCATAAATGTTGGAAATCCTCATGTTGTTTTTTTTGTAGATGAAATTAAAAACTTTAATATTAAAAAAATCGGTCCAAAAATTGAAAATCTCAAGATGTTTCCAGAAAGATGCAATGTTACAATTGCTAAAATTATTAATAAGAATTTAATCAAAGTTAAAGTTTGGGAAAGAGGCGCTGGATTAACAAAAGCATGTGGAACTGCAGCATGTGCAACAGCATTTGCCGGTACATTAAATAAACTAACAGACAATAATACAGATATCGAATTTGAGACTGGAAAATTATCAATTTTTATTGATAAGAAAAATTCTATTCATATGAAAGGTCCTGTTTCTGACATAGAGGAAATTTCGATAAAATTATAATGGGAATATTTGATAAATTTAAAAAGGGTTTTCAAAAAAGTGCTTCAGCATTTTCATCTGGTCTTAAAGAAATAATTGTAAAAAAAGAAATAGATGATGAAAATTTAAATAAAATCGAGGAATTTTTAATTCAATCTGATGTTGGAATTGAAGCTGCTTCTGAAATAAAAGAAGTAATTTCAACTAAGAAAGTAGATCCTAATAAAGATTTAACATCAGAAATAAATCTAATTTTGAAACAATATATTATTTCATTAATGAAACCATTAGAGAACAGTTCTTTTTTTTCGAAAAAAGAAAAACTTAATGCAACTTTGATTTCTGGTGTTAATGGTGTTGGTAAAACAACAAGCATTGGTAAAATTGGAAAAATTTTAAAAAATAATGGTAATAAAGTTATGTTTGCAGCTTCAGATACTTTTCGAGCTGCAGCGATTGAACAATTAGAAAATTGGGCTAATAAAATAGATGTTCAAATAACTAAATCATCACAAGGATCTGATCCAGCCTCAGTTGCCTATAAAGCTATCGAAGAAGCTATTAATAACAATTTTAATCAAGTTTTAATTGATACAGCTGGAAGACTTCAAAATAAAAAAAATTTAATGGAGGAATATAAAAAAATTGCAAATGTAACGAAAAAAATAGACCCTGATGCACCGCATGATGTTGTGTTAGTTTTAGATGCAACTTCTGGTCAAAATATTATTAATCAAGTAGAAGAATTTAATAAAATTATTCCAATAACAGGTATCATCATGACAAAATTAGATGGAACTGCGAAAGGTGGTATTCTTTTGGCATTAGCAAAAAAATTTAAACTTCCAATTATTGCTTTAGGCTTAGGTGAAAAAGAAGATGACCTACAGATATTTGAAGCAAAAAAATTTGCTGAGGCTTTTATACAGACTAGTTAATTAAGTTACTCGATATTAATGGTTTGTAAAAACTACATTTATAGTAATCTTTAAATTCGAAATAACCACAATTTTTAGCAAAAGAGGAAATTATAAAATCAAATTTACCTGTGGTTGGGTAAAGTTCTAATTTTTTTTCAACAATATCAAACTTGAAATTAGCATTTAAACTTTTTACTGCACTGATCATTACCAAAGTTTTATTATCTTTTAATAGATAATAAGCAAAGTCTTCTGGAAAGACTGGAAAATCATATTCCTCAAGATAGTACTTTGCATGAGATGGAAACCAGTCGTAAGATATTAAAGCAGATGATGTTTTAGTTTTGTAATCATAAATATATAGATCTTTTGGATAATCATTAATGTAATTTTCGGTCTCACCTCTTGCTAAAATTGAATTTTCTCTGCCCTTAAAATACAAAGCAAAATCTTTATTATGAGAATTCATCTGATCTATGTGAAAGAGATTGTCAGGTGAAAACTCATTATCTTTTGCAATAGCAATTTTATTAAGAGAAAAAAAGAAAATGATTAATAAAAATATTTTACTCACATGATAAAATTAGAGAATTATTTTGGATTTTATTTGGTTAGAATGTGTCTTAATTTAAACTTTCAATGAATGATTTAATTGCAAAAACCAACCTTTCATCAAATTCCATCATATGATTGTCATATTTAGTGAAATATGAATATTTAGGTTCATTTGCTATCTCATAAATTTTTTTTCCCATTGAGAATGGAACTATTTGATCTACTTCACCATGCATTACTAAGATGGGTGAATTTATGTTTCTAACTTTTTTATAATTTTCAAATTTATCTTTAAGTAATAAATTAACTGGAATATAGGGATAGAATGTTTTGGCAGCGTCTATCATAGAAGTAAAGGGTGTTTCTAAAATTATACCTGCATAATTTTTCTTTTGAGCCAAATGTGTGGCCACACCAGTTCCTAAAGATTCTCCATATAAAATAAGATTTTTTTCATTTACTCCTTTTTTTTCTAACCAACTAATTGCACTTTTACCATCTTCATAAAGACCTTCTTCAGTAGGTTTCCCATTGTTGCCACTAAAACCCCTCCAGGCTATAATTAAAAAATTTATATTCATATCTTGAAAATGGTTCAGCTTATGAATTCTATTTTCTAAAGATCCAGCATTACCATGAAAATAAACAAGAGTTTTATAATCCTTAAGATTTTTTTCATGATACCATCCAAGTAATTCAATATTATCTAAAGTTCGTATTTTAACTTTTTCAATTTTTACTGAAATTTTGTCTCCCGAATAATTATTTTCATTTGGATGATAAAGTAAATTTCGTTGATAAAAGTATAAAAATACTAAAACAAAGAGATATAGTGAGAAGATGATTAAAACTAATTGCAATAAATTCTTCCTAAATTTTTTGAACATTTTTTTTCTTTGCTAAGTATACGCCAATAAATACCAAAACTGTTCCTATCAAATGAAAATTTTCTAATTTTTCTCCAAATAAAAAATAGCCATAAATTGCACCATAAATTGTAAAAATATACAAAGTAAATCCAGTCAAAGATGCACCAAGTTTTTTTTGGACTATTGTGTAAAGAGTAAATGCAATTATGCCTGGAGAAATTGCTGCAAAGATTACCCACATGAAAAATTCTCTATTAAAGACAGTTTTTTGAAAAAAAATTTCCTCACCAATATAAAAAGGTAATAAACTAACGGCACCAAAAAAAGCAATTAAAGTAAATCTTTGAAAAATTTCTAGTTTGGTTTTCCAATAAAATAGATAAATTGAGTATAATGCCCACCCTATAGCGGCAGCTAACATCCATAGATCGCCAATTGTAAAATTAAGATTTATTAATAAATAAAAATCACCTTTTATAATAATTGCAAAAACACCAATTAAACAAGTTATAAGTCCAATAACTTTGGTGAGATTAATTTTTTCATAAAAAAAAATACTAGAAATCAAAATTATAAATATCGGGGAAGACGTATATATAATTCCCATATTGGTTACTGTAGTAGTTTGGCCTGCTAAAAAAGGAAAAGCACCACAAACACCACAGCCTGTTGCCCCTAGGAAAAAAAGTTTTCTATATTCTTTTTCTATTATTTGAAAATTTTTTTTCAATGATGCATAGGTAAAAGGTAAGAGAATAAAAAAAACTAATGTCCATCTCCAGAATGCTAAGGAAATTGGTGGAACATACTCAACACCACCTCGAGCTACGACTAGATTTGATGCCATAAAAATAGGTTGAATAAATAAAAGTGAAAGTGCAAAAAGATTATTAGTTTTAGAGCTCAATGATTTTTTTGTATTATTTATTTTTTGTCAAAGAAAGCTTCATAAATCATCATAAAGATTGCGATACCCATTAAAATATAAACAGGCAAAACATCAAAGAAACCTATCATAGATGATCTTGTTAATGTAAATGCAAGACCGACTAAAAAAGCAATTGCAAATAAAGAGCCTAAAAATGTTGTAAATTTTTGCATTTTAATTATTACATTCCTTTTCTAACCAATTAGCAACCCCTAAAAATCTATGATCATCATAACGATCTCCTACAAGCTGAACTCCTAATGGTAAATTATTTTCACCTTCAAGCAATGGAAGAGAAATACAAGGTGTTCCTAGATAAGACCACACTTTATTAAATTCTGCTGTTCCAGTACTCTTCAAACCTTTAGGTGCTACACCAGGACTAGAGGGCGATAGCACACCGTGATAATCTTCAAAGACTTCTTGATAAGACTCATAACTTCTTTTTTTAAAATCAATTGCTTCTGCATATTCTTTTGCAGAATACTTATTACCTTTAGCTATAGCTGTTTGCATATATTTGGATAATTTTGATTTGTATTTTTTATAATACATTGCAAAATTATTAGCTAAATCTGTTTCGTGAATAATTTGATGATATTTATGAATATCTTTAAAATATGAGGGAGTATCAAATACTTCAATATTTTTAAATGACTTAATAAAATATTCAAATGACTCCCTAGATTTTTTATCAATTATCTTCCAGTAATCAGACTTATAAAAAATGAATTTAGGTTCATATACTGGACCTTTTTTTGTCTCTTCTAAAATATTTTCAGCTGAATAATAAATAGTTGCAGGATCGTGATGATCTTTTTTAATTAAAACTTTAGCTAACAAAGCTACATCTTCAACGGTTCTTCCAAATATACCCATGTGATCTAACGCATACGAAGTTCTCAAAACGCCATTTCTTGAAATTAAACCATAACTTGGTTTATATCCAACAACACCACAATAAGAAGCAGGTCTTATAACTGATCCACCTGTTTGTGATCCAATTGAAAGTGGTGCCATAAGAGAGGCAACTGAAGCTGCTGAACCGCTAGATGAACCTCCAGGCGTTCTTGAATAATCATGAGGATTAGTTGTTTTCGATGGTCCAAGATAAGCTAATTCTGATGTAGCTGTTTTGCCCATCACAATAGCACCAGCAGAATGTAAAAGTTCAACTATCTCGGCATTTTGAGAATAAGATTTGCCTTTTCTAATAGATGTTCCACACTCTGTTGGCATATCCACTGTTCCTATTATATCTTTTAAAGCTATTGGAACTCCGTGTAATGAACCCACTGGTTTTCCTGACTTTCTATGCTCATCTGAATCGGTAGCTTTTTCCAATAGTACTTTTTTGTCAAAATGAACCCAGGCTTTAATATCTTTTTCAAATTTACTTATTCTTTCAATGTATTTTTTGCAAACCTCAACTGAGCTTAAATGACCTTCCTTAATTTTTGAGGCTACCTCTTCAACACTTAATGAAAATATATCAATCATTTTTTTTAGTCAGCAAACAAAACTTCAGGAAGCCATAACGCAATTCCAGGGAACATATACATCAAAAACATCCCAAAAATAACTATACCTAAAAATGGCATAATACCTCTAAATATTTCCATTAATTCAACATTGGTTTTCTGAACTCCTTTTAAATAGTAAGCAGACATTGCCATTGGTGGAGTTAAAAAAGAGGTTTGTAAATTCAGAGCGATCAGCATAGCAAAGAAATATGGATTAACGTCAAATATTTCTAATAAAGGTAAAAATATTGGCACAAATATAATTAAAATTTCAGTCCACTCTAAAGGCCATCCTAAAAGAAAAATTATTATTTGAGTTATAATTAAAAATTGCCATGTAGTTATATTAATTGAAGTAAAAAAGTGTTCAAATACCTCATGACCTCCTAAATAAGAAAAGACAGAAGAAAAAGTCCAAGATCCGATGAATAGCCACATAATCATTGCTGTTGTTTTTGCAGTAAGAAAAACCGACTCTTTAAAATTTTGCCATTTAAGAGTTTTATAAAACCAAGATAAAATTATTGCTCCAAAAGCTCCAGCGGCTGCAGCTTCTGCAGGTGTAGCAATTCCAGCTAAAATAGTTCCAAGGACTAGCATTATTAAACCAAACAAAGGTACAAAAGAAACCAATACTTCCTTTAAAATCTCTGCTCTTGGTGGAATATCTTCTGCAGGTGGTCTTGGGGCTATTGATGGATTCAACCACGCTCTAATTACTGCGTATGAAATATACAAACCTGCTAACATTAATCCTGGAAATATAGCAGCTGCAAATAATCTCAAAGGTGATAATTGTGCAATTACAGAATAAACAATTAACATAATACTTGGAGGAATTAAAATTCCTAAACACCCACCTGCACAAATTATTCCTGATGCAAATTTTTTATCATATCCTGCTTTAACCATAGCAGGCCAAGCAAGTAACCCCATCAAAGTTACAACTGCTCCTATGATACCTGTGGCTGTAGAGAACAAGGTACAAGTTATTAACGCCGCCACTGCCATTGATGCAGGCAATCTATGAGCAGCAAGTCTTATTGCAAAAAATAATTTAGCTACAATCCCAGCTCTTTCAACTAAGTATCCCATGAATAAAAAAAGTGGTACTGCCGTAAGTACGTTATTATCCATAACTGTGTAAGTATTTTTAACAAATAAAGAAAATATTCTATTATCAAAAAGGTGATCCATTAAAACTGGATCGTAATAAGCATAATAACCAAAACCTATTCCCATCGCCATCAGAGTAAAAGCTATTGGAAAGCCTAATAATACCGCAAATAGAAATACCCCCATCATTAAAATGGCTACTTCAGGATTGGTAAGACTAAATAACATTATTCTTATCCTCTTCTTGTGAAGTTCTCATTAAAATTTTATCTGTCTCTTCGGCGACAACCATTCTTGAAGGCCAAATACCAGTTTTAATACAAATTATTGATCTAAATACTTCGCTAACTCCCTGAATTATTAACATAACACCTGCGGCAGGAATCATAGATTTTACCATATAAATTTGAATTTGGGCTGGGCTACTCCAGCTAGTCTCTTTAATTTTCCAAGCTTGTGCTGCATACTCATATCCATAAAATGCTAAAGCTATAACCCCAGGAAAAAAGAAAATAAAATAAAGCACTAAATCTATCCATGCCTGAGTTTTTTGGCTAAACAATCTGTAAATTACATCTCCTCTTACATGTGCTTCTGTAGCTAAACAGTAAGCTCCTGACATCATTAATATAGCTCCATACATTTGCATACTAAAATCAAAATTCCATAAGGTTGGCTTATTAAATGCATAAGCCATTATCACTTCATAAACTGTCCCTCCCATTAAAATAACAATGCACCAAGAAAAAGCCTTTCCCATTGAAGTGCTTAATGTATCTGCAAATTTAATGTAAAATTCCATAATAACTCATAAGTATAGTAAATTTTGGTAAAAAAAAAGGGGGTTTTTAAACCCCCTTTAATTTAAATCTTTTAAAGATAATTAGATTTTAACTTTTCCAATTGGACCAAACTCATTTTCATAAGCTAATTTGTAGTTCGGTTGATTCATCAACAGATACTTCATAGTTCTCTTAGCATATGCTTTCTGAGATGCAATAATCTTCTTAAAGAAAGGATCTTTCCCAGAAAATTCTGCAACAATTTTATCCCAACCTTTTAATTGTTCGGCTAAAATTGCATCAGATGTTTGGTAAACATTTACCTTGTGCTCATTCATTAACTTAGCTAGATCTTGTGAGTATCTAACTAAAGCTTTGAAATAGTTATCTGAGTTTGCGGCATAAGCAGCATTTTTCAAGATAGCTTGATGAGCAGGCGAAAGGCTATTGTATCTTTTTTTATTCACTGGTATCTCAAACATTTCTTGAGACTGGTGGAAACTACCTAAGTGATAGTGTTTAGATACATCTTGCATTCCAAACTGTGAGTCTGATGTAGGGTTGTTAAACTCTGCAGCATCAATCAAACCAGTTTTCATCGCTGGTTGAATTTCACCACCTGGTAATTGTCTTACGACCATTCCCATGGCAGTTAAAACGTTAGTCGCTAAACCAACTGTTCTATACTTCATTCCTTTAACATCAGATACTTTTGTTACGTTCTTTTTGAACCAACCAAATGGTTGAGCTGGCATAGGCATATGAAAAAATCCAATATAATCGAATCCAACTGAAGCTACTGCTTCATCATATAACTTTCTTCCTCCACCATACTCCATCCATCCCATAACTTCTTGAGATGACATTCCGTATGAAGGACCAGTTCCAAAAAGTGAAGCTGCAGGATTTTTACCATACCAATATGCTGTCACCCAGTGACCCATATCAAGGTTACCATCACTTACAGCCGCTCCAATTTCTGAAGTTTTTACAACTGAACCTACTGGTTGAAGGTCAATCTTAAGTGAACCTCCAGACATTTCTTTAACCATGTTACAGTAGTCGCCAGCCATTTCAAAAAAGATATTAGCGCCTGAAGGCCAAGCTGCTTGCATCTTTAATGTTACGTGACCGTCTGCTCTTGCAATGTTTGGCATTGCAACTGTAGCTGCAGCAACAGCTCCAGCTTTCGCAGCAGTTTTAAAGAACTTACGTCTTGAAGATGTTTTAATCTTCAATGATTTATTTTCTTTTGTCATTATTACTCCTATTAAAGTTAATTAACCGTAATAATTTAAACATAGAATCTTACTAGAGTCTTTCTAAAAAAAAGCTCAGATGTCGCAGAAGTTGAATTTTATACAATCTTGAGTAGAATTAATTGACTTTGTTTTTGCAACTACCTGTTTTAAAAAACTCATCAATGTTATCAATTGCTAAATTAGCCATTGCAATTCTTGTATCTTTAGTTGCACTTCCTAAATGCGGTAAAATAAAAGCAGTTTTTATTTTTAAATACCCAGGATTTAAATTTGGTTCATTCTTATAAACATCGAGTCCAACTGCATAAATTTTTCTTCTATTTAGTGCATCGATTAAAGCCTCGTCCTCAATTATATCACCTCTTGCTACATTTGTAATTATTGCTCCTTTGGGAAAATATTCAACCGTCTCTTTATTAATCATATTTTCAGTTTCTTTTGTTGCTGGGCAACAAATTGATAAAACATCTGAAACAGAAAACAGACTTTTTAAACTATCGTGGTAGATGGCCCCATTTTCTTTTTCAACACTAAGTTTTGAACGATTATGATAATGAATTATCATTCCTAATGATTTAGCTATCTTTGCAATCTTTTGACCAATTCTTCCCATACCTAAAACACCTAATCTTGTTCCTGTTAGTTGTTTACCTATTAAATAATCTGCGGACCACTTCCATCCACCTTCTCTAGCTGATTCTATTCCTTCGGCCGCCCTTCTACATGCTCCTAATATTAATAAAATCCCTATTTCAGCTGTAGCATCTGATAATACTTCAGGTGTATTTGTAACAGCAATACCTCTTTTTTTGGCAGCATCTAAATCAATATTTCCAAAACCAACTGCAAAATTTGAAATAATTTTTATAGTATCTGGCAACTTATCAATTGTTTCTTTATCCATTTTATCTGTAAGAGAAGTTAAAATTCCATCACACCCCTGACTCATTTCAATTACTTTTGATTGGGAATATAATTCATCATTAGTATTTAGTGTTGACTCAAAAGTTTTTACAGCTTTGTCTTCACTGTCTTTAATTAATTTTCTTGTGATCAAAATTTTTTTCATAAAATATTTAAGATTATCAATTAAGATCAAATATCTTGCCTGGATTCATTATGTTATTTGGATCTAGGGTTCTTTTAATTGATTTCATTACGGGGATATTATCGGGATGTTGCTCTAGTAAATACTCTTTTTTATGAAGTCCTACACCGTGTTCACCAGTAATAGTTCCATTAAGTTCTAGTGCTTTTCTTATTAAAGTATCATTAAAAGCTCTAATTTTTTTGTAGCTTTCTTTATTTTCTGGATCAAAAGGTAAAACCACATGAAAATTCCCATCACCCATATGTCCCACCATTGGAGCTCTAACTCCAAATTTTTTTGCTTGTTCTTCAGCAAAGTTTACACATTCAGTTATCTTTGAGATAGGAACACATACATCAGTTGAGTAAACTCTTCCATTATTGATTAAAGCTTTAACAGAATAATATACATCCCACCTTGCCTTCCAAAGTTTATTTCTTTCTTCTAGGTCTTTAGCCCATTTAAAAGAACTACCTTTGTTATCTTTTGATAACTCTTCTACAATTTTAATATTTTCATTATTAGAAGATTCAGATCCATGAAATTCGAAAAATAAAGTCGGTACTGCTTGAATATCTTTTAATTTAGAATAATTAATACTAATCCCCATTTGATCTTTATTTAGCATCTCAATCCTTGCTATTGGAACACCATACTGAATAACCTGTTGAGCTGTTTGAACTGCATCTTCTAGGGTAGGGAAATGACAGACAGCACTCATTATACTTTCGGGTATAGGAGATAATCTCAAATGAACCTCAGTTATAATGCCTAGGGTTCCCTCTGACCCAATAAATAAATTTGTTAAATTATAACCTGCTGAAGTTTTTTTAGTTCTACCACCTGTATTTATTATATCACCGTTCGGTAAAACTACTGTTAGACCAGAAATGACCGTTTTCATAGTTCCATATTTTACAGCCATTGTTCCTGATGCCGAAGTTGAAGCCATACCACCCAATGCAGCATTTGCTCCAGGATCAATTGGAAAAAAAACTCCATCCTCTCTTAAATACTCATTCAATTGTTCTTTTGTAACACAGGCTTGAACTCGGCAGTCAAAATCTTCAACATTCACACTTAAAATTTTGTTCATTTTTTCAAGACAAATAGTTATACCTTTTTCATTACCTACTACGTTTCCCTCTAAAGATGTCCCAGTGCCAAAAGGCACTACAGGAATTTTATGCTCATTGCATAAGCTTAATATTTTTGAAACTTCTTCATTAGTCTCTGGAAAAATTACTGCTTTAGACAAAATAGGATCATATGTATCTTCTCCTCTTGCATAATTAGCTCTTGTAGACTCCGAGGTAGAAAATCTGCCGTTAAATATTTTTTTTAATTCAGCTTGAACTTGTTCATTCATTGGGAGAATATTAATAAAAATTCTAACAAAAATACAGCCTATTTAGTCAGCATTTTCTTTATATTTTCTAAAGCTTGAGAAATATTATCTTGAGAGGCGGCAAAACTAAACCTTACATAATCTTGACAGGTTTTACCAAAAGCAGTTCCAGGTACTATTGCCACTCCAGCTTCATGCATAGCTTTTTTTGCGAATTCTGATCCGTTCATCCCTGTGCCAATAACTTTAGGAAAGGCATAAAAAGCTCCTCCTGGCAAACTACATTCAACTCCGGGAAGATCATTCAATCCTTTGTGAATTAGATTTCTTCTTTGAGTAAATTTTACCATCATTTGATCAATTGAGTCATCTGGCCCATCTAAAGCTGCAATGCCAGCAAATTGTGCGGCAGCATTTACGCATGAAACACTATTTATTAAAAGTTTGTTAACATGGGTTATCATCTCCTTAGGCCAAAAACTCCACCCTAATCTCCATCCCGTCATTGAATAAGCTTTGCTCCATCCCTCTAGTACAATCAATCTCTCTCTTAATTCAGGGTAATTAAAAAATGAAGGCATTTCTTTATTGTCAAAAATTTGCCTACTATAAATCTCATCACTTAAAATTGTTACATGTGGATATTTTTTTAAACCTTCCGCTAAAACATCTATATCACTTTTTTCCACAAAACTTCCTGTTGGATTATTAGGATTGATTAAAATTAAAAGTCTAGTTTTATCTGTAATTAAAGATAAAATTTTTTCAGGATTAAATTTTAAATCTTTATCTTCTGTTAAATCATAAGGAACCGGTGTTGATCCAGTATAATTTATCATAGACTCATAAATTGGAAAAGCTGGTGTTGGATGAATTATTTCTGCGCCAGGCTCACCAAAACATTGAATTGCATAACTCATTGTTGGTTTACCACCAGGCATGATCAAAATTCTTTCAAAATCAATATCAGTGTTATAACGTTTTTTAATCCATCTCGTTACTGCTTGTCTACACTCAGGAATACCATTAGACATCACATATCCGTGATGTCCATCATCCAATGCTTTCTTTGCAGCTTCAACAACATGTTTTGGTGTTTTGAAATCTGGTTGTCCTAATCCTAGGTGTATCATTGGATTTCCTTTAGCTTCTAATGCTTTGGCTTCAGCTAGTACACTAAATGCTGTTTCTGTTCCTAAATTTTCTAAATTTTTTGCTAATTTCATTTGAGTGTATCCTTTTTATTTTCTATAAATTAATTTTGAATTGTCTAACTCTTTTAAATTTTTACATCCCATCAATACCATATTTCTATTAATTTCATCATGCATGTTTTGTAATAAATGTTCAACACCCTGCTGTCCGCCTGCGGCCAAAGAGAACAGAAACATTTTCCCAAAGCTGCAAGCTCTTGCACCTGCTGCAATTGCTTTTAACACATGAGTACCTCGCCTGACACCTCCATCTAAAATAATTTCTAATTTATCGCCAACAGCATCAGAAATTGCTTTTACTTGATCAAATGGTGACCGAGACCCATCTAATTGTCGACCTCCGTGATTTGAGATCATTATAGCAGTACATCCAATATCGATAGCTCTTTTAGCATCATCAACTGACATGACTCCTTTTAATGCAAAAGGTCCATTCCATTTTTTTGCACAATATTCTGCATCTTCCCATCCCATGGCTGGATCATATTGTTCATTGATATATTCAATTACTGACTTTGCAATATTTGTTCCTTTATCAGTTTTTTTTTTAACATTTGATAGCTCAAATCTTTTGCCTGTTAAATAACTAAAAACCCACCTCGGCCGCATTGCAAAACTCATTAAACTCTGAAGAGTTAGCTTTGGTGGAGTAGTAAATCCTGTTCTATGATCTTTTTCTCTATTTCCCGCAACTAAAGTATCTACAGTTAAACACATTGCATCAAAACCAGATCTTTTAGATCTATCTATTAAATCATCAGAAATTGACCTGTCTTTATGAACGTAAAGTTGAAATAACTTTGGACCACTTGAAATATTTGATACTTCTTCGATGGTATTATTGCCCATAGATGACATGCTATAAAATGTATTAAATTTTTCTGCTGCCCTTGCTGAAGCTTTGTCTCCATCTGGATGATAAAGTCTTTGCATAGCTGCAGGAGAAAGAAAAACAGGCATATCAATTTTTCTTCCAAATAAAGTAGTTGATAAATCTGGTTTACCAACGTTCGACAAAATATTTGGAACTAAATCACAATCGTCAAAAGACTCTGTATTTCTTCTAAGGGTTGACTCATCATCTGAACCTCCATCGATATAATGAAAGATTGGAGAAGGTAATTTTTTTTTTGCAAGTTGTCGAAAATCTTCAAAATTATAACAATTTTTTAAACTCATTATTTTCTAAATCTTAGATTATCTCTATTTAGATCACTAATTTTTGTACAGCCCATTAATTTCATATCACGAACCAATTCAGCTTTATATTTTTCTATCGCTCTTTCTACGCCTGCTTGCCCCCCTGCAGCCAAAGCATAAAGATATAACCTTCCACCTGAGCAAGCTTTAGCACCTAATGAGAGAGCTTTGAGCATATGAGTACCTCTATGGATCCCACCTTCACAAATCACATCTAACTTGTCACCAACTGCGTCTACAATTTCTGCAAGCTGGTCAAATGGTGATCTAGATCCATCAAGTTGTCTTCCACCGTGATTTGAAACCATTATACCAGTACATCCAATATCAACAGCCCTCTTAGCATCTTCAACAGACATAACTCCCTTAAGAGCAAAATGACCACCCCATTTAGAACATAATTTTTCAGCATCTTTCCAGTTCATTGATTGATCTAGCATTGTAGAAAAATAGTTTCCAATTGAAGAATTAGTACTTGTACCTTCTTTTACAAAATCTTGTAGATGAGGTAATTCAAATTTTCCTCTTGTTAAATAATTTATTCCCCACATAGGTTTTGTGGCAAAACTAAATAAACTTGATAGTGTTAATTTAGGAGGAGATGTAAAACCAGTTCTCAAATCTCTTTCTCGATTTCCTCCTGTTATAGTATCAACTGTTAAGGCCATAACATCAAACTTAGCTGCTTTTGCTCTCTCTAAACAGGAGTCATTAAGACCTCTATCTTTATGAAAATAGAATTGAAACATTTTTGGAGTATCGATCATGGAAGATATTTCTTCTACACTAACTGTGGCTAAAGCCGAAACACCAAACATAGTATTAAATTTTTTTGCTGCTTTTCCAACAGCTCTTTCGCCATCATAATGAAATAATCTTTGTAAAGCAGTGGGTGCTAAATAAAAAGGTAAGTCTAATTTTTTGCCAAATATTGTTGTTGAGAGATCAACATTTTCAACTCCCCTTAAAACATTTGGTACTAAATCAACATCATCAAAAGCACTTGTATTTCTTTGATATGTAATCTCATCATCAGCAGCTCCATCAATATAATGAAATATTGGTGATGGTAATTTTTTTTGAGCTAACCTTCTAAAATCACCAAAATTGTGACAATCTTTTAAATTCATTAATGAATGTTAAAACTTTTTAAGAAAATTAAACATATAGCTATTTGCCCCAGGATTTTTATCTCCTAAACTTGCATTCGACAAATGATTGTATGAAAAACCAAACTGGCTTTCTTTAGGTAACTCTAATGAAAGTTGTATTTCACTTTTAAATTCTAATGCGTGTCCTAAATCTTTTCCATTACCCTCATTATAATACCCAGGTGAAAAGCTTGGTGTAAAATTTAAAGCTCCAATTTTATAATGAGCCTGTACACCAGTGTAAAAGTATGTTGCATTATCTGCAGTAATCATTGCTCCAGTGATAGGAGAAATATTTCCAAATATAGTATCTCGATTTAAATCCTCATTTTGATGTTGGAATCCAAGTAATGTTGACCTTTTACCGTTATCACTAAAATCAAACATACCAGTATAAACATTAAACTCTGTATTATTTTCGTCTACTTTAAAATCATCAGCTGTTACTGAAGTATTTAAGAGTATAAATGTTACAATCAATAATAAATTTCTTAATCTCATTAGCAAAATATATTTAATTTCTTTTTATAATAAAAGATTTAAACAATATTGCACCCCCAATAATAAATATCAATACAGGTAATAACCAAAGAAAATAGGTATTTTCATTAAATTTTGGATCATACAATATCCATTCACCATACTTATCTTTTAAATAATCATAGATTTCATTTTCATTTTGACCCTCTTTTAATTTTCTATCAACTAGCACTTTAATACTATTAGCAAATTCAGAATCAGAGTCATATACCGATTGACCCTGACATATCAAGCAACGTAAACTTTTTGTAATCTTTTTATGTAGATCGATATTCTCAGCACCAATTAAATTAAAACTTAATAGATAAAATATAAAAATCGAATATTTTAATAGTTTCATTGAATTATTTCTTTAATTTCTAAAAAATTAATCTCATTTATTGGTCCAATAATTTTTTTTATGATTTTTTTTTTATTTATTATAAATGTTTCTGGAACCCCATAAGCTCCCCATTCAATAGCGATTGTTCCATCTTGATCTAAAATAATGGTATCATATGGATCACTTAATTCATTCAAAAAAATTTTTGCGTTATCTAGATTGTCTTTATAGTTAATTCCAATGATCTTTAAATTTTTATATTTTTTTAGTTTGACTAGAAATGAGTGTTCTTCTCTGCAAGGAACACACCATGACGACCAAATATTTACAATATAAAAATTATCATCAGTAAAAATATTTACTGATTTAATTTGATTAGAAGAATTAAAAAATTGAGCTTTAAAAAATGGTATATCTTTTTCAATATCTACATCAGGTGTATAAATGTTTGAATTTTTTAATCCTTTGTAAAAGACAATAAATATGAGTAAAAAAACTATAACTAAAAAGGAAGATAAAATTTTAATTTTCATATTTTTTTTTAAACAAACTTATCAACCCACCAAAACTAATTAATAGCACAGATATCCAGATCCATATCATTAAAGGTTTGATCTGATATCTTATATTGAAATATTCTTGGTTTTGAACCAAGTTCATAGTTATGAATTTATCAGTAAATATGTTCGTTTTAATATCTGCTTCACTAGTTACAATATTTGGCTGATTATATATTCTCAACTCAGGATTTAATTGATCAATTGTGCCATTAGAATTTTCAATATTAAATTTACCTATAATTGATTTGAAATTTTGCTTATCTTTTCTCTCTACTTTTTCAAAATTTATCTTAAAGTTTTTTGATTGAAAACTTTCACCTATCTTTAAATTTGTAATAATTTCTGTTGAAAAAATATTATTAAACAAAATACTTAAAATTAATAAACTAAAACCAAAATGAGCAATATTTTGTGATAAATTTTTAAACTTTCTACTAATTAAATCCCTTAAAGTAATAAAAAATAAATAAAAAGATGAAGTTATTAAAATGGTATTTATCAAAAAACCGTCATCTAAATTATTAGTTATCAATATAGAAATTAAAAGTGAAATAACTAACAATAAAATTAAATTAAATTTATTTTTTAAATTTGATTTGATCCATTTTAGTTTTGGGCCAATGGCCATCGCTAGTAAAAATGGAATTAAAAAAGGAATTATTAGTTTGTTATAAAATGGTGGTCCTACTGAAATTTTTTTTGAAGACAATACATCTAAAAATATTGGGTAAACAGTACCAATTAAAACAACTGAAAGAAAATACATCATAAACCAATTATTAATTAAAATTGATGATTCTTTACTAAGCCAAAAAAAACTATCGGAGTCATTTCTTTTAATTTTATGAAAAAAGAAAAAAATAAAAAGTGACAAAAATATTAAACAAAATAAAAATATCAAAATAAATAAACCTCTTTCTGGATCATTAGCAAAAGTATGTACAGAGTTTAAAATTCCAGATCTAACTAGAAAAGTTCCACACATACTCAATGTAAATGTAGATATTGATAAAATAATTACCCAAGAAGTTAATATTAATCTTTTTTCTAAAACTAAAATACAGTGAAATAGTGTGGTCAGAGCCAGCCAAGGCATTAAAGAAACATTTTCAACTGGATCCCAAAACCAAAATCCTCCCCAACCTAACTCGTAATATGCCCAAATTGAACCCAATAAAATACCTAATGTTAAAAAGATCCAAGATACCAAGACCCATTGTTTTATGTGAATTGCCCATTCTTTTGAAATGTAATTAAGAGCTGTCGCAGAAAGAGTTGATGAAAAAATAATAGAAGATCCAACATAACCTAAATATAAAATTGGTGGATGAATAGCTAAAGCAGGGTCTTGAAGAATTGGGTTTAATCCCAAACCTTCACTAGGTACGGGAAAAATATAATTAAATGGATTTGACGTTTTTATTATAAAAATAAAAAAACCGATAATTATTATTTGCTGAAATAACAAAGTTAAAATTCTATATCTTTTTGGTTGATTTTTAGATCTCAACAAAAATAAAAGTAAAAAGAATGTTAAAACAAATAGCCATAGTAACAAACTTCCTTCATGATTTCCCCATGTACCAGATATTTTATAAAACAAGGGTTTTGTGGTGTGCGAATGATTAAAAACAGTTTCATTACTAAAATCTGAACTTATGAAGGATGCTATCAAACCTAAAAAACTCACAATAACAAAGAAAAATTGTAAGAAAGTTAGAAAGATTATTCTATTATCAAAATTTTTCGTATCCCTAAAATTTTTAACTGAATTCAAAACAATTAAAAAAGAAAAGCTAAACCCAAAAAATAAAGAATATAATCCAATTAAACTAGACAAAATTTACTTCTCCTCTAATGCTGCCTTGACTTCTGGTGGCATATAATTTTCATCGTGTTTTGCTAAAATTTTAGTAGCTAAAAAAAAATTCTTATCTTTTAAATATCCCTCAGCAACAACACCTTTTCCCTCAGTAAAAAGATTTGGAACAACACCTGAATAAATTACATTAATTTCATTTTCAAAATCAGTAATTATAAATTTTATTTCTTTTGTTTTCATAGATATTGACTTAATCTTTACCATTCCTCCAATTCTAATTTTTTTTTTTTCTATTTCAGATAAAGCTTTAATTTCTGTTGGGGATTGAAAATAAACTACATTTTCTTCAAGAGATTTTAAAATAACAAAAACAGATAAAACTAAAGTAAGTAGAACTAATAATACAAAAAAAAATCTTAATTTAACTTTGCGCCCATACATGGTTTAAAAGTTAAATTTTTGAAATGTTATATAAAATTTCTCTATTAATTTTTTGAGATTTTGCAAAAGCTGATCTTTCAGAGTTTAAAGTTCCAAATTTAGAAACAAATTTATTTGTTTCTTTAATGTATTGAATTTTTATAACAAGGTAAAGTGATACAAAACTCAAGAGAGTAAATACAAATGCAGTCCAAACGTAAAGTCCGTAACCATCCATTAATAATATTTCATTAATCATAATCTATCTAAGCCTTTGTTTTTAATCTTTATCAGTTCTGTATTATATTTCATTAAAAAAATTAATAGAGAAAATAGTGCAAATGCCGCAGTCATAGTTAATAAAGGAAATAACATTGAAACATGGATTGATGAACCTGATAAAATATTTATTGAAGAAGGTTGATGCAAGGTATTCCACCAATCTACAGAATATTTTATTATCGGAACATTTATTATTCCCAAGATTGTAATGATTGTTGTTATCTTAAATGCCTTTTCATTATTTTCATAAATTCTCCAAGCTACTAAATACATAATATAAAATAAAACTAAAATTAGCATAGAGGTAATTCTTGCATCCCAAGCCCACCACGTTCCCCAAGTTGGCTTTCCCCAAATTGAACCAGTAACTAAAGCTATAATATTAAATACTAAACCTGACGGTGCCAAACTTTTTGAAATTAAAAAAAGATTTCTAATTTTAAATATGTACCCAATTATAGATAAGAATGTAATTGCTGAAAATATTCCAAGCGAGGTCCATGCTGCTGGCACGTGCACATACATAATTCTAACTGAATGACCTTGCTTATAATCTTCAGGAGAAAATATTAGTGCTTCTGTTAATCCAATTGAAAGGATTATGACAAATAATAACAGCACGTATTTAGGAGCCCTTGAAGTAATAGAAAAGATTTTATTAGGTTCAAAATACTTAAACATTATTAATTATATTATATTTTATTTTATGGGTTTTTATTATGAAATAATTATCTGATCAAGAATGTAGAGGGAGATAATAACGAAGGGTAAATAATTAACACTCTTGATCAGAATTAATTAAAATTATTAAATTGCTGTGTCAAAGATTTGAATTAATTGTGTTTAAAAAGTGATTTTTAATTAGAAAGCTTGAAATAACTAGATCCTTTTTTTCCTGAAAAAATCTCTTCAATTAAGGGATGTTTTATAGGCTCATCAGAATCATCCATCAGAAGATTTTGTTCTGATACGTACGCCTCGTATGTAATTTCATCATTTTCTGCTAAAAGATGATAAAAAGGCTGATCTTTTCTTGGTCTGACATTTTTTGGTATAGATTGATACCATTCTTCAGAATTGTTAAATTCAAAATCTACGTCATAAATAACACCTCTAAATTCGAAATGTTTATGTTTAACGATATCGCCTATTGAGAATTTAGCTTTTTGAATTGGCATTGACATTAGTATGGGTATTTAAAAAAAAAAATCAATAAGAAAAATTTATAATTTTTGTATAAATATTATTTATGTTAATATCTTTAATGTGAACAAATCTTTTTTAAAGTTTCTTACTGATTTTGGGCCATTAGTAATTTTCTTTTACTACTATTACGATAGTGGAAAAGATTTAAAAATTGCAATTCCTCCATTCATAATTGCGACAATAATGGCATTGGCTATTATGTGGTTTTTAGAAAAAAAACTTCCCAAAGTTCCTTTACTCAGTGGAATTTTAATTACTTTTTTTGGGGGATTAACAATATATTTTAATAATCCAATATTTATTTATATAAAACCAACAATTATAAATATTTTATTTGGACTAGCTTTAATATTTGGAAAATATTTCACTAATGAACCAGTTTTAAAAAAACTAATGGGAAAATCAGTTTCACTGACAATTGAAGGTTGGGAAATATTGAACAAAAGATGGATATATTTCTTTTTTTGTCTGGCAGTATTAAATGAATTAGTATGGAGAACACAAACAGAAGAATTTTGGGTAAATTTTAAAGTATGGGGATTATTACCCATAACTTTTATTTTTACAGGTTTTCAAATAGGATTAATAAACAAATACAAAACTAATGAATAACAACTTACGTCTAGTAATTAATAACGTTAACAACAAAAAGTTAGAAGATAAATATTTTTTTGAAAAAGATGAGTTAAAAATTATTTTAGACTTATATGCAAAGATGGTTTCTGAAGGTTCTTGGAAAGATTATGGACTAAGTATCTCTAGTAAACAGGTAGGTTTTAGTGTTTTTAAAAATGCAGCTGAGAATGCAATTTATAAAATTTGTAAAAATTTCAATCCAAAGAATAAAAACCTTAAATATTTAATAACAGACACCAATGGAAAAATTTTAAAGAATTCATTCGATCTAAATGTTCTCTTAAAAAATATAAATTGGAAAAAATTCTAAAAAATAAATTATCTTCTTTGACCAAAAAGCCTTAGAAGCATGATAAATAAATTAATAAAATCTAAATAAAGAGTAAGTGCGCCCATTACAGCTTTTTTTCCCATAATTTCACCTGAGTCACTTACGGCATACATATTTTTAATTTTTTGAGTATCATAGGCTGTAAGACCAACAAAGATCAAAACTCCTAAAATTGAAATAACGAAATACATCATTGAAGATTTCATAAATATATTGACTAATGATGCAATAATGATTCCAATTAAACCCATCATTAAAAATGATCCTAATTTTGTCAAATCTCGTTTAGTTGTATATCCGTACACACTCATCGCTCCAAAAGTTGCTGAACAAATAAAAAATACTCTGGTTACACTCATGCCAGTATAAACTAATAAGATTGAAGATAAAGATAGCCCCATCAATGCTGCGAAAACCCAAAAAGTTGTTTGGGCCTTTGCTGCACTCATTTTATTAATTCCAAAGCTCATATAAAAGACAATTCCTAAAGGCGCCAACATTACAATCCACTTAAGTCCTGACATATAAATTGCATTTCCCAAAGATGTTAGACCAACAATTGATCCCGCATCGTTTGTAACAACTGACATTTTAAATGTTAAAAGAGCAACTATACCAGTTAACAATATCCCTGTTGCCATGTAATTATAAACTTTAAGCATGTAGGCTCTTAAGCCTTCATCCATTACTACTGTTGACTGTGCTGCTGATGCAGCTCTTCCTAAAATTCCTTTTTTATCAAATTCCATAATATTTAAAATATATAGTCTTTTACTAATTATTCAAGATGCCTTAAAAGATTAATAAAAAAAATTAACACTATAAAACCTCAATGAATTACAAAAAATTAGGAAATACTAATCTTGATGTAAGTACAATTTGTCTCGGTACGATGACTTGGGGAGAACAAAACACTCAAGACGAGGGTTTTGAGCAAATGGATTATGCTTTAGACCAAGGTGTAAATTTTTGGGATACTGCAGAAATTTATTCTATTCCTCCAAAAGAAGAAACTTTTGGAAGCACTGAAGAAATTATAGGCAATTGGTTTAAACAAACTAAAAAGAGAGACAAAGTAATTCTTGCCTCAAAAGTTTGTGGACCAATGAGAGAATATGTAAGAGGTGGTGGTAATCAGTTTGGAAAAAAAAATATTACCGAAGCACTAGAGGGGAGTTTAAGAAGATTAAAGACTGATTATATTGACTTATATCAATTACATTGGCCAGAGAGAAATACAAATTTTTTTGGTAAATTAGGCTACGAGCATAGTGATGATGGTGAATGGACTAGATTTGAAGATATTTTAGAAAATCTAAAAAAATTTATAGATCAAGGAAAAATTAGACATGTGGGTCTGTCAAATGAAACACCTTGGGGATTATCAAAATTTTTAGAAATATCCAAAAATAAAAATCTTCCTAGAATGCTTTCAGTTCAAAACCCTTATAATTTACTCAACAGAACCTATGAAGTGGGACTTGCGGAAATGTCTGTTAGAGAACAATCAGGACTTTTAGCCTACTCTCCTCTAGCTTGCGGTTATCTTTCAGGCAAATATAGAAATGATCAATTACCAAAAGGATCTAGGATTGCACTCAATAAAGATTTCTGGACCAGGTATAGTAAGCCTAACGCAGGAAAAGCTATTGAGGCTTATTATGAAGTAGCTAAAAAATATAAATTAGATTTAGCACAAATGTCTTTAAAGTTTTTAGAAATTCAACCTTTTGTAACCTCGGTTATCATTGGTGCAACTACAATGGAGCAGTTGAAAACTGACATAGAAAGTGTAAATATAAATTTAACTGAAGAAATTATAAATGAAATTAACGAAGTACAGAAAATTTATCCAAATCCATGTCCATAATTAAAAAGATTATATCTTTATCAATATTCATTACACTTATCTTGGGATCAAATACTTTTGCAGAAGATTTAAAAAAAGTCGGTAAATTTAAAGATTGGGAGGTGATGATTATGTCTGAGGCATCTGGCAAGGTATGTTTTGCTCAATCAACTCCAGTTTTACAAGCGCCAAAAAAAGATAAGAGAGATGCAAGATTATTTATAACTTTTAGACCAGGTGAAAAAATTTCAAATGAAATTAGTGCAACTGCTGGCTATGAATTTAATAAAAATAATACAGTTTTAGCAACATCTGGGAATAACAAGTTTAAATTTGATATTAAACAGCAAGGTTTTGCTTGGATGACTAGTAATAAAAAAGAAAAAATTATGGTTAAAGTTATGAAAAAAGGATCAAGAATAATGGTAACGGGATACAATGAAAAAGGATCTCAAACTATAGATCACTATTCACTATTAGGATTTACAAAAGCTTATAATACTGCAAAAAAAGCCTGCAGTTAATAAATGAAATCAAAAAAAAGAATTGTGTTAGCTTATTCTGGTGGATTGGACACATCTATAATTTTAAAATGGTTACAAGAAAATTATAAGGCAGAGGTAATTTGTTATACTGCAGATATTGGTCAAGAAATTGATAAGAAAAAAATTATTTCAAATGCTAAAAAACTTGGAGTTAAGAATATAGTTATAAAGGATCTAAAAGATATATTTATAAAAGATTATGTTTTCCCGATGTTGAGAGGTCATGCTGTATATGAGGGAGTTTACTTGTTGGGAACTTCAATAGCAAGACCACTTATTGCAAAAGATCAAATAAAAGTTGCAAAAAAATACAAAGCATATGCTGTATCCCACGGATCAACTGGAAAGGGGAATGATCAAGTTAGATTTGAACTTGGCTATCATTACTTTGGTCCAAAAATAAAAATAATTGCTCCTTGGAGAATATGGAAATTAAAATCAAGAACAGACTTAATAAATTATGCAAAAAAAAATAAAATTTCTATTCCAAAAGATAAAAAAGGTGCTCCACCTTTTTCAGTTGATGATAATTTATTTCATACTTCAACTGAGGGTAAGGTTTTAGAAAACCCAAAAAACTCTGCACCAGAGTTGATTTTTCAAAGAACTGTTTCACCAGAAAAAGCACCAAATAAGCCAACGTTTGTTTCAATTAATTTTAGAAACGGAGATCCAATAGGGGTTAATGGAAAAAAATTAAATCCAGCAAAGTTGCTTGAAAAACTTAATCAATTAGCCGGAAAAAATGGAATAGGTAGAGTTGATCTTGTTGAAAATAGATTTTTAGGAATTAAGTCAAGAGGAGTTTATGAAACGCCTGGAGGAACTTTATTAATTCATGCTCATAGAGCAGTCGAGTCTGTTACTTTAGATAAAGAAACAATGCATAAAAAGGAAAATATAATGTCAAGATATGCTGAGCTTATCTATAATGGTTATTGGTATTCAAAAGAAAGATTTAAACTTCAGAAAATTGTCGACTTAAAAAAAAATAAAGTTAATGGGACTGTTAAACTTAAACTCTATAAAGGAAATATTACTATAATTTCTAGACAAACTAAAAGTTCTGCATACTCATTAAAAAAAGTTTCTTTTGAGGAAAATAAAACATTTAATAAATCCAATGTTGAAAAATTTATTAATTTTCATAAGAAAAGACTGCGTTCTTAATAAGGTTTAGGTCAATTTATCATTTGTTTAATTTGTTAGAAACTATATCTTGTAGTCATGGAATCATTTAAAAATTGGATGAAAGAGGCAGCAAACATTTTATTTGATGATAGTAAAAATGATTTAAGATCTCTTCCGAAAACTGTCAGGTTACAAATTCTTCTAGTCTTAAGTTTTATTTGGACTACTGTTTTTAGCTTGTATGTATTTTCATACACTACTTTTGCATTTGGTTGGGCAGGACTTTTTGTAGCTCACGTTGGATTAATATTTGCAGTTTATATGACATTTAAACATTTTCACAGAGCTGAGGAAAGTTCAGCTAGTGTTTTTAAAACAAAAAATTTTGATCCATTTAAAATAATGGTTATTGTTTTTGTAATTGTCTTTATCTTTGTTTTTTCTAAAGGGATTGAAGTATTAACAAGCCCAAACCCTTATTCTTATTCAATTCCCTATGATGGTTCCTCAAAATCTGTGTTTGAAAAATGGCTACCATTTAGTAAAGATAAATAATGGAAAAGATTGCTAAAAATTTACAGCTAGTTTTAATGGTAATTATTTTAATTAGTACCGTTATAGCGGTTGGAATTGAAATAAATAAAATGTTTCTTGCTCAATCAGTAACCTTGGCTGATTTACTATTAATGTTTCTTTACTTAGAAGTATTAGCAATGGTAAGAGTTTTTTGGGATCAGCAATCAATAAGTATAACTTTACCCCTTTTAATAGCAATCACTGCTCTTGCACGATTTATTATCCTTCAAGGAAAAGAAATGGATCCAACAGCATTAGTTTATGAGGCAGTAGCTATAGTTCTCATCGCTGGTGCGATTGTTATCTTAAGATTAAGACATAGTGATAAATTAGGTCTTAAAAGAAAAAAAAATAAATAATCTCAATGAATTTTGGCACATCAAGGGCTTCGGCTATTGAAAAGCTAAATAATTTCGTTGGGCAAAATTTATTTGAATATTCAAGATTGAGAAATTTTGATTATGGTCCAGATAATAGATCAAATATTTCTTGCCTTTCACCTTATATTACTCATGGAGTTGTATCAGAATTAGAAGTAATCAAAAAATCATTAAGCAAATTTTCATTTGCTAAAAATGAAAAATTTATTCAAGAAGTTTTATGGCGAATATATTGGAAGGGTTGGTTAGAATTAAGACCTAATGTTTGGACTGATTATTTAAACGAATTAAAAAGAGTTCGTCAAGAATTTAAAGACAACCCCAATTATAAAAATGCAATAGAGGGTAATACTAACATCGAATGCTTGAATGAATGGGTAAAAGAATTAAAAGAAACGAATTATTTACATAATCATGCAAGAATGTGGTTTGCAAGTATCTGGATTTTTACTTTGGATTTACCTTGGCAACTGGGTGCAGAGTTTTTTATGAAACATCTTTATGATGGAGATGCTGCATCCAATACTTTAGGATGGAGATGGGTTGCTGGAATTCAAACGCAAGGGAAAAATTATCTAGCTAGTGAATGGAACATTAAAAAATTTACAAATAACAGATTTAGTAATATCAAACTTAATGAAAATGCTCCTCCGAAAACTAGCAATAAAACTTATGCTGCATCAAAATTGGAGTTTAACAATCCTCAAAATCTTGACGAAAAAAATCTTCTTATTTTTGAGAATAATTTGTCTTTTGAAATAAGTGATTTTAAAGATCAAAAATTTAAAAAGGTTTTTTTAATTTCTAACAAAAATGAAAACCGAACTATAAAGCTCAGTGAAAAATTAGTAAAATTCAAGTCTCAATTAATTGAAGATCAAAAAAAGAGATTGGAAGAAATATCAATCAATACTGAAATTATAGATTTAAGTGAGATACAGAATATTAATGAAACTTCTTATGGTTTATATCCTACGGTTGGTGAAAACCTAGATTTTATAAATACAAATAATTTAAAAATAGAATTTCTGTATAGAAAATTAGACCAATTTTCTTGGGAATATTGTAATAAAGGTTTTTTTAATTTTAAAAATTATATTCCAAAAATAATTACAACTTTTAATTAAAACCACCTAAACATTCCGATAATTCCAGCCGTCGCATAAAAGAATTGTAAAAATAATATTCCTCTATGACCGCCCCTATAAGCCCAAATTCCAATTAAGATTGCAGATATAAGTAATAAACAAAAACCAAAGAACTCTATGCCAATATTCATAGCTACAAATAATGAGTACAATATTGCAGTAATAACCCCTGCCCATTCAAAAAATTTATTATTCATATTATTTTTTTAAAATTTTCATAAAGAATCTTAGAATATTTATTCATATCAGTCATATTATCTTTTGCAGCATTATCAAATTTTTCTAATGCCCCATCTCCTAATTGATCTTCAAGAGCCTTTTTATACTCTGGCACACATCCCCATTCGTTGACTGTTGTGTCTTTAATTTCGATATGAAACTGAATACCATAAGCATGATTTTGATATTTAAAAATTTGATACTTAGTAACTGGTGATGAAGCTAATAAGGTTACATCTTTATTATTCTCAATGCCCTGCACTTCAAAAGAATGCCATTGTAAACTTTTTATTTTATTTGGAAATTTAGAGAATAAATTATCATTATCTTTTTCTTTAGAAAAATTAATATCCATAATCCCTATTTCTGCTGGTTGAGATTTAACTACTTTGCCACCAACAACTTCTCCTAACAACTGGCACCCTAAACAAAAACCCAAATAAGGTTTTTTTAAATTAATAACAAACTCTTTGATTGCTTTTTTTTCCTCAACTAACCAAGGATAATCTTTTTCCATAAAAGTATCCATTGGGCCACCCATACAAAACATCCCATCAAATTTAGTTAAATCGTCTGGAATTTTTTCACCTTCATCTAGCTCTATAGTGGTTAATTTAAATCGATCAGCTAACATTAAATCTTTGATGTAACCTGGATCTTCTATTTTAATGTGTTGTAATACGATTATATTCACTAAGTTTAGCTTAGCTTAGAACACTTCTTTGAACAATATTTTACTCTATCCCAATTAAGCTTCCATTTCTTTCGCCAAACAAAAGGCCTTTTGCAAACTGGACAGGTTTTAGATGGTAAATTTTCTTTTCTCATTAAATTGAAATTGTATTTTGTTTAATAAATTTATCTGCCTCAGATAAAATTAATTTTTTTCTATCTGTTTTCATTTTATCAAAAATTCTTACCATCATTGATAATCTAGGGTTTGTTAAAAAAAATTTTCTGTTTCGATCTATGAATCTCCAATAAAGACCATCCATTGTATTGCACCACTCTCCTTTTTTAAAATCCATCATTTTCATAAAATAAGCAGATCCGCAAATATACGGTTTGGTTGCAAATATTCCACCATCACTGAATAATCCCATTCCATAAACATTTGGTACCATTACCCAATCAGAAGAGTCTACAAACATTTCCATAAACCATTTGTAAACTACAATTGGTTTAATCTCACAAAGGTTCATGATGTTTGATAAAATCATCAGTCTTTCAATATGATGAGACCAGCCATGATTTAATGCATTCTTGATTGCATAATCTAATGGTGGCAAACCTGTTGTTCCATCGTACCAAGACTTTTTCATTTTTCTATTTTGTTTAAAAAAATTTTTTGTTTCCATTTCCTCTGAATAACTTTGATAAATGCCTCGCATAAACTCTCTCCAACCAATTACCTGACGAATATAACCTTCCAACGAATTCATTCTTATTTTATTTTTTTTATGAAAATCTAAAACTTTTTGAATAATAAATTCAGGAGTTATTAAACCTAAATTGATATAGGGGCTTAAAGCACTGTGAAATAAAATATTATCTTTTTGATTTACTGCATCTTCATAATCACCAAACAAATTTGATTTTTCTTTTATAAAAAAATTTAGTAATTTAACCACGTCATCAAACTCTGTTGCCAACCAAAAGTTCCCCGTACTACCTGGATGATCTTTAAATAATTTTTCTACGATAGGCTTTAATTTTTTTGTATGATTAGTTTCATTAATTTTAGGAAATTTTGGTATTGAAATATCTTTTGGTAACTTATTTCTATTATCCTCATCAAAACTCCACTTTCCTCCAATTGGATTTCCATCAGCACCCATCAATATTCCTGATTTTTTTCGAACCTCTTTGTAAAACGTTGCCATAAAGGGTTTTTTCGATTTTCCTAGATAATTTTTGAATTCACCTCTTGAGTTTAAAAACATAGGAGTTTGAACAACATTCCAACTAATTTTTTCTTTTTTTAAGAATTGAGAAATTTTTTTTTCAAAAAACTTATCTTCAATTTCAAAACTAGAAATTTCTTTAATTTTTTTTGAATTAATAATTTTTTTTAATTTTTTAAGGTAATCATCTTTAAATTCTTTATCCTCAATTTTTTTGTACTCTAATTTTAATTTATTCTTTTTGAGATTGTCTGCATAAGATCGCATAGAGGACAAAAATAATAGTATTTTCTGCTTATGATGTTTTTCATAAGTACATAAACCGTTGTCTTCTGCCATAAAAAATATATGGTCTTTTTTGAAGCGGTCGAGGTATTTTAATGGAAATAACTGATTACCGAGTATAAAAAATAACTTCATAATTAAATATAACTAATAAAATTTTTTATGTCAGAAAAATATATTGTTTTTGGTGCGACAGGTTCAATTGGATCAAGTTTAGCAGAACAATTAGTAAGTTCAGGAAATAATGTTCATTTAGTTGCAAGAAATGAAGCTGAACTTAAAAATATTTCTGACAAACTAGGATGTACCTCCACTGTAGCTGATGTTTTGGAAGAAGGATTTATTGATAAAGTAAAAAGCGATGTCCCAGAAACAAAGGGGATTGCTTACTGTGTAGGCTCTATTGATTTAAAACCATTAAGAATGGTTACAGAACAAGATTTCAATAAGTGTATGAAGCTAAACCTTTATTCAGCTGTTGAAACTATAAAAGGTTATCAGGAAAGTTTAAAAAAAAATAAAGGATCAGTAGTTTTATTTTCTACTGTAGCTGCACAAAGAGGATTTACAAATCATGCAATAATTGCATCAACAAAAGCTGCTGTTGAAGGATTAACTGTTTCTCTAGCAGCTGAATTTGCACCAAACATTAGAGTTAACTGTATTGCTCCTAGTTTAACAAATTCTAAAATTGCAGAACCAATGTTAAAAAATAAAGCGCTTGCTGATGGAATTGCAAAAGCACATCCATTAAAAAGATTGGGAGAGGGAAAAGACTCTGCCTCTCTTGCAAGGTTTCTTATCACTGAAGATAGTTCTTGGGTAACTGGTCAGATAATTGCAGTAGATGGTGGGAGATCTAAACTTTCGTAAAGTGAAAAAATATCTAATTTTAATTTTTTTTTTTTTTATTTTTTCAACAAATTTATTTTCTCAAGATTTTAAATTTCAAAAATTAGCAAAACTTGATGGACCATGGGGTTCTTCGTTCATAAATGATAATGAATTAATAATTACTGAAAAAAGTGGTAAAATAAAAATTATTGATATTAACTCACAAAAAATTTCTGATATTAAACATAATTTAAATTACTTAGAACATGGACAAGGTGGTTTATTAGATATTCTATATAAAGATAACTTTATCTATATTTCTTATTCAGAAAATAGAGGTGATTGGAAATCAAGTACTTCAATTGCAAAAGCTAAATTTAAAAAAAATAAATTAAATTTTAAGAATATTTTTCAAGCTGAACCCCCAATCGACTCTGGATATCATTTTGGTTCAAGATTAGCGATTAAAGGTAATTATTTATTTGCGTCTGCTGGAGAAAGAGGTAAAGGAATGATTGCTCAAGACCCTTCCAAACATCCAGGTAGTATTATCAGAATTCATTTAGATGGAAGTATTCCAAATGATAATCCCAAGTTTGAAGATAAACCAAATTGGTTACCAGAAATTTATCAAATAGGGATTAGAAATCCTCAAGGACTAACCTTCTCTCCATTTGATAGAAAAATTTATATGAGCAACCACGGTGCAAAAGGAGGTGACTGGTTTGGTGAGGCTAAAAAAGGAGAAAACTATGGATGGAAAATATTAGGTTGGGGTGGAAAAAATTATTCAGGCATCCCTATTGGACCTAAATGGAAACCTGGATTTACAAAGGCTATACAGTATTGGGTACCTTCTATCGCAACAAGTGCAATAACTATCTACAAAGGGAATGAATTTAAAGAATGGAACGGCCATGCCTTAATAACTTCTCTAAAAGATAAATCTTTAAGGAAATTAATATTTAAAAATAAATCTAATATAAAAGAAGAAGTTATTTTTAAAGATGAAATTGGAAGAATAAGAGATATACAAGTCCATCCAAATAATGGAAAAATTTATTTTTTAGCAGGAGATAATTTGTGGTTAATGGAAAAAAATTAATTAAAATTTTATGTTTTTTAGTTGTAATTATTTCATATAACTCTATTTGCTTTACTATGGAAAAAAAACCTTATCATCACTTACCAGATGGAACTTTTAGAAACCCTGAAGGATCACCTGTAAGATCAGATAAAGTAAAATTTTCTTACAGACAATTTTCTCAGGAGAAGAAAAAAATAGATATGACGGTTCCAAAAAAACACGTTGTAGATAAAGATAAAGTTAGGGCTGATTTAGAAAAGTTTAAAAATGACGATTATATTGCTTGGATAGGTCATGCCACTTTTTTGATTAAATTAGGGGATACTACAATAATTACTGATCCAGTATTTTCAAAAAATGCAGGTCCATTAATCTTTGGACCAGACAGATTTACCAAACCAGCTTTAAAACTTAATGAAATTCCTAAAACAGATGTTTTTTTATTAACTCACAATCACTATGACCATCAAGATATGTCTACTATTAGGAAATTTCCTTATAAAGATTCAAAAGTATTACTTCCTTTGAAGTTAGGAAAATATTTTAAAAGATACAAAGATGTAAATGAAATGGATTGGTATGACTCAGTTAAAGTCAATAATAATCTAAAAATAACATTACTGCCGGCTGTTCATTGGTCTAAAAGAAGTTTAACAGATACTAACAAAACTCTTTGGGGAAATTTTTTAATTGAATATAAAAATAAAAAAATATTATTTGCTTGTGACACAGGTTTTGGAAATATTTACAAAGATTTAGGTGAAAAATATGGTCCAATTGATTTATCAATGATAAATATTGGGGCTTACGATTTTAGGCCTATGTTTGAAAAATCAATTTATCACACTACTCCCGAAGAAGCTTTACAGATAGCTCAAGATTTGAAAAGTAAAAAAGTTTTAGGAACTCATTGGGGAACATTTGTTTTATCATTGGAACCTATAATGGAACCACCCATAAGATTTAAAGCAAGTGCAGAAAAATATGGGTTCAAAAAAGATGAGGCAATTATTTTTAAAATAGGTGAGATAAGATCTTTAAAAAATCTTTTGAATTACAATTAAATGGATGATCATGCAAAAAATTTATTTAAAAAGGGCGTTGAAAATCTCCAGAAACAAAATTTTAATAACGCAGAAAATTGTTTTGAAGAATTAAAAAATTTATATCCAGACAATAAAGATATTTTAAGAAATTTTTTAGTTTCTTGTATTCAAAATAATAAATTTGAGAAATCTGAAAAAATTATTCAAAAAATGTTTAATCTCGGCTTAAAAGACAAAAAACTTATTGAATTACTATTATTTGTTTACAAGCAACTAGATAAAATAGATGAGTCCCAAGAACTAATTATCAAAGAAAAAGATGTGATTAATAAAAAGTATCAACTACTGGAAAAATTTGACAGACCAGCAATTTTAATGAGCAAACAAGAAATTAAAAGCTTGAGAAAAAATACTTTAAAAAAAATTGATCAAGCAATTTCTAATTTAAGTCTTGAATTAAATGTTGATGATCAATTTTTATCTCCACCAATGTTTGGTTATACATATGATGGTGATGATAATTTAGAATTATCACAGAAATTAAATCAACTTTTTAGAAAATCATATTTAGAACTCCAAAAAAATTTAGAAATAAAAAAATTTGAAAATAAAAAAATTAAAATTGGGTTTATTTCAGAATTTTTTAATAACCACACAATTGAAAAACTCTTTAAGGGATTAATATTTAACTTAGATAATAACCTTTTTGACATAAATATTTTTTACTTAGATAATGGGAAAGGAATAGATAATGAATTTCTGGAAAAAGAGATCATGGGGAAAGTGAATAATTTTAAGCTACCAAAATTATTTTCAGAGAAGATTAATTTAGTATCAAACCAAAATTTAGATATTATTTTCTACCCAGATATTGGTATGTCATCTGAATTATATTATTTAACATTTTTGAGACTCGCTAAACACCAAATGACGTCTTGGGGACACCCAGAAACAACTGGAAGTCCAAATATAGATTATTTTATTTCTTCAAAACTTTTGGAAATTAATTATCAGGAAGCTAAAGAACATTACACAGAAAAACTTATTCTTTGTGATTATTTACCTATGTATTTGTCTAAACCTAATTTAAAGAAAATTAGTGATGATGAAATTAAATCAAATAATATTTATTCCTGCCCTCAAACATTATTTAAATTACATCCTGATTTTGATGAAGTTATATTTAAAATTTTAGAAAAAGATAAAAAAGCAAATATTTTTTTTATTAAAGATAAAAATGAAATATTATACAAAAAAATTTTTGTGAGATTTAAAGAAAAGAAATTAAGTGGATTTGATAGAATAAATTTTATTAACCAAATGGGTCAACTTGACTATATTCATCATTGTGGGAGAGCCTCCGTATTATTAGATCCTTTATATTTTGGATCTGGCAATAGTTTTCATGACTCAATGATTTATGGAACGCCTACCGTTACTATGCCTACAAAATATCTTAGAACTAAAATTGTTGAGGGTGCCTATAAACAAATGAAAATTGTAAATCCTCCTGTAGTAAACAATATTAATGATTATGTTTCTGTTGCAGTAGAAATAGCCAATACAAATTCTAATAAATTATTGGAATTAAAAAAATATTATTCCGAATGTGCAGAAATAAATTTATATAAAAACAAAGAAGGTCTTAGGTCTTTTCAAGATACATTAATTAAAATAGCTAAAAGTTAAATCACTCACCTAAAATTTTTTTTTTAGCTTTTTCAAATTCTTCTTGAGTTAAAACACCATCTTTTAAAAGATTATTTAACTTATTTAGTTCTTCACTCAAAGTTTCGTTTTCGTTATTTTCTAAATTTTCATTATCTTTGTTAGCATTTTTAGCACTCATACCTTTCATGATAGCATTTCCACCTAAATAAAGTACAAACGCAAAAATTGGTATTACGAGACCAAAAAAAATTATTTTTTCCACTAGTTAATCCTCATCCTCTTCTCTCCAGTTTTTTTCATACATCAACCAAGCAGCATATATTACTGAAAATGTCCCAACAATCATACCATAATCAAATCCTGTCTGCATATCATATAAGTACCAGCCCAATTGAGTTGCTCCAATTGGAGGGATGGTGAGTATAGCCATAAGAATAGCTATTCTATACGGATATTTTGGTTTTTTCATAAACCATAATAACAAATTAAATTTATCAGTTTAATGATTAAACTTGCGTTCTTTTGAAACAGTCAATTGTATTTTTAAGCAAACATGCAATTGTCATCGGTCCAACACCGCCAGGTACTGGAGTTAACGCTTTTGCATTTTTTGAAACTTCATCAAATGCTACATCACCAACAATTCCTTTGTCAGTTTTATTAATACCTACATCAATTACAATTGTGTCTTTTTTAACCCAATCACCTTTTACAAGTTCTGGAATTCCTACTGCTGCTACAATAATATCTGCTTCTAAACATTCACCTTTTAAATCTTTTGTTCTAGAATGTGTAATTGTGACTGTACAGTTTTCTTTTAGAAGAAGCTGTGTCATTGGTTTGCCATTAAGATTTGATCTTCCAACTATTACTGCTTTTTTCCCATTTAAATTTGGCTCTACCTTTTTAATTAATAAATAACACCCTAAAGGTGTGCATGGGACAGAACTTTCATAACCTGAAGAAAGATTTCCAACATTCATTGGATGAAAACCATCAACATCTTTTGAAGGATGAATGGCTTCGATAACTTTTTGTTTATTAATATGTTTTGGTAGTGGTAATTGAACTAAAATACCTGAAACAGTATCATCTAAATTTAGTTCTTTAATTTTGTCCAATATTACTTTTTCCTCTGCTGAATCTGGATATCTTATTACATCAGATTTTAGTCCAACTTCTTTAGCTGATTTTTCTTTATTACGAACATAAATTTGACTTGGAGCCATATCACCAATTAAAATAACTGTTAATCCCGGAACTTTGTTATATTTAGCTTTTAAATCAGAAACTTCTTTTTTAAGTTCTTCTCTTAACTCTTCAGCTGCTTTTTTTCCGTCAATTAGAATCATAAATTTAGAATATCATTGGTGCAATGTAGAGCTTCATACACATTTCTATAAACCAAATCAATAGAAGTAAAATTATTGGGGATATATCAAGTGAACCTAAATTAGGTAAAAAACGTCTTATTTTATTCAATATTGGATCAGTTAATCGATAGCTTAACTCTAAAATAGAATAAATAAATCTATTTTGAGTATTCAAAATATTAAAAGCTATTAACCAACTAACAACTACATTGGCTATAACCACATAAGAATAAAGCTTAAGTATTTGCAAAATCAAATAAAAAATAGCGATCATTTTTTTTCAATATAAATTGAAGAACTTGGAAATGCGAATGATGCTTTATTGCCCTCTACAATTTGTTTGATTTCAATAGCTAGTTTTTCTTTTACAGAGAGCCATTCATTCCAACTGTCTGATTTTGTAAAGCAACGGACATACATATCAATCGAACTATCAGAAAATTTATCAACTCTTACCGCAATACCTATGCTAGTATTAAAATCATCACTTTTTTTAATATGGTCTTCTATTTGATTCCTAATTGTTTTTAATTGATCGACTGTTGTGTCGTATTGGAGGGTTATAATCCAACTTATTAACCAGTTAGAAGTTTCACTGACATTAACAACAGCATTTTCTGCAAATTGAAAATTTGGAATAATTGCTAATGATTTATCAAATTTTCTAATTGTTGTTGAACGAAATCCAATTTTTTCAACAATTCCCTCTATGATTCCATCTACCAAAATCCAGTCACCTATTTTAAATCTTTTTTCAACAAGTACTAAAATTCCTGAAATTAAATTTTTAAATAAATCTTGTGCACCCAAAGCGACCGCAACACCAAATAAACCTAGTCCAGCTATAATTGGTCCAATTTTTATTCCCCATAATTCTAAAACAGCAGCAAGACCCAATATAAAAATTAATATCTTTAAGGATTTAATAATCCATCCAATTAATTCTCTAGTTAAAAGTCTATCAAGTCCACTTAAAATATAAGAAACAGGTTCAATAATTTGGTGAATAACCCAAAAAATTAATATTGTGATTAATGTTCTATTAATTGTGTCTACAATTTCACGACCCTCTGTTGAAAAGGTCATATAATAACTCGCAATAAAAAAACCTAAAACGATTGGTAAAAATCTGGCTGGTCCTATTAGAGAAGAAACAAAAGTATCATCAAGTTTATTAGTAGTTCTTTTAGAAATAATCTCTAACTTCTTAATTATGAGTTTGCTAATTAGACCTCTAAAAATTAAAAATATTAAAAAAATACCTATTCCAATCAATATTTGAAATATATCTACTCCTAAAATTCCTTTATTCCATACTGACAGAAATATTTCAGAAAAATTATTAAATAGTTCCATATCTAAATTTTATATAACAAAAACTCTTCTTCTCCAGGATTAAAAAGAAATATTTTTTTCCATTTAATTTCATTCAATATAGCGGAAGTTTTTTCACCAATACACATTAAATTAGTGTCCATCCAAAGGCTCTCGGACTGATAAAGTTTAATAAATTTTAAGAAGTTTAAAGCACTATTTTGAGAGTAAACATATACTGCATCAGGCATATTAAGTTTTAATTCTTTGACAAACTTGTCATTAAAATTTTCATTATGGACAGACCTATAATTAACAATTCTTTTAATATTATATCCTTCTTTCAACAATTGTTGATCTAAATCAACTGAAATAGTTTCTCCACTTACATAAATCATTTTTCCATCTTTTTGATCAAAATTTTGAAGTATTAGTTCTTTTAAATTTTCAACATTTCCCTCAGCTGAAATAACATTTTGAAAACCAACAGCTCTAGCTTTTTTTTCTGTGGCATTACCCACACAAAAACATATAAAATTTTTATCAATATTTTTAACATCTAAAAATTTTACCGCATTAGCACTTGTAAAAATAATTCCTTTGAGATTCAACAAATCAGTCTCATCATAATTCACTTTATCTATCCTTAGTAAAGGGAGATGAGAAACTTTATTTCCTAAAGATTGGAATTTTAAAATCATTTCAGAACAATCTTCAAAAGGTCTAGTTAATAAAATATGCATGTTATTTTTTATAAGTATTATTAGATTTTGTTTTCAATCTTTGCCCCACATCTTTACCAAGTTCCTTTGCATTTTCAATTTTAGAAGATTTTTTTTCATAAAATCTAGATGTACCATCTAAAGAAAAAAGTTCAGCCACCAGGACAACTTCACTACCCTCAACCGTTGCATGTGCTCCAACAGCAGTCTCACAATCTCCCTCTAAAACTTTTAAAACATTCCTTTCTGCACTAACTCTTTGATAAGTTTCGCTATGATTTATTTTTTTTAAAATAGATATTATCCTATTATCATCTTCTCTACATTGAAGAGATATGACTCCCTGACCAGCACTTGGAATTAATTCTTGTACAGAAAATATTTCTGAAATTTGGTCAATTATATTTAAAGATTTAATTCCAGCATATGACAATATAATAGCATCATACAATCCTTCATTTAATTTTTTAATTCTAGTATCAACATTACCTCTTATGAGTTTACACTTTATATCTGATCTAAGATTTTTAATTTGAAATTCTCTTCTATAAGAAGAAGTACCAATAACTGCGTTTGGTTTTAAATCTTTAAGTTTTTTTTTATTAATTGAAATTAAAATTTCTCTTGGATCATTTCTTTCTAAAAATGCCTCTACCACTAAACCTTCAGACTTGATAATAGGTAGATCTTTTAAAGCATGCACTGCAATATCAATTTTTTTATCAGATAATTCTTTTTCAATATTAGATGAAAATAAACCTTTGCCACCTAACTCTGAAAGTCTCTGGTTCTGAACCTGATCACCTTTTGTAGTAATTTCTTTGATTACAATATCATCACTACTTAAGTCTGTGCTTTGCAAAATCTTATTTTTTGCTATTTGAGCATAAATTAATGCTAACTTACTTCCTCTTGATCCAATTATTATTTTCTTATTCATAAATTAATTTATTTCTTACTTGTATTGGGATTGTACAGTTAATAAAAACTATTTGAATGAGTAAAAAACCTTTAATTCTAGGAATAGAGTCAAGTTGTGATGAGACAGCTGCATCTCTTGTAACTGAAAATGAACAAGGAACACCAGTAGTTTTGTCAAATATTATTTCAAGCCAGGTTGACATTCATAAAGAATTTGGTGGAGTTGTTCCTGAATTAGCAGCCCGATCTCATATTGAAAAAATAGATTGGATTGTTAAAAAAGCAATAGATGATAGTAGATGTAAAATTGAAGAAATAGATGCTATCGCCTCTACAGCTGGACCAGGTTTAATTGTTTGTTTATCTGTAGGATTAAGTTTTGGAAAAGCACTTGCGTTATCATTAAATAAACCTTTCATAGCTATTAACCATTTAGAGGGTCATGCATTAAGTCCAAGGCTAAATTCAAATTTAGATTATCCATATTTAGTTTTATTAATTTCTGGAGGTCATTCACAGTTTTTAAGTGTTCAAGGACTCGGAAAATATAAAAGATTAGGTACAACTATTGATGACGCCTTAGGTGAAGCTTTTGACAAGACAGCAAAACTTTTGGGGGTAGAATTTCCTGGCGGTCCACAAATTGAAATTCTTGCTAAAAAAGGAGATCCAAATAAATATGACTTACCAAAACCGATTTTTAACAAAGGTGGATGTAATTTATCTTTTGCAGGTCTCAAAACTTCAATTTTAAAAATTACTAAAAATATTAAAACTGATCAGGAAAAATTTGATCTTGCTGCATCTTTTCAAAAAACTGTTGAGGATATATTATACAAAAAAACCAAGATTGCATTTAATGAATTCGAAAAAGAAAACAAAATAAAAGAAAAAAAATTTGTAGTGGCAGGAGGCGTAGCTGCAAATAAAAATATTAGATCAATGTTAGAAAACCTATGTATAGAAAAAAATTATCATAGTATATTTCCCCCTATAAATCTTTGTGGAGATAATGCAGCAATGATAGCATTGGTTGGATTAGAAAAATTTAAGATAAAACAATTTGATAATTTAGATCATCCACCCAAACCAAGATGGCCTTTAGATGAAAATGCAGCTTTTCTTAAAGGTGCGGGGGTAAAACTGTAATTAAATTAAATGAATTATTGGTTAATGAAATCTGAGCCTGATGTTTGGTCTATAAACCAACAAATGAAAGCAGGAAACAAAGGTGCGCCTTGGGATGGTGTTAGAAATTATCAAGCTGCTAAAAATCTAAGAAATATGAAAAAAGGTGACCAATGTTTTTTTTATCATTCAAATATTGGTAAAGAAATTGTTGGTATTGTTGAGGTGATAAAAGAGCATTACTTAGATAAAACAGACCAATCTGGTCGGTTTGTAGCGGTTACTGTAAAGTTTTTAGAGAAATTAGATAAACCAATTTCTTTGGAAGAAATCAAAAAAAATAAGGAATTAAGCCATTTATCTTTAATAAAACAAAGTCGATTATCAGTAATGCCAATTGACTCTAAAAGCTGGAAAATTTTAAATAAGATGGGTAAGATTTAATTAGTAATAATTATGCCAAAAAAAAAGAAAAAAAATAAGTCTAAAGTAAGATCAGCTAAAAAAAAAAGAAGCACGATCAGAAAAAAATCTACCAAAAGAAGAAAAGTTTCAAAGAAAAATCCTAAAAATAAAAAAAATCTAATCAAAAGAAAAAAAATAAATAATGAAACATCTTCTCAGGAATTAGTTTTCAAAACTCGACCAGAGTGGATTAAAAGTAGTCTAGCAAATAAATCTCAATATCAAAATAAATATAATGAGTCGATCAAGAACAACAATGCTTTTTGGAAAAAAGAAGGAAAAAGAATTACTTGGATCAAACCTTACAAAAAAATTAAGGATATTAAATATAGTAAGGATGAAGTAAGAATAAAATGGTATGAAGACGGTACTTTAAACGCTTCAGCAAATTGTATTGATAGACATTTAAAAGATAAAAAAGACAAAACTGCAATAATTTGGGTTGGAGATGATCCAAAAGATAATCAAAAAATTTCATATAAACAACTTCATCAAAAAGTTTCAAAAGCAGCTAACGGATTAAAAAAATTAGGAATAAAAAAAGGAGATAGGGTAACAATATATCTTACAATGATACCTGAGTTAGCAGTTTTAATGTTAGCCTGTGCAAGAATTGGTGCTGTACACTCAATAATTTTTGGAGGATTTTCTGCAGAGTCTATTTCTGGAAGAGTAAACGATTGCGAATCTGAATATATAATTACAGCTGACGAAGGTGTACGAGGTGGAAAAATTATACCACTAAAAGCTACAACTGATGAAGCTTTAAATAGTTGTCCAAATGTAAAAAAATGTATTGTTGTCAGAAGAACTGGTAATTATGTTTTTTGGAATAATGAAAGAGATGTTTGGTATCATGATTTAATCAAAGATGTTTCAGCTCAATGTGAGCCTGAAGAAATGAATGCTGAAGACCCATTATTTATTCTTTATACATCTGGGTCAACTGGTAAGCCAAAAGGAGTTTTGCATACCACAGGTGGATATATGGTTTATGCTTCAATGACACACCAATATATCTTTAACTATAAACCAAAAGATATCTATTGGTGTACAGCTGATATTGGTTGGGTAACGGGACATAGTTATATTATTTATGGTCCACTTTCAAACGGAGCAACCACAATAATGTTTGAAGGAATTCCTAACTATCCCGATAGTTCAAGATGGTGGCAAATCGTTGATAAATTTAAAGTAAATACATTTTATACAGCACCAACTGCAATTAGAGCATTGATGAGAGAAGGTGATGGACCTGTTAATAAAACTTCTAGAAAATCATTAAAATTACTTGGAACAGTTGGTGAACCAATCAATCCTGAGGCATGGATGTGGTATTACAAAACTGTAGGGAATTCAAAATGTCCAATAGTTGATACTTGGTGGCAAACTGAAACAGGAGGAATTTTAATTGCCCCACAAACGGGTGCCATTCCACTTAAGCCTGGTTCAGCTACCAAACCCTTTTATGGAATTAAGCCTTCAATAGTCGATAAAGATGGAAAAGAAATAAAAGGAGCTGGAGAAGGTAGACTTTGTATATCTCAGTCATGGCCAGGTCAAATGAGAACCGTTTATGGTGATCATCAAAGATTTATAGATACTTATTTTTCTCAATTTGATGGAAAATATTTTACTGGTGATGGATGCAAAAGAGACAAAGATGGATATTATTGGATTACTGGTAGAGTTGATGATGTGATAATTGTATCTGGTCATAATCTTGGTACTGCAGAAATTGAAAGCGCATTTGTAGCTCATCCAAAAGTAGCAGAAGCTGCTGTTGTTGGATATCCTCATGATATCAAAGGTAATGGTTTGTATTGTTATGTTACTTTAATTGCTGGTGAAGCTGAGTCTGGTGAATTAGAAAGGGATCTAAAACTTTGGGTTAGAAAACAAATTGGACCACTAGCAACACCAGACCTGATTCATTTTTCTCCTGGATTACCAAAAACCAGATCAGGGAAAATTATGAGAAGAATTTTGAGAAAGATTGCTGCCAATGAGCATGACCAATTAGGAGATACAACTACTTTAGCTGATCCAGGAGTAGTTACAAGTTTAGTTGAAAACAGAAAAAATATTTAAAACTTAATTCTCTCTATAAATTCTTTTTTTATAACATCCCACTTTAAGATAACTGAATTTAAAACAATTTTACGATCCAATGTTTTTAATTCTTCAGCAATTGGTGCCCACTTATATAATGATAACGCACTTTGATTAAATGGAAGGTCGTTGCAATAAGTATCCCAATTAATATTTTGAAGTCTTTCATCAAAATTTTTTTTAGCTTCATCAATTATTTCGAGAGGCATTTTATTATTAGTTTCATCATCTAAAATTTTAAAAAAAATTTCTTCAGCTTTACCCATATCTTGATAATTGAAAACGTTTTTTAGATATGAAAATGAAAAAAATGTTAAATCCTGAAGTGCTACAGCATAAACATTCCATTTAGCAAGATCCACAGACCCCATAAATTTATCATTTTCAAAATGAAGAACATATCTTGTGCCCATTCTAGTTTTTAAGTAACCATAAAGAGTTACTTGGGTTACCCAAGCTGATTTGGATTGTATGAAGTTTTCTAATTCGTCCAAACTACCTAATTTTTTTTTAGGTACGAAAGCTTTAAATAGTGCAAATAAATAAATTTTGAAGTCACTCCAAGAAAGGTCCTTCCAAGATAATTTATATTTTGCCATAAAAATCAATATTTAGCTGATTTATACCTTAAAAAACCAACTTTTCTGTACAATTTTAACACTTTCAATCTCTTTCATAATGGTTATGGTTTTCGCCAGTTATAACTAAAAAGAGAGAGGTATATAATGTCAAAACAAGCACAACACTGGGAAAAAACCAGAGGATTGCTAATGGTTACATTGGCTATTTGGTTTGTATTCTCAATTGGCATCTTTCTTTTCGGAGCTGAAATGAACAATGCGACGGGACCATTTGGTTATCCGTTGACTTATTGGTTCACTTGTCAGGGTTCTCTTGGAATTTTCGTAATCCTTATTTTTTGGTTTGCGAATAGACAAGAAAAAATTGATGAAGAATTTGGCTTTTCAGAAAGAGGAGATGACTAATGAAAGGTAATTTTATAGATAATTTGCCTAAAGTTTATGGAATCTACACAGGTGGTTTTTTAGCTTTCATAATCATTATGGCAATTGGCGAACAGATGGGTATGACATCTAAAGCAATCGGAATATGTTTCGTTGCTTTTACTGTTGCCATCTACGCAATAATTGGTTGGCTATCACGTACAGCTCAAGCAGATGCTTATTACGTAGCTGGAAGACAAGTACCTACCGTATTCAACGGAATGGCGACTGCAGCAGACTGGATGTCTGGTGCTTCATTCGTTGCAATGGCTGGTGGTATTTACTTCAAAGGTTATGGATATATGGCACTACTTGTAGGTTGGACTGGTGGTTATGTATTAGTTGCAACTTTATTAGCACCTTACCTAAGAAAATTTGGCTGTTACACAGTTCCAGATTTTATTGGTACAAGATACGGTGGTAATTTAACTAGGTTTCTTGCAGTAGTAGTTTTAACTGTTGCTTCATTTACCTATGTGACTGCACAAATTAACGCTACAGGTACTATTGCTTCTGTTGCTTTAGATATCCCATTCCAATACGCTGTTTATGTTGGATTAGTAAGTATTTTACTATGTTCAATGTTAGGTGGTATGAGAGGGGTAACTTGGACACAGGTTGCACAATATATCGTACTAATTATAGCTTACTTACTTCCAGTATTCTGGATCAGTAACAAAATGGGTGCGGGTTTCTTCCCTCACTTTATGTTAGCTGATGAAGTAGCTAGAATTGGTGAACTAGAACAACAGTTTGGTTTTATTAAAAACTCAGCTGGTGATCTTGCGAATGTACCTAAAGGTTTAGCTGGAATAACAAAAGCTCACTCAGCGGTAAACGCTACACCGTGGGCATTTATTTCATTAGCATTGGCGATGATGATGGGAACAGCATCATTACCTCACGTTATGATGAGATATTTCACTACTCCAAGTGTAAAAGCAGCTAGAAAATCAGTAGGTTGGTCTTTATTCTTTATCTTCCTACTTTATTCTTCTGCTCCAATGCTAGCGACGCTATCTAAATTGTCATTGATTGATCCATCATTACCAACAGGTATTATTGGTAAATCAATTGCAGATGTTCAAGCGATAGATTGGTATCAAAACTGGAACCAAGCAAACTTAATGTTTGTAAGCGACTTTAACGGAAATGGAACTCTAGAATTAAATGAGTTTTTCATGGGTGGTAAAGCCGTTGTGTTAGCGACACCAGAAATAGCTGGATTACCATATGTAATCTCAGGTCTGGTTGCTGCTGGAGGTATGGCTGCTGCCATGTCAACAGCTGATGGTTTGATCCTAGCAATTGCAAATGCAATCTCTCACGATGTTTACTATAAAATCATCGATCCAAAAGCAGAGACTGCAAAAAGACTAGTTGTTGCAAGGGTATTACTTGTAGTAATTGGTTTTGCTGGAGCAACTATTGCAGCAATGGAAATCCAAGGTATCTTAGGTTCAGTAATCTGGGCTTTTGACTTTGCGATGTCTGGGTTGTTCTTCCCACTTGTACTAGGTGTATGGTGGAAGAGAGCTAACAGAGAAGGTGCTATAGCTGGTATGGCTTTAGGTTTAATTTCTGGTATGGGTTACCTAATTTGGGTACGAAATGGTGGAAGTGGATTCCTAGGTATTACACAGTTAACGTTTGGTATCTTCGGTTCTGCAGTTAGTTTAGTATCTATGGTTGTTGTAAGTTTAATTACTTCAGAACCAAATGCTGCTACACAAAGAATGGTTGACGAGGTTAGAGTACCGTCTGGTAGATCTATCATCGGTAAACAATAAAGATAATATTAATAAGGGGCGATTAATTTCGCCCCTTTTAATCTCTATTTTTTTCCAATATATATTCTAAATGTCTGCTAACTTTCATCCCTTAATTTACATAATTGATTATATTCTAGGAGTGATCATGTGGACATTGATTGGAAGAGTTGCAATGAATATCTTTCAAAAAGAAGACTCTCAATTTTTTTTTATGAGAGTCTTTGTTAAATTTACCAATCCATTACTCAAAATATTTAAACCTTTAACACCTTCGTTTATTATTCAGCCCTTAGTTCCTCTATATGTTGCTTGGTTTTTCTTTATGATAAGATTTTACTTAATGCCTTGGGTTTTGGGTTATTCTGTAATGGGTATGCTATCTTTTCCTCTGGAAAGTGAAATTTCGAGACAAATTTACCAATTTTTTAATTCAATTAAATTTTAAAAATTGATACTAGTTAAACAGGGCATCAATGAAAAAAATACAAATATCACCCTCAATTTTATCTGCTGATTTCAGTCAATTAGGGAATGAAATAAAAAAATTAGAGGAAAGTGGTGCTGACATGATACACGTGGATGTTATGGATGGTCATTTTGTTCCTAATTTAACTATTGGTCCGCCGGTTATAAAAGCTTTAAAAAAACACTCATCTATATTGTTTGATGTACATCTGATGATTTCACCAGTTCATAACTATATTGAGGCATATTCAGATGCTGGGGCTGATATAATTACAATTCATCCAGAGGCGACTGATGATTTAAAGATATCAATCATGAAGATTAAAGGATTAAAAAAAAGGGTTGGAGTATCTTTAAACCCTGAGACTAAAATTGATGTTATTTTAAACATTTTAGACCAAATAGATTTAGTTCTTATCATGAGTGTAAATCCTGGATTTGGTGGACAAAAATTTATGCCTGAAGTTTTAACTAAAATCAAAGAATTAAAAAAAATTCAGGAAGAAAAAAAACTAAATTTTGATATAGAAATTGATGGTGGAATAAATTTTGACAATTCCAAAATTGCAATAGAAGCTGGTGCAAATATTTTAGTTTCTGGCACTACAATTTTTAAAAGTAATAATGGAGATATTAAAAAAAA
>CACDSX010000006.1 GCA_902555655.1 uncultured Pelagibacteraceae bacterium | reverse complement strand
TTTAAAACTATAAAAAATAATTTATCAAAAAATGGCAAAGCTGCCATTCAAGCTATTACAATTGATGATGCTTTATTTGATAGATATAAAAATAAAGAGGATTTTATTCAAAAATATATTTTTCCAGGTGGCTTCCTTCCAAATAAGAATAGTATTAATAAATATGTTTCTGATAATGGTTTAACTATAAAGTCTTACGAGTCTTATGCTGATCATTATTCAAACACTTTGTCCATATGGAGAGAAGAATTTAATAAAAAATGGGGTCAAATTAAAAATCAGGGATTTGATGCAACATTTAGAAGAATGTGGGAGTTTTACCTTTGCTATTGTGAGGCTGGATTTAAATCAAAGAACATAGATTTAATACAATTTTCAATTCAAAATAAATAGGGAACAGAGAACTATGCGCGACATAAAATATTTGAAATCAATTTTATTGATAATTTCTGTAATGTTATTTACAAGTTGTTCAAAAAATAGCTCTATGAAACCTGAAGATTTTAAAAATAAAGAACCAAGGTTAATTATTGAGGAATATCTATCCGGGGATGTAAAAGCTTGGGGCGTGCTTCAAAATAGATCTGGTAAAGTCACAAGACAATTTTCTGCTGACCTAAATGGCAAATGGAATGGAAAACAATTGATACTTGATGAAAAATTTAATTGGGATGATGGTGAAATTCAAACTAGACAATGGCAAATAACGAAAATTGATGAAAATAACTATGAGGGTACAGCAGGAGATGTTGTTGGAAAAGCAAAAGGATACTCTTATGGTTCAGCATTTAAGTTTGAGTATGTTCTTTTAGTTCCTGTTAAAGGCAAGGAGATGAAAATAACCTTTGATGACTGGATATTTAAACAAGATGACCGAGTAGCTATTAATAGAGCAACTATGACTAAGTTTGGTATAAAAGTTGCTGAGCTAACAGTTGTATTTGTTAAAGACTAATTTTTCTTTTGATATTTAGTCATTTTACCAACTAATCCAAAATAAATTTTATTAGGTAAAAAGCTGAAGAGTTTAAGTATAAGGGTAAGAGATTTTGGAAAGTGAATTTCAAAAACATTTTTATTTATCAATCCATCGTAAATTTTTTCAGCTGCATATTCGGTAGTTTTTAAAAAAGGCATTTTAAAATCATTTTTATCTGTCATTGGTGTTTTTATAAATCCAGGTGATACTAAGCAAACACGCACATTAAACCTTTTAAAATCAAAGTATAAACTTTCTGCTAAATTATTAAGAGCTGATTTAGAAGGTCCATAGCCGGTTGAATTTGGTAACCCTCTATATCCAGCTATAGATGAAACGATAGTGATTATACCATTCTTTTTATTTTTAAAATACTCTTCTACAGCTTTGATACTATTTACTGTACCAAAAAAATTTACTTTAAATACTTCTTCTATTTGCTCAACATCAATATCTTTTTCTTTTTTTGGATTCCAAGTGCCAGTTGAAAAAAAACAGATATCAATTTGTTGAAACTTATTTTTAATTTGTTCAAAAACCTCTTTACATTTCATCTTATCAGTAACATCTAGTGGAAATCCGTGGATATTTTCATTTCCATCTGAAATTTCGTTAAGCAAATTCTCTCTTCTAGCTGAAATCGCAACATTCCAACCTTTACTTGCAAATTTTACAGCTAAAGCCTTTCCAATACCTGTACTTCCACCAGTAATCCAAATAGTTTTTTTATTCATTTTATAGTGATGTATAATACTTATATGTTAAAAAATAAATTTATATCATTTATTCTTTTTTTCATAATTACATATTCTGCATCATTTATTGGAGGAATGGCGACAATAAGTTTTAAGGAGCCATGGTATTCACAGCTTGTAAAGTCAAATTATAATCCACCTGATTGGGTTTTTGCTCCTGTTTGGACTACTTTATATTTAATGATGACATTAGCTATATGGTTTTATTGGCATACTAAGAATAGAGAAATGAATACAATTTATATTTACTTTATTCATATAGTCTTTAATACAACTTGGAGTATTGTTTTTTTTGGCTTACATCAAATTTTATTAGCTCTAATTATACTTTTGATTCTGATTATTTTGATAATTATTCTCATTTTAAAATTTAAACGTGTCAATAAAGTAAGTTCGTACTTAATGATTCCCTATTTACTTTGGAGTTGCTATGCACTATTTCTCAATCTTAACTTATATATATTGAATTAATATGGATGATGTAGTCATAGTTGGTGGTGGAATTATTGGCACAGCCACAGCTTATTTTTTGTCTAAAGAGGGCAGAAAAGTAAAAGTAATTGAAAGAGATCCCACATATAAAACAGCCTCATTTCCATTATCACTTGGAGGTTTTAGAAGACAATTTTTTCAAACAGAAAACATCTTACTAGGAAAATTTGCTAGAGAGTTTATTTTTCAAATACCCGAGTTACTTAAAACAGAAAAAAATCCCAAACCAACAGCTAGTATGGTAACTAATGGATATTTATTAATGTTTGGACCTGAGCATGCAGAGGAACAGTATAAAGCATTGGAAAATCATAAAGCTTGTGAAGCTGGAACAAAAAATATTAAAGGCTCAGAACTAACAAAATTTTTTCCATATATAAATAGTGATGGAATAGAAACCGCAACATTTACTGATAATCAAAGTGAAGGGTGGATTGATCCATTTATGTTTCATGGAGCTTTGAAAAGTAAAGCAATGGAGCTTGGTGCTCAATTTATAAAAGGAGAAGTAAAATCTCTATCTGAAATAAAAGCTAAAACAATTATTTCTGCAGCTGGATGTTGGACAAAAGAATTGCTAGAAGACATTCCAGTTGAACCACAAAAACACACTGTGTTCAGAGTAAAGTGTCCAAAACATATTCCTGAAATGCCATTAACTGGTGATTTGACAACAGGAGTTTATTGGAGACCAGAGGGAAAAGAATATTTAGCTGGATCACCAAAATCTGTCTTTGATGCAGGTGACTTAGAACCAGCATGGGATGATTTTGAAGAACTTGTTTGGCCTGCACTGGCACAAAGAATTCCTGCTATGGAAGAATTAAAGTTGACTGGTGGATGGGCTGGATATTACGATTGTAATAGGCTTGATAATAATGCAGTAGTTGGAAAACATCCAAAATTTGAGAATGTTTATCTAGCAACAGGTTTTACTGGAAGAGGTTTAATGCAAGCACCAGGAATAGGTCGAGCTTTAACAGAATTAATTACAACGGGCGCTTATCAGTCTATTGATATTTCAAATATGGCCGTAGAAAGAGTTTTAGGTAAAAAAGCAAGACCAGAACCGTATGTTTTATAAACAAATATTTAATTTATGAAATTACATATTGGTGGTGAAGAAAAAAAAGAAGGTTGGAAGATATTAAATATTCAAAAAAAAGATGGAGTCGATTTTATTGGTGACATTACAGATCTTTCACAATTTGGGGATAACTCAATAGACGAAATTTACGCAAGTCATGTTGTAGAACATGTGGATCAAAACAATATTAAAAAAACCTTAAACGGTGTTTATCGAACTCTTAATACCGACGGTAAATTTTATGTTTCAGTACCTGATATGGATATTTTATGCCAAATGTTTTTGTCAACAAACTTGCCATCGAAAGTTAGATTTCATATTATGCGAATGATGTTTGGTGGGCAAACTGATAAATACGATTATCATTATTTTGGATGGAATTTTGAGTTTCTAAAAGATTATCTTTCAAAGGCAGGATTCAAAAAAATTGAAAAGGTAAAATCTTTTTCATTATTTAAAGATACTAGTGATTTTGCTCCCTATAATGGAATTCCAATAAGTTTAAATGTTGTAAGTCAAAAATAAAATTTGATAAACATAGGGATAAATGAATAAAAATTTTTTATTTGTCTCAGTTATAACAATCATTGTTTCGACAATAATCGCTTTATTACTTTTTAAGCAAATCGTTTATCCGACAATCATCCCTATGAAAATAAATAATGCTATAAGCATATTTGGTGACTGGTTTCCAATCATGAGCGCCAATATATGTAAATGGAATGGTATAGATGTATTTTTAGAAAACCCTTGTGATCCTTGGGGGAGACCACACGTTTATGGACCAACCTGGTTATATATACCTTTTGTGGATCAGTTTAAAAAGTTTTACTTTTTTTATCTTCCAATAATTTTTAATTTTATATTTATATTTGTTGTAATTAGTTTTTTTAAATTTGACAAAAAATTTAAAACTTTGCTGGCACTTTTTTATATTTTTAGTGTTTCAACTCTTTTAGCAGTAGAAAGAGCAAATAATGACATAATAATTTTTTTAATAGTGGTTTTACTTGCTCGATATAGAAGTATATTTATAAATTATTTTCTAATCTTATTTGCAACATTTTCTAAGTTTTATCCACTTTGTTTAAGTATTATATATTTATTTAAAAGAGGTGTAAAAAATATTTTTTTCCACTTTTCATTTTTGTTAGGATTAGTTTTGATTTTCTCGTACTTTCAATATGAAAATCTAATAAAAATATTTGAAGTTAGAAATTTATTCTCATCAATTGGTGTTTATGGATTTTCATTTTTTGCTAGTTATAAAACCTTCATTAATATAAATAATATTCTTTTACAGATACTTTTTTTAATTCCAATTTTGTTAATATATCTCAAACTTTTTAAAAAAAATTTTAAAAATGATGAGATTTTAAATTTTTTTCAAAATGATGTTTATGAAAATAGACTTTACTTACTTTCATCTACAACAATATTGACTTGTTATTTTGTATTTTCAAACTTTATTTATAGAGAAATTTTTTTAATTGGTTTAATTCCCTGGATTATAGTTAATAAAGATAAATCATCTGAAGGTAATTTTTTTGATTTTTACTTTCATTTTTTAACAGCTAAATTTTTTATTTCTTCAATTTTGATTTTTTTAAATATGAATAAAATTTTTGAAGAATATTACTTAATAATAAGATTTATGAAGCATGGGTTAGATTTTTATTTAATTTTAATTATCTTATATGTGTTTATAATAAGTTTTTTTAACTTAACTAAAAATTTACTAAAACAAACTTAGATTAGGTTCCACAAAAAGTTTGATATTTTTCAGTTGAAGATGAGGGTAGCTGGTAATCATTTATTTCTGTTTGCTCATCATAAGGTTTCTCTAAAATTTTTAGAATTTTTTTGATTGGCTCAAGATTGTTTTGATTAGCAGCTTCTAAGGATTCTTCAATTTTATGGTTTCTTGGAATGACAATTGGATTATTATTTTTCATCAATTCTAAATATTTTTTGGGACTATTATTATTTAATAATCTTTTCTCCCATCTTTTTTTCCAACTCATAAAATCATTGTCCTCATATAATCTATTTTTTGTAGGCTCAAGGTTCATCAAGTGACAAAAGGTATTAGTATAATCTGCCTTTTTTTCATGCATCCAAGTTAATAGATCTAATATTAGAAATTTATCTTTATCATCCAAACCAAATAATCCTAATTTATCTCTCATCATGTTCATCCATTTTTCCTCATACTTTTTTTCAAAAGAATTAATAGTTTCTGTAGCTATCTTAATCGCTTTTTCTTTATCTTTATCAATTAAAGGAAGTAAACATTCTGCAAATCTGGCTAAATTCCATTTTGTAATAACAGGTTGATTGCAATAAGCGTATCTACCTGTTTGATCTATTGAACTAAAAACAGTCTTTGGATCATAGGTATCCATAAATGCACATGGACCATAATCAATAGTTTCCCCAGAAATTGTCATGTTATCAGTATTCATTACTCCATGAATGAAACCCACACGCATCCAATTCACAACCAAATTACATTGTCGGTCTATTAAAAGATTTAATAAATCTAATGCTTGGTTGTTTGAATTTTTTATTTCAGGATAATGCCTATCAATTGTGTAATCTAATAATGTTTTTAATTCATTTTCTTTTTGTCTTGCTGCAATATATTGAAAAGTACCAACCCTGATATGACTAGAGGCGATACGAGTGAGTATAGCACCTTGTAAAGATGTCTCTCTTTGAATATTTTCTCCAGTTTTTACTACTGCCAAACTACGAGTAGTGGGAATGTTTAATGCATTCATAGCCTCACTAATAATATATTCTCTCAACATTGGACCTAAAGCTGCACGACCGTCACCATTTCTTGAGAATGCTGTTTTACCTGAACCTTTAAATTGAATATCAAATTTCTCATTTGATTTTGTTGTATGCTCACCAATTAATACTGCTCTACCATCCCCAAGCATTGTAAAATGACCAAATTGGTGACCCGCATAAGCTTGTGCTATAGAGTTTGAGCCCTTTGGCAAAGAATTTCCTGAAAGAATTTTTGAAAGCTCATTTTTATCTATTTTTGAAAAATTTAAACTTAATTCGGAGGCTAGTTTTTCGTTAAGTATTATTAACTCTGGATTTGTTACAGGAATAGGTTTTATTTCTTCTCTAAAAGTATTTGATAGTTTTGAATAGGTATTGTTAAAATGCCATCCTATGGTCATTCTAATTAGCTTACTTCAGCTTGATTTTCTTTTGGTTGTATTTCAGTTTTAAATTGATTTGAAATTTTTTGAACTTGAACTGATGATACCTTATATTCTGCACACATAGTTTCCTCATCTTTTCCATGACCAGTTACCATATTGACCATATGTTCAGGAAAATGAAATGTTGTAAAAACGATACCTTCTTTCACTTTATCAGTAACTTCTACTTTTAAAGCAACTTCACCTCTTCCTGAATACAATCTTCCAATATCACCTGTATTTAAATCTCTATTTATTGCATCTTTAGGATGTATCAACAAAACATCTTCATCAACAATATTAATATTACTCGTTCTTCTTGTCATGGTAGCGGCATTATAATGTTGTAAAACTCGACTAGTTGTTAATATTAAAGGATATTCTTTATGATTAGCTGCTATTTCAGATGACTCTTTCCAGTCAAAGTTTTTTAATCTACCTTTTCCTAGTTTGAATTCTTCAGTATGCAATATTTGAGTATCTGTCCCATCTTCCTTTACAGGCCACTGTAAACCAAGCTTACCCAATCTTTCTCGAGTTATACCTTTAAAGAAAGGTACTATATCTGCGATTTCAGCAAGTACTTGATCTGCATCATACGTTGGCTGATTAAACCCTAGTTTTTGCATCATTTCAGTTACTATTACTCCATCAGGTTTTGTACCTGGTAGAGGAGAAACTGCACGATTAACTCTTTGTACTCTTCTTTCAGTATTAGTAAAAGTTCCATCTTTTTCTAAAAAAGTGGTTCCTGGCAAAACAACTGTTGCAAGTTTTGCTGTTTCACTCATGAAAATTTCTTGAACTACTAGAAGTTCCAATGAATTCATAGCATCAACCACGTGTGCACTATTAGGATCCGTTTGAACAATGTCTTCACCAATAATCCAAATTCCTTTTAATTCTTTCTTAATAGCAGCATCAAACATTTGAGGAATTTTTAGCCCAGCTTTAGTTGGATGTGTAATACCATATTTATCACTATAGAATTTTTGATTTTTTTCATCTGCTACTTCAAAATATCCTGCACCTTGATGAGGTTGACACCCCATATCTGCAGCACCTTGGACATTATTTTGTCCTCTTAAAGGATTTACACCAACTCCTTTTCTTCCAATATTTCCAGTAATCATTGCGAGGTCAGCAATTAGCATAACAGTTTTTGATCCTTGTTCATGTTCAGTGACCCCTAAGCCATGAAACTCCATTGAATTTTTTGCAGTTGCGTAAGCTATCGCTGCTTCTTTAACTAGCTGCTTATCAACACCAGCAACTTTTGCTAAATGATCAACATCTTGTCTTTCAATTTCTTTTAAAAATTTATCAAAACCTTCGGTTCGATCTCTAATGAAATCTTTATTATATAATTTTGATTTCACTATAAAATGTAACATCATATTAAGAACAGCAACATTTGTTCCTGGTCTTAGTTTAATGTGATAGTCTGCTAGTTGAGCAACTTCAGTAGTAATAGGATCTAAAACAATAAGCTTTTTGCCTTTCATAACTTGTTGTTTTATTTTTGCACCTGTAACTGGGTGAGCATTAGTTGGATTTGCTCCAATAACTAAAAACAGATCTGCATGATAGATATCTTCAGTTGAATTAGTAGCAGCACCCGTACCAAATGTTTGTTGCATTCCCCAAGCGGTAGGTGAATGACAAATTCTTGCACAACAATCAACACTATTTGTGCCTACAGCTGCTCTTATCATTTTTTGAAAAACATAGTTTTCTTCATTGGTACATCTTGCTGATGAAATTCCAGCAAATGCATCAGGTCCATGATCTTTAACAATTCTTTGCATTTCTTTTTTTATGAAATCGTATGCTTCATCCCAAGTTGCTTCTTCAAACTTACCACTTCTTTTAATTAGTGGAGTTTTAAGTCTGTCAGGATGATCGTAAAAACCAAATGCGTATCTTCCTTTAATACAAGTATGACCTGCATTAACTTCTGTTTCTTTTGGAGTATCAATTGCAACAACTTTATTATTTTTAATGGAAGTCTCTAAATTACATCCCACACCACAGTACGAACATGTAGTTCTTACTTTTTTATCTACGGCAGCAGATTTAGACTGAAAAACATCAGAAATAGCATCAGTTGGACAAGTGTGCGCACAAGCACCACAAGAAACGCAAGAAGAGTCTCCAAATGTCATATTGTTATCTGTTGTAATTTTAGACTCAAAACCTCTTCCAGACATTGTTAATACAAATGATCCTTGAATTTCATCACAAGCTCTTACACATCTTCCACAATTTATACAATTATCTAAGTTCATTCTCATATAGTCATGGGAAGTATCTCTTGGAATACCTTTGTGTTGCTTTGGATTATTATATCTATGGTCAGAAATACCTAAGTCGTTAGCAACAGTTTGGAGTTCACAGTTATTATTTACTTCACAAGTATTACATTCCATTGGATGGTCAGTTAAGACCAATTCTACTATGTTTTTCCTAAGATTATGAAGATTGTCATTTGTTGTAAATACGTGTTGATTTTCAGCTATTGGAGTATGACATGAAGCGACTACTTTTGTTGGTCCATCTTTTTCTAGTGCTACTTCAACTGAACAAACTCTACAAGCACCGTAAGGCGCTAAATTTGGATCATCACATAATGATGGTACTTTTTTTTCGCCAACATAGCTTTTAACAAATTTTAAGATAGATGTATGATTGGCGCCAATTTCATATGGTTTACCGTCTATATAAGCAATTTTTCTTTTTTCAGAACTCATTAATTGTCTTTTACCATATCATCCTTCATTTCATCACCAAAATATTTTAGGATATTCATTATAGGAGTTGGTATTGCACCACAAAGAGCACATAAACAACCCTTTTTCATTGTTACCAATAATTCGTTAAGTAATTTAAGAGGAATTTTTGCAGTTTTTTTCTTAACTTGGTCAAACATCTCTTTTCCTCTATAAGATCCTAACCTTCCTGGAAAGCACTTTCCACAAGATTCTTCTGCAGAGAATTCAAATAAATGATGAATATATTCGGTCATTGGGAAATCTTTAGGAATACTAACAACACTAGCATGACCTAGCATGAAACCTTTTGAGGTAAATTCCTGAAAGTCTAAATTAAGATTGTCAATTTCACTAAGAGGAACAACACCTCCTAGAGGACCCCCAACTTGAAATGCTTTTAAAGGTTCTTTGTAACCACCACCTATTTTATCAAATATTTTTTTCATTGGTGTACCCATATCAATTTCATAAACACCAGGATTATTAAAAAAACTATCGAGACAAACTAATTTTGTTCCAGCAGATTTTTTGTTTCCAATAGCAGCAAATTTTTCAGCACCATTTATTAAAATTCCAGTTACTGCAGCCAAAGTTTCAACATTATTGACAACTGTAGGTTTTTTATAAAGCCCTTCTGTGACCGGGAAAGGAGGTCTGACATCTACTTCAGCACGTCTACCTTCAATAGAAGCAATCAATGCAGTTTCTTCTCCACAAATATACGCTCCTTGACCAATACAAATATTTAAATCAAAAGAAAATTTATTTCCTAAAATATTTTCACCTAGTAAGTTTAATTTTTTAAGTTCGTTGATACATCCATTAATTGCTTCTATAGATTTTGGATATTCACCTCTAATATATAAAACTCCCTCATCACTTCCAATAACCAAACCACAAATTACCATTCCAAAAATCACTTTTAATGGTTGGTCTTCTAAAAGATATCTGTCAGAAAATGCCCCTGAGTCTCCCTCATCAGCATTACAAATAACATATTTTTTATCACCTTTTGCTTTACTACAAAAATCCCATTTCATTCCAGTTGGAAAGCCTGCACCACCTCTCCCTGTCAGATTAGAGTCTAGTAGTGATTTTATGATTTCTTTTTTATCTTTTTTTAAAAATTTATTTAATTGTTTCTTAAATTGATTTAATGATAAAAGATTATCATCCATTAAAAAACTAGTTGTTGCAAAACTTTTTGAAAAAAATTTTTCTTGTTTGATATCTTCTCCTTTTAAAATTTGGTCAATTTTTTCTATATCTTTTCCTGCATAATTTTCACCATCATAATGAAATGCATGATTTTCGTAACAGTGACCCAAACAAAACATTTCTCCTACTTTGTCATTTCCAAGTTTTGACTTTAAAGTTTCTTTTAACTTATTTTGAGTACCAGCACACATACAAGCACTCCCATTACAGACAAAAGCTTTTTTTTCTCTATGAGAAGGCCTTAAAAATTCATAAAAACTCTCAGCTCCATGAATAGTAGAGACACCTAAGTTATATTCTTTTGCAATTTCTTTTATATCTTTTGGAGAGTCATTAAGGACATTTTCAGACATTTTTTTAAAAAGATTATCTTTTAATCCAACTCTACCAGATAAATTACTAATATTTTTTGACACTCGTATCTCCGCAATATTAATTTACAACAACCTTTTGGTTATTTGTGTAAATGTTAAAACTATCCTCTTTTACGAAACCTATCAAGGTCATGTCAAACCTATTCGCTAGATCAATTGCTAGACTAGTTGGCGCACCTACGCCAATCATTAAGCCAATATTGGTCATTAAAACTTTTTGAACAAGTTCAAAATTTAGTCGACCAGAGCATGTTATAAATTGGTTTTTGGGTTCAATTTGGTTCTTATTTAAAGCACTACCAATCATTTTATCTAGAGCATTATGTCTGCCAACATCTTCTCTAAGGGATATTAATTTTCCATCAACTGAAAATAATCCACTTGCATGAATTCCACCTGTTTTTGAAAACTCAGATTGATTTTGCCTTAATACTGAAGGTGATTTAATTATAATTTCTTTTGTTAATTTAGGCTCATCTTTAAAAGTTTTTTCTTTTTTGATTATTTCCAAAGCATCAAGTGATGATTTTCCACATACTCCACATGATGAATTTGTTAAGAAATCTCTTTTTATTTTAGAAATATTTATATTTTTAGAATTATTAAGAGTAATTAATATTTTGTTCTGAATTTTATATTGTCCAACTTTTTCACCAACACTTTCTATATTTTCTATTTCATCTAAATTTTTAATTATTTGTTCATTAAATAAAAAACCCCTTACCAGATCCTCATCATGACCTGGAGTCCTCATTGTTATTGAAAGGCTGCTAGTCACCCATTCGTTTTGAACTTTATATTTTATTGAGATTTCTAAAGGTTCTTCTATTGAAACTAGATCATCAATTTTTTCAAATTTATTTTTTTTAAATTTGATTACCTTATACTTAAAATTCATCCAATCATTTTAACGGATAATTCTTTTTAAGTAAAAATTTATTAATTAAAATAGCTAACGATATAATGATAATACATCCAAATATAATTGGACTTAATAAATAATCATAAGAGACACTTCCAATTATCACCATTATTGGATTTCCACCTGCAGGAGGATGCACAATATTTAATAATATCATAAAAAAAATTCCAACACCAACTGCTAATGCTATGTTGACAAACATTGGTAATGGTACAAAAACTACAAAAAATACACCTACAAGTGCTGTAACTAAATGACCAAAAAAAACATTTTTTGGTTGAGCAAAAGGACTCTCTGGAAAACCAAATAATAAAACCATTGAGGATCCAAACGATCCAGCTATGAATAAACCCAAGGCACTTTTATAAGTTAAAACAGTAAGTACACCAATCGTAAATGCCGAGAAAATTCCAGCAAGCAAAGCTTTTTTGAAAATTTCTTTGTTTATTTTAATCATGATATTTTTAAGGCTTTTAAAACAGTTCTTAATGGAAGAAGCAAGCATTCTTTTCTAGGTGCATTTTTTTTGTTCAATAATTCTATAAAATCTTTCCAGTTTCTCTCTAAAACTATTTTAGTATTTTCAAAAATATTTTCACAAGAATTAATAAAATCTTTAATTTCATTTAATTTTTTATTTTTAATTTTTTGTGAAAGTAAACTTACAGATGCCTGACAATAAACACACGATTTACATTGATAGCCCATGTCTATGACTTTGTCATCTTCTACAATTAAACTTATTTCCATTTCATCTCCACAAATTGGATTTTTATTTTTTGACTTGTGTGTAAAATTATCAATAACTTTATTATTTTCAGTATTAGAAGCAATTTCTAAAATTCTTAAATCCATATTAATTCTTTAAATCAAATTTTAATGTTTTATATTTTAATATATGGATCTTAACAATATTTTAGGAGTTGTGCTAGCAGGCGGTAAGTCACAGAGATTTGGCCAAGATAAATCTCAAGTAAAATTTCAAGGTAAATTATTGATAGACTATATACTCAATGAAATAGTGGATGAGTTTAATGAAACCCTCATAGTTGTAAATCAACCAATAAAATTTATGCAGTCAAAAAAAATTTCTAGTACAAGAGATTTTCAAATGGGTTTAGGACCTCTGGGAGGTGTCTTGACAGCGATGCAATGGATTAAAAAAAAAAATAAAAAGTATAAATGGATTTCAACATTTCCTACTGACACACCTTTTTTTACCAAAAAAGAACTAAAATTTTTTTACGAAAAAATAAATATTAATGAAAGTAAACTTTTTTTTATTAAAAACCAAAATACGAGACATAATATTTTTGGTCTTTGGTCGTTAGATTTAATGGAAAAATTAGAAGTCGATTTATTAAAAGGTGAGAGAAAAGTTGAAATTTGGGCAGATTCAATTGGTGTAAAAATAGTGAATATTGACTATAAAAAACCTGACCCATTCTTTAACATTAATACTGAAGAAGATTTAAAAAAGGCAATTAAAATGATGAATGATGATAAGCTATAAAAAATCTATTGAAATATTAAAAAAATCAAAAATCTTAATTGAGAATGAATTTGTTAAAACAAATAACTGTTTAAATAGAATAACAGCCAACACAATTAAAAGTAAAGTCAATAATCCTCCTGAAGATAACGCTGCATTTGATGGTTTTGTAATTAATTCTAGTGAAACAAAAAATTTGAGTAAAAAAAATAGTAGATTGTTTAAAATATTAGGAACAATCGCTGCTGGAAGTAAACCAAAAAATAAAAAAATTAAGAAATTCCAAACCTTCGAAATCATGACAGGTGGATTAATTCCAAAGGGATTTGATACTATAATACCAATAGAACAAATAGTTTTTTATCCAAATAAAAAAAGTCCTAAATATATTCTAATTGATAAAAAAATTAACAAATATCAACATGTTAGATTTAAAGGATCAGATTATAAAAAAAAAGATTTGTTAATTGAAAAAGGAACAATTTTACAGTCTAATCATATTTTAGCTTTAAAAACATTAGGCATTAATGAGTTAAAAGTTAAAAAAATACCAAATGTTTTATTTTTTTCTTCAGGTAATGAAATATCTGACCAAGGGAAGATTCCCAATTGGAAAGTAAGAAACTCAAATAGTCACTATATAAAATCAATTGATAGAAATTTTTTTTTCAATTTTTTTTATGGAGGAATTTTAAGAGACAAAGACGAAAAATATCTTGAAAAAAAAATAAAAGAAATATTTAATTCAAAAATTGATATTATTATAACCTCTGGTGCAGTTTCAGCAGGAAAGTTTGATTATATTCCTAAAATTATTAAAAAATTTAAATTATCCAATTATTTTAAGAGTGTAGCCATAAGACCAGGAAAACCAATTTTATTTGCAAAAATTAGAGGTAAGCAAAAAGCAATTTTTGGTCTTCCTGGAAACCCAATTTCATCAGCAGCTTGTTTTAGATTTTTTGTGTATCCTTATTTAGAGAATTTATTAGGAATGAAAAAAGAAAAAGCTATTAAAGCAATTTTAAAAAAAGAATTTATAAAAAAAGTAAATTTTACCCGTTTTATTAAAAGCAAAATTTATACAACCAAAAATGGTAAATTCGTGATAAAGGTTTTAAAAGGGCAAGAGTCTTTCAGAATTAAATCTTTTGTAAAATCAAATGTTTGGGCAATGTTTCCATCTGGAAAATCTAAATTTAAGAGAGGGGAGACTATAGATTGTTTTTTCCCCAATCATCCAAATAAAATTTTATTTTAAGTTATCTCATTTTTGTTGTAGTTCTAACTTTTAAGAATTAAATATTCATTTATGATTGAACTTAAAAATGAAAAAATAGCAGTTCCACTTGTACTGTTCGCTGGTCTAATGTGGTCTTTCGGTCCTTTAGTAGTAAGATACATGAATGATCCCCATCTAGTTCCCTGGCAGTATATATTTGGAAGAGGTTTAACAATCTTTATCATTTTAAATTTATATTTGTATTTTGAAGAGGGAATAAATTTTTATAAAAATTATAAAAAAATTGGTAAATCTGGTCTGTTAGGTGGAGTAGGTTTAGGCATCGCAATGATTTCATTTATCTACTCAATAACAAATACAAGCGCAGCAATTACTCTCCTATGTTTAGCAGCAATGCCTTTTTTTACTGCTTTAATGGCTTTCTTATTTTTAAAAGAAAGAATTTCATTAAATGTTTGGATTTCAATTTTGATTGCAACTGTTGGAATAATAATTATGGCGTTGGGCAATACAGAAAAAAATTCTCTTGTTGGTTTTATTTTTGGTATTACTTCTTCTATAGGATTTTCAATATTCTCCGTTACACTTAGATGGAGAAAAGAAACTCCTAAGTTTACTACCGTCGCAATAGCAGGGTTATTTTGTTTTGTTTTTGCAACGATAATGATCTTAATAAAAGATCAACCTTTTTTCGCAACAAGCTACAACAGCTCAATGTTTTCTTTACATGGAACTTTAGTTTGTCTTGGTTTAATTTTATATTCCATAGGTTCTAAGGCAATTCCGGCAGCAGAACTTACCTTATTGTCTTTAACAGAAGTAATTGGTGGAATTTTTTGGGTATGGCTACCATTATTTGGTATTAATGAAATACCAACAACCAATACTATAATAGGAGGCTTTTTTCTTTTTGTCTCACTAATTTACTATAGTCTCATCATGAGGTGGAATAAAAGATACATTGCTTTGAATTAGATTCTTAAATTTATGGAAAGACCTGATTTTTTTACATTAAAGAATGGAAACAAAGTAAAACTTCCTTTTTCTGAAAATGAGTACAAACACAGGGTAGATAAATTACGAGATGTAATGGATAAAAATAATCTTGATATGATTATTTTGACTTCTATGCACAATATAGCTTATTACACTGGTTTTATTTACTGCTCTTTTGGTCGTCCTTATGGATGTGTTATAACAGATAAGAAGATTTCAACTATTTCTGCCAATATTGATGCAAGCCAACCGTGGCGTAGATCACATTGCGATAATATTATTTATACGGATTGGAAAAGAGATAATTTTTTAAAGGCAATAGTTTCAATTATAGGAAGAGATGATCCTCCAAAGAATATTGGTATTGAACATGATCATGTTACGTTAGATGTAAGAGACAAGATTGGTTCAATTTTTTCTTTTTCAGTTTTTAAAGATATTTCAAAAGAATTAATGAAATTACGAATGATTAAATCAGAGGAGGAAATAAAGATTATAAAAGAGGGAACAAGAATTGCTGATATTGGTGGAGAAGAGATTGTCAAAAATATTAAGGAAGGGAATTCAGAATTAGAAATTGCAATATCTGGTAGAGATAAGATGGAAAGAGAAATTGCAGAGACTTACCCTAATGCAGAATACATGGATACATGGGTGTGGTTTCAGTCAGGTATAAATACTGATGGTGCACATAATCCTAAAACAAATCGAAAATTAGTTCGCGGAGATATTTTATCTTTAAATACTTTTCCTATGATATCAGGTTATTACACCGCTTTAGAGAGAACTCTTTTTTTAGATCAAATCGATGATGCTTCTCTTAAAGCTTGGGAAGCAAATGTAAAAGTACACAAAAGAGGATTAGAACTTATCAAACCAGGCGTTAAATGCTCAGATATTTGTATTGAACTGAATGAATTATTTGCTGAACTTGGTTATTTACAATATAGAACTTTTGGTTATGGACATTCTTTTGGAATGCTGTCACATTTCTATGGAAGAGAATCAGGTTTAGAGTTAAGAGAGGATATTGATACTATTTTAGAAGAAAATATGGTCATATCAATGGAACCAATGATTTTAATTCCAGAAGGGAAAGATGGTGCTGGTGGTTATCGTGAACATGATATCATGGTAATCGGCAAAGATAGTGCTCAAAATATTACAAAGTTTCCATTTGGTCCTGAACACAATATTATTAAAATTTAAAATGAAAAAAAATAATGCAATTGTAAATAGTTGGAATGAATGGGACCCACTCAAGCATGTAATAGTTGGAAGAGCAGATGGAACTTGTATACCTGCTCCAGAACCGGCATTAGATGCGAAAGTCCCAGAAGACTCAGATATGCGAGGACAGTTTGGTCCGAGAATTAAAGATACGGTAGATAAAGCCAATCAATTATTAGACGATTTTTCTAATATGTTAATTAAACGAGGAATTAAAGTAGATAGACCATCACCTATAAATTTTAACCAAAAAACATCTACTCCAGATTGGGAGTCAGAAACTATGTTTGGCTGTATGCCCCCAAGAGATGTTTTATTAACTGTTGGTAACGAAATTTTAGAGGCTACAATGAGCTATAGATGCAGATGGTTTGAGTATCTTTGTTATAGACCACTTTTAAAAGATTATTATAATTTAGATCCAAATATGAGACATGAGTCTGCTCCCAAACCAAGATTGACGGATGCTGATTATAGAAAAGATTATTTATCAGATAAAATTGGCATTCAAAAAAGACTTCAATGGACAGAAGATAAATTTTTTGTAACAACAGAGGAAGAACCACTATTTGATGCTGCTGATGTTTTAAGATTTGGTAAAGACTTAGTTGTTCAACATGGTTTTACAACGAATTTGAAAGGTATTGATTGGCTTAAAAGACACTATACAAATCATAGAATTCATGCTGTAAATTTTCCAGGTGATCCTTATCCAATTCATATTGATGCTACTTTCACTCCAATTAAAGAAGGCTTGATAATTAACAATCCACAAAGAAGACTTCCAAAAGAACAAAGAAAGTTATTTGAGAATAATGGATGGAAAATAATTGATGCTGCCCAACCTGCACACAATGAACCACCAGCATTGTGTTATTCATCTGTTTGGCTTTCTATGAATGTTTTAGTTTTAGATCCTAAAACTGTTTGTGTTGAAAAAAGTGAAAAATTTCAAGCAGATCAACTTGATAAACTTGGCATGGAAGTTATACCAGTTGAGTTAAGAGACGCATATGCTTTTGGTGGGGGGTTACATTGTTGTACCGCTGATGTTTACAGAGAAGGGGAATTAAAAGATTATTTTCCCAGACAATAAATGTTAATTTGGGTTTTTTTTTAAAAAATCAATAAATTTTATAACATCTTCCAACTTTTCATCTTGTATATCTTTATAACTAGCATTGAACTTTTCTTTTACACATAACGCAACATGAGCATAAGGATTTCTACCTTTAGGATGGTTTGGATGGTCAGGCAATTGTCCAAGTAAATAATCACCAGTTTCTTGAATAATTTTCCAAAGTTTTACAGAATTTTCTTTGTTCATTTTATTTATTTGTTGGAAAATGCATCCAACCAGTAATTATATATTTAACACCACTATTTAAAACTTCCCCACAATGAGCATGAGTCCATTCAGCTGGCCAGATTAAAGTTTTACCAATTTCAGGTTTTATATTTAAATCATAGTGAGTAAAATAAGTGTTCCCACCATCTTCAACATCATTTAAATAAGTCATCCAAGCAAAAACTCTATGTAAGCTATTTAATGACGATCTTTCTGTGTGAACATGTGAAAAGTGATCACCTGGATTATATTTTTGAATATTAAATGTTGGAATATCAACAGTATTTATTTTATCTTTTAAAAAAGGCCATTGATTTTGGTAATCAAGATAACATTTGTGTAATTCATCAATATATTTTTTTATATCTAAAAATTTTTGATTTTTTAAATCTTTAGGATGAATATTAATATCAGTGGTTTTTTTTATATTCGAATTTTTTCCATCTCCAGTTGACCCATCTTTTTGAAGGTCAATGTTTTTTTCAAAAAAATTAATAATATTTTTTGAAATTTCATCGTTTTCAAGTTTCCAAGATCCAATAAAATTTATTTGATCATTTTCTATTTTTAATCTTTTCATAAATTATATTATTTCTAAATTATTTTTTTTGAATCTAATTATACCAGATACTTTTTCAATTAATTTTAAACCATCTATATGTTGATTTAATTTAAGTAACAATTTTCCATAACTATGATTTGCAATGTGATGATCTGAATTAATTTCTAATGCTTTTTTTAAATAATTTGCAGCCATAGATAAATTTTGATCTTCTTCAAAAATTTGGGCGAGTCCACATAAAGCCTCTAAATTATTTTCATCTAATTCAATAATCTTTTTAAAAATTTCAACTGACTCTTTTTTTTTTTTTAATTTTTTTTTTATTATTGCTAAATTTAAAAGTAAATTTATATGAGAAGAGTTAAGCAATATTGCTTTTTCTAAATAAACTTCAGCTTTATCTAAATCTTTTTTTATTCCAGAAATAGAACCCAATAAAAAAAATGTTTCAAAACTATCATTTGAAATATTTAAATTTTTTAAAAGAATATTTTCTGCTTTATCAAAATCCTTTTTTTTTAATAATTCTTGAGATTTTTTAATATTTATTAAAATTTCATTATCCATAATTTAAAAATTACATTATATCTTTTAAAGTGAAAAGTGTTATTAATTGAAGTTGAAATAATTAAAACCTAAAATTATAAATAATTTTTGTATAATAATGTTTTTTTTAATTCTCTTTTGATTTATCTATTTCGAACTTATCTAAACTTAATGAAAGGTTGTTGGTATCATTATCTAATTCATTGTAAGCTTTTTCTTTTTCAAGATCTCTTTTTCTCAATTTAAGTTCTTTTAAATTTTCTTCTTGTTCTCTTAATTTTTGCTCTCTATCAAATTTTTCTTCCCATTCTTTTATTTTTATATATTCAAGTTGTTTATTTTTTTCTTCTTCTTGTTTTATTGCTTTTATTTCTTTTTCTTTCTTTCTACGTTCTTTTAATTCTTTTTGCTTTTGCTCTTCCTCTCTTACTTGAAGATCAATATCTTTTCTATTTTGGTCTTCTTCCTTAATTTTTAATTCTTTTTCTTTATTTGTTAATTCTTGAGCAACAAGAACAAGATGACCATCTTTTTTTATTAATCTTTCATTCTCAACTTTTAGTTTTTCTTCTTTAATTTTTAATTCTCTTTCTTTAGTTTTTAATTCTTCTTCATAAGACCTAATTTTATTATTTTCTTTACTAAGTTTTTCTTCCCAAGCTCTGAGTTCTTTTCTCTCTTTAAATATTTGATTTTTTTCTTCTAGTTTTTGTAATTTAATAGCTTTGATTTTTTCTAACTCTTTATTTTTTTTATAATTTGATAGAGCACTGCTTATAGATTTAGTAGTTATTGTAGCAATTTTTGCAAAACCACTTCCGCTTTTAGTACTTTGTTTTTTTTTCTTTTTTTTTATAGCCATTTCAATATTTTTTTATTTCACTCGAGAAAAAAACTTTTTTCAATAAATATTTTAAAAAAAATAATTATAATCTGGCTAAATTGGGTACAACCTGAAAGTGATAATAGAATTAATTTATATTGGAATTTTTTTCAATATCTAAAGATTTTTCTGGTTCATCAATGGGCTCTGTAGTTGGATTCAACTCAATTCCCGCTGGAGTTATAGTTTGAGGCATAGCTACAAATTGAGAGTCTGGATTGTCTACAGTTTGTCTTACTTTCATTCGATAAATTCCAAAAACACCAATTATTGAATGAAAAAAAAATAAAAAAATAAAAAAACCGTTAGACCCAACAATATCCATAAATATGGAACATAAAAAAGGACCACTCATAGCACCTAATCCAAAAACGAACTGTAGACCTGCTCCTGCAGCAACAAATTTCTCTTTTGGAATATAATCATTAGTATGTGCTAGAATTAATGAAAACATTGGCAAGCTACAGAAAGAAAAAAGAATTAAAAATATATAAAACCATGTTTTGCTAGTAGCTAGTCCGTCAGGTAAATACATTTGTCTAGAAACAAAAATTGCTAATAAAGCAAATACTGCTGCACCAAAAGTAGAAAAAACTATCACCTTTCTTCTATCATACATATCGGAAATTTTACCAACTGGAAATTGGGAAACTGCACCTGAAACTGCTAGGAGAAAAGTTACAATAGATATTTCTAATATTGTAAAATTCATTGATGTTGCATAAACTGCCAACAAAGTGAATAGAGCAGCCTGGATTGTTCCATAAAAAAAAGAGCTCACCATACCAAAAGGAGATGCTTCATATAAATCTCCTAGTGTCATTGCTTTTATTCTTTTAAAAGTCGGAGGTTTTTTTTTGGTTAATAAAATTGGAATTAAAGCTGCAGAAGTTATTACTGAAACTAAAATAAATGGTTGAAAATTTTTAGGGCTACTAAAGTTAAGCAAAAACATACCAATGCCCATAGCGCCATAAAGTATAACCATATATATCGATAGAACACTTCCTCTGTTTTTGTTACTTGATCTATCATTAAGCCAGCTCTCAGCAACAGTGTATATGCATACCATACTTATTCCAGTTAGCACTCTTAATATAAACCAAATATATGGATTTATTAGAATAGAATGAATTAAAATAACCAATGATGCTAATGATGCAAAAGCAGCAAAAACTCTTATGTGCCCAACTCTTGAAATAATATTTGGAATAGTTGCGGCACCTATAAAATATCCAACAAAATATCCAGACATCATAAACCCAGTAGCTGTTAAACTAAATTCTTCTTGAACAGCTCTAACCCCTAGGAGAGAACCTTGAAACCCATAGGCCATCATAATACACCCCATACCTAAAAATAATGCCCAGGAATTTTTTAGAACTTTATTCATAAAAATTGACGTAACTATTCGCGATGTATTATTAAATCAAGTCTTAATTGTGACAAACTTAAGAATTTTTGAGCTTCAAAAATGAGTGAATCGCAATTGTAGTGATTATAACTACTCCTCCTTGGAGGGTCTCAATACTTGGTTGTTCTTTAATTATAAGCCAAACCCAGATTGGACCTATAATAGTCTCTAGTAGGAAAAATAAATTCACTTCTGCAGCAGGAATAAACCTCGGAGCAATAGTCACTAATACAAAAGGTATCGCAACACAAAGAATACACATCAAAGGAATAATAATAAGATCCTTATTTTCAAGTACGAAACTTTCTATAAAAAATAAAGCAAAAGTAGCAACCAACAATTTACCCACAACAGCAGAAGGTACTAAATTTTTTGATTTAGCTGATCGAATTGTTACAGCTCCCACAGCTAAGCCAATTGCAGTTATGAAACCAAGTATGTCACCATAAAAATTACCCAACTTGATAGAATCAAAAAAAATATAAATTATTGCAAAAAAAGTTACGATAATAGAAATCCATGTTTTTCGATCTGGTGGTTCTTTTAAAAAGATTGCACCAAGTATAGCTGACAACATCGGAGCGGTAGCTATCATTAGAAGAGTATTTGCTACATTGGTATTTTGAATTGAAACTACAAATGTGATGTTTGTTATGCTAAACGTACTTATATAAATAAGTCCATGATAACCACTTGAGAATAACATCTTAAAAAAACTTTGTTTATAGATTAAAAGCATACCTAGAAAAACAGTAAAGAATGGAATAATTCCCCTATAAAAAACCAAGCCCCATGTATCAACATTTGAAAGTCTTATAAACAACGAGTCAGGAGTAATAAACATTACAGCAATAAAGGCTAGTAAAGAACCTTTTTGTTGATCAGATAAATTGTTCATACTTTAAGTTCCTCTCAAAAAGTTTTTTTTCTTTAATTCCTGAAATAAAACATTTGATTATTTGTTCTTTAGAATTAATCATTAGAAGTTAAATAATAATTTATTTAAAATTTAAAGCAAAGAATAGGGTTTTCTAGAAAATATTTTTTTAACTAATGGTTTGAAAAATTCTAGAGGCAATGATTTGTAATCTGGATCAAATGAATTTTGATCATATTTTTCACAAAAATCAACGGTATCTTGATAGTATTTGTGATCTTTATATTTATCTCTTTTATTTTTGTCCCCACCTAAATGGTGAGCATAATAAAACATTTGAAATTCTCCATGTTTTTCAATTATCCAATGAGTTTTTTCTGTGACATATGGTTTAAGAATTGCAGCTGCATATTCTGAATGATTCATTGGAGCTAATTCGTCTCCTATATCATGAAGTAAAGTAGCTACAATCATTTCCTCACTTTCTCCATTATTGTATGCCCTTGTAGCACTTTGAAGTGAGTGTTCTAATCTTGAAATTTGATAACCTTCAAGTGTTTCAGTAAGTCTTGACATAAACTTTAACAATCTATCTGCAGTTTTGCTTGCAAAATCTTTTTCGTGTTTATCTAAAAAAAGATAATCCTCTTTGGTGCCATTTTTCATTTCAGTAAAACTTACTTTTTTCATTACTTAATTATTTGATGCAGTGTTTAACAATGAAAGTTGAGTGACTTTATTGTCACCAAGTTCATCAATAGGTTTAACTGGATAGTCACCGGTAAAGTAGTGATCTGTTAATTGAGGATAATTTTCATTTCTTTTATCAAATCCTATTGCTTTATACATTCCATTAAGTGATAAAAAATTAAGTGATTTTGCACCAATATATTCACAAATTTCTTTATTTGTTTTATTAGCTGCAAGTAATTCTTTTTTAGTAGGCGTATCAACTCCATAAAAATCGGGATATTTTATTTCTGGACAAGCAATTTTAACGTGAACCTCTTTTGCACCAGCATCATAAAGCATCTTCACTATTTTGTGAGAGGTAGTTCCTCTTACTAAGGAATCATCAATTAAAATTATTTTTTTATCCTTAATAGTAGACCCATTGGCATTTAGTTTTAATTTTACACCCAAACTTCTTATTTTTTGACTTGGTTCAATAAATGTTCTTCCAACATAATGATTACGAATAAGTCCTAATTCAAAGTTTTTACCAAGATGTTGAGCAAAACCAAGAGCAGCAGCATTACCAGAGTCTGGCACTGGAACAATTATATCTGCTTCTATATTATTTTCTTTTGCAAGCTCGGCTCCTAGATTTTTTCTATGTTCGTATGCAGTTTTTTTATTCAAGATGCTATCTGGTCTTGCAAAATAGATATATTCGAAGACGCAGGGCCTTACTTTCTTTGATGGAAAGGGTTTAATACTTTTCAATTGATCATTTTCAATTAATATTATCTCTCCATTTTCAACTTCTCTAATAAATTTTGCTCCTATTATATCTAGGGCACATGTCTCTGATGCAAGCACATAACTATTTTTTAATTTTCCTAAAATTAAAGGTCTTATACCAAATGGATCTCTAACCCCAATCAAAGATGTTTGAGTAAGCATTACTAAAGCATATCCACCTTGAATTTGAAAAATAGCATCAACAATTTTATCTATTGTCTTTGTCCTTTTAGATTTTGCAATTAACTGAACAATAGTTTCAGTATCAGAAGTGGTGTAAAAAATTGCTCCATCTTCAACTAATTTATTTCTTAAAGAAATTGAATTTGTTAAATTTCCATTATGTGCAACACCAATACCTCCAGCATTAGTATCTGCAAAAAAAGGCTGAATATTCCTTAGAGTATTTTCACCTGTAGTGCTATATCTATTGTGTCCAATAGCATAATCTCCTTGAAGTTTTTTTAGTATTTTTTCTTTATTAAAATTGTCCCCAACCAGCCCAAATCTTTTTTCTGAAAAATATTGCTTTCCATCAAAAGAGACAATTCCACAACCCTCTTGGCCTCTATGTTGAAGAGCATGGAGCCCAAGCGCTGTCAAAGCAGAAGCGTCTTTAGTATTACTAATACCAAAAATACCACATTCTTCTTTTAGTTTAGGATCAAAGTTCCTCAATTTTTTCTTTAGAATCTTGATATGTTTTTTCATTAGGAAATTCTTTTAATAAATAATTACTACCTTTTTCTAAATATGGAAAGATGAATGATTTATTTAAATTAATAGGCCATTTGTCATAGTTATATACAATATGTACAACCGAAAAAATACATATAGACACAATATAAGCTCGGATAAACCCAAAAAAGAATCCAAAAATAGTATCTAAACTTCCGATTCCTGTATAACGAACAGCTTTGCTAATACCTTTATTTATCATTAATACAAAAAATATTACTATAATAAATATCGCAATCCCAAGCCCCACATCGAGAACATATTCGTTGTCAATAACATCTTTTAAATAAGGTTTTGCTCTTGGAAATATAAAAAGAGTTATCATAAAGGCAAGTAACCATTTTGCCATTGATAAAACACTCAAAACAAATCCTTTTTGATAGCATTTTACTAAGGATAAAATAGTTATAATTATATAAATTAAATCAATAATTGAAGTTGATTCATAAAAATCTAAAACTAAATCTGGCACTCAATTACTTTCCAAATGGTTTAATTAATAATATTAACGAAGGGAGCAAAGTTAATACAGAAATCATGGCTAATAACATTGCCAAACCTGTAAAAATACCAAAATAAATTGTAGGAATAAATTTAGACAAAACTAAGATTGAAAAACCAAAAATAATTGTAATAGAGGTATTTAAAATTGCTTTACCTACTGTAGAATGACAAAGAGAAAGCGTTTTATTGTAATCATTTGAAGTATAAAACTCCTCTTTAAATCTATAAATATAATGAATGCTATTATCAACAGCTATTCCAATCGTAATTGCTGCAATAGTTATAGTCATCATATCTAAAGGAATACCTAATAATCCTATAATCCCTAAAATAAAAAAGGCTGCTATAAAATTTGGAACTACACCAATTAGAGATAATTTAATATTTTTAAAAAGTATTAGAAACATTCCAAATATTCCTATCATAACTAATCCTAAAGTTAGAATTTGTGATTTAAAAAGACTTTGAAGTAAATTATTGAACAAAATTAAAACACCAGCTAGTTTAAATTCGGACTCATCTAACCCAATTTTATTTTTTAAGTCATAATTTATTTTTTTAATTAAATCATTTCTTCTTAAATTTTCTTGAGAGTCTATTATTCGAAGATTTATTCTTGCCTCATTATCTTTTATTGAAATATAAGGATTAACAATTTCTGCTTTAATACTATCTGGTATTTTAGAGTATAAAACTCCCATCTCTAATGTACCTAAAGGTTTGTTATCATTTAAAAGAGTAGCAACATCGATTATTGATGAAAGCGATAAAACCTTTCCAACTTGTGGTAAATCATCCAGGTAATTGTGTACGGATGAAATCCTGTCAATTTTATCTTTTGTAAACCAATATTTTTCATCATTTTGATCACCCTCATCACCCCAGTCTTCAAACTCATCATCTGTATTTGTTTTTTCTTTTTTAGGAAATTTTAAAATAACCTCAAGGGGAGTAGTTCCACCTAGTTTTTCATCAATAAGCTTCATACCTTTATAAATTTCAGTTTTTTTACTAAAATAATTAATGAAACTATTTTCAACTTCAAGACGACTAATCCCAACTATACTAAATAAAATCACTATGAATGTTAATATAAAAATTATTTTGTGATTGTTTTGAGCAATTTTTGCGAAAAAAGAGGTAATAACAGAATCTTCATATTTTTTTAAAAAAATATTTTCTTTTGGTACAAAATTTATCAAAGCAGGAAGTAGTGTAAAAGTTATAATAAATGAAGTTATCAAACCTAAGGTCATCATCCATCCAAAATCAATGATAGGTTTTATTTCACTAAATATTAACGATAAAAATGCAATAATTGTTGTTAATGCGGTATATAAAATAGGCCAAAACATTTTATTTGTAGTTATGGTAATTAAATCCAAAATATTTTTATTTGGATAGTCTTGTTTAAGTTGTAAAAATCTAGTGCTCAAATGAATATTCATGGCCATTGTTAAAATCAACATAAGAGCAATAAAATTTGAGGAAATGACAGTTACTTTCCACCCTAACAAACCAAGTATACCCATCATGATTATTACTGAGAAGAAACAGCTACTTATGGGTACGATAATCCAAATTAATTTACGAAATACAAACCATAAGGTTGCAACAATGAATAAAAAAACACCTATACCAAAAACAATAATATCACTTTTAATAAAAGACATCATATCGTCTGCTATCATTGGAATTCCACCTAAATGTATTTTTCCTATATCTTCATAGCTTTTAATAACATCTCTTATTTCAAGAATATTTTGGTGATTTTGTTTTTTTATTTGATCATTGTAAGTATCAATTTCTTGTTTTGATTTATTTTTAAAATTTTCTAATTCTTCATTCTTTTTAATATTTACAATAATCCCACTTGTTTTTCCGTCTTCACTAATTACAAAATTTCTAAAAACTGGACTATTAACAATTTCATCGAAACCTCTATTTCTATCTACATCGTCATCCTTGAGAGTCTTAAAATTCTTAAGCCTTTCCTGTAAAGGCACATCAGAGCTATTCAATAATGGTATATCTAGTAGAGTAATTACACTATGAACCCAACTTAAGCTTTGGATTTTATATTTTAAACTTAAGAGATTATTAATAGATGTTTCAGAGATCATCCCTTCTTTAGGTGTATATGTTAAAATAAGAAATTCTTTAGAACCATATCTTTTTGAAATTTCTTGAAGATATTTAAGATCTGGGTCACCTTCAATTAATAAAGTTTCAGAAGAAGCATCCAATCGAAAATCTTTTGAATAATAACCAAAACTTAATAGAATGATAAACAAAATTATAAAAACAGATTTTGGATTTTTAAGTATTATATTTTGATAAATCTGGGTGAACATTTAACCCTTTTATATTGAAATTTAGTTATTTTGTAGATCTTTAAATTTAGTAAACATTTCCTCAAATTCTAAGTTAATATTGCCTGTGGGACCATGTCTTTGTTTACTAATAATAAGCTCAGCTAAATGGGATACTTCGTTCATTTTAGCTTGCCATTCAGCATGCTCCACAGTTGCAGGCCTAGGCTCTTTAGATTTTAAATAATACGACTCTCTGTATACAAACATAACAACATCAGCATCTTGCTCAATCGAGCCAGATTCTCTCAAATCAGATAAAAGAGGTTTTTTGTCATCTCTTTGTTCTACAGCTCTTGAAAGCTGTGATAGGGCTAAAACTGGAATCGAAAGTTCTTTGGCAACAGCTTTCAGACCTTGTGTAATTTCAGAAATTTCTTGAACTCTTCCATCCTTATTATTGTATGAACCTTTCATTAATTGAATATAGTCTACAATAATCATATCTAGCCCAAATAACCTTTTAATACGTCTAGCTCTATTACTCATTGCTGCAATACTGATTGCTGGGGTTTCGTCTATATATAAAGGTAGTTCTGAAATATTTTTTGAAGTTTCTATAAACTTATCAAATTGATCATCTGAAATTTTTCCTCGTCTTATATCATTAGATTTAATTCTTGATTGTTCTGCTAAGATTCTAGTTGATAATTGTTCAGATGACATTTCTAAAGAAAAAAAAGCAATAGAGGACTTTTTCCTACTCTCATATAATTTTTGTGCAGCATTAAAAGCAATATTAGTTGCTAAAGCAGTTTTACCCATACCCGGTCTTCCGGCAATAATTATCAAATCTGACTGATGAAGACCACCAAGTCTATCATCCAAATCTCTTAACCCTGTAGGAACTCCCACTATTCCTTCTTCATTTTTATAAGCTGCTGAAGCCATTTCAATAGTTTGTCTCATTGCTTCATCAAATTTAATTAATGAAGAATTAAAAGAACCTTTTTCAGCTAGATCAAACAATAATCTCTCTGAATTCTCAATTATGTTTTGTCCACTTGTATTTAAATCATTAATTTTAGCTGTATCTATTGTGTCTTCAGAAATTTTAATCAACTCTCTTCTGACAAACATATCATATATAATTTTAGAATATTCAATCGCTTGTCTTACAGATGTTGAAAATTTTGTTATCTTAACTAGATATTCTGGAACATCTAAATCATCTTTTTCGTCTTTAAAATAATTTTTTAATGTAATAGGATTAGCCAACATTCCTTTAAAAATAAGATTTTCGATTGCACTAAAAATTTTTTGATGCATTGGATCATAAAAATTTATATTAGATATAATGGTATTTATCTCATCAAATATTTCATTTGTAACTAGAATAGAGCCTATAACCGCTTGCTCAGCTTCTATATTGTTTGGTAGTTCTTTGAATTTATCTTTAACAATACTTAGATTATTTTCCATAAGAATAGTTTATAGGAAAATGATCGATTAGAATTTTAAAAAAAAGGCTGGGGAAAAAATTGTATAATTATTGAATATTTTCAGCCGACTCTACATTTATAATTATTTCAGCATCAACTTCAGAGTGCAAAGAAATCTTAACTTTAAACTTACCCAAACTTTTTATTTCAGTTATGGGTTGTATCATTGATGGTTTAATTTCAATCTTGTTAATTTCTTGGATAATTTTTGAAATTTCAGTTGGTTTCACTGAGCCATATAATTCATTATTTTCAGTACTTAATTTTTTAATTGAATATTCTTTTTTATTAATTTGAGTTGCTATTTCTTTTGCATCTTTTCTTTTTTCATTATCTTTTTTAGAAAGTTGAGATTTGATCTTTTCTACTTGAGAAATATTTTCTTTAGAGGCGTATAGTGCTTTTTTATTGGCAATAAGAAAGTTTCTTGCAAAACCTCTTTTCACATCTATTACTTCACCAATAGAGCCAATTTTTTTAACATTTTCTAGTAAAATTACTTTCATTTAAATCAATGCTAAGTTTCTAGCTCTTTTAATAGATAAAGATAGCTCTCTTTGTTTTTTTTGACTGACATTTGTTATTCTTGAAGGTAAAATTTTTCCATTTTCTGACATATACCTTTTAAGTAGTTTTATATTTTTATAGTCAATTTTAGGAGCACCTTTAACTGACAATGGGCAGCTTTTCTTAAATCTGTTTTTATTAGGTTGAAAAATACTTAATTTGGCAAAATTACTTTGTTTACCTCTTTTGTTTCTGTTTCCACTTTGTCTTTTAGGCATAATTAATTTTTAGGGTTTTCTTTTTTTTCATTTTCATCTTTTTTTGAAAAGTAGTTTGTATCTAAATCAAAATTTTTAACTCTTACTGTTAGATATCTCAAAAGTTTTTTATCGATAGCTTCATTTTTTTCTAATTCTTCAATAACATTACCATTAGCTTTTATTTTAAAATGAATATAACTACCTTTTTTATTTTTTTTAATTAAATGAGATAAGTGCAATAATCCCCAATTTTCTGTTTTGATAATCTCACCTTCATTTTTTTCAACAATTTTTGAATATTTTTCTGTTAATTGCTTTATTTCACTTGGTGAAGTGTCTTGTCTTGCTATAATTGTATGCTCGTATAAATTCATTTAAGTTCTTTAATAAAAAATGAGGATATACTATTATAAATCTTCAATTACAATAGCAAAATGGGTAAAAAAAATAGGTTTTTTTAGATGTTTTCAGTAATTTTTCCTGGTCAAGGATCTCAATTAGTTGGAATGGGAAAAGAGTTCTTTGAAAAATATGATTTAGTAAAAGAATTATTTCAAGAAGCTGATGATATTTTGGGATTATCTTTAACAAAAATTATTTTAGAAGGCCCAAAAGAAGAATTAAATCTCACTGTGAATGCGCAGCCAGCTATATTCCTTATTAGTTACTCTATATTCAATGTATTAAAAAAAGAATTTAATTTTGATCTAGATAAAGCAAAATATTTTGCAGGACATTCGTTGGGAGAATATTCAGCATTATCTTCAGCAGGTTATTTAAACTTTTCAGATACCATTAAACTTTTGAGGGTTAGGGGTGATGCTATGCAGAATGCTGTTCCAAAAGGAGAAGGTGGTATGATAGCTGTGCTAGGTTCAAGCGTAGAAATTATTGAAAAAATTCTGAGTGATAATGATAATAACCCAACAGTTCAAATTGCAAATGATAATTCGGATGGTCAAATTGTTTTAAGTGGTAAAAATACTGACCTAATCAAATTGATTGAAATATTTAAATTGAATACTATTAAAAACATCAAGCTTCCTGTAAGTGCTCCATTTCATTGCAAATTAATGAATAAAGCAACTGAAGTAATGAAAAAAGAGATTGAAAAAGTTAATTTCCAAAATTCAGATATTAAATTGATTTCAAATGTAACTGCAAATGAGATTAAAAACAAAGATGAATTAAAGAAATTATTAATTGATCAGGTTGAAAATAGGGTAAGATGGAGGGAGAGCGTTCTTAATATGATTGATAAAGGTGTTAATCATTTTATTGAAATTGGGCCAGGAAAGGTATTATCAGGCTTAATTAAGAGAATTAATAAAGATGTAAAAATCAATACAATTAATAATGAGATTGATATAAAAGATCTTAATATATGAGCGATCTTAAAGATAAAAATATAATTGTGACAGGGGCATCTGGTGGCATAGGTAATTCGATTGTAAGAAAACTTTATGAAAGTGGTGCTAATATACTAGCATCAGGTACTAAAGTTGAAAAATTAAATGATTTAAAATCAAAGTTTAAAAATATAAAAATTTTAAAATTTGATATTTCACAAATTGATAAAATTGAAGAATTTATAGAAAATGCAACAAATGAACTGGGTGCAAACTTAGATTGTATAATAAATAATGCCGGAATTACTCAGGACAATTTAGCAATTAGAATGAGTTTGGAGGAATGGAAAAAAGTAATTGATATAAACTTAACTTCAACATTTTTATTAAGTAAATTTTCAATTAAGAAAATGTTAAAAAATAAATCTGGTAAAATTGTTAACATTACATCAGTAGTTGGTCATACAGGAAACCTAGGGCAAGCAAATTATACAGCTTCAAAAGCTGGAATTATCGCAATGTCAAAAAGTTTAGCAATTGAGTATGCGAAAAAGAATATTAATGTAAATTGCATATCTCCTGGTTTCATTAAAACAGCTATGACCGATAAGATTGATGAAAAATTTAAAGAAATAATAGTTTCCAAAATTCCTTCAGCTAGATTAGGGGAACCAGAAGATATTGCAAATGCTGTTGTTTTTTTAGCATCTAATCAGTCAAATTATATTAACGGTGAAACATTGCATGTTAATGGAGGCATGTATATGGCTTGACAAAACAAGTTTTTAAACTAATAAGAATTTAAAACAATAAAGGATCGATATGTCAGAAGATGTTTCAAGCAAAGTAAAAAAAATAGTAGCAGATCACTTAGGTATAGATGAAGCAAAGGTTACAGAAGAATCTAGTTTTATAGATGATTTAGGTGCAGATAGTTTAGATACTGTAGAATTGGTAATGGCTTTTGAAGAGGAATTTGGTTCAGAAATCTCTGATAGTGAAGCTGAAAAAATTTTAACAGTTGGTGATGCTGTAAAATTTATTGAAGGGAAAGCTAATTAATTTATTAAATGCCCACAGACAATGATGGGGTTATGATAGTTTTATCGTCACCTTCTGGGGCGGGTAAAACAACTTTAGTTAACCTTCTTTCAAAATTAAATAATTTTGAAATATCTATTTCTCATACAACTCGTCAGCCAAGAGTCAGCGAAACTCCAAATAAAGATTATTATTTTGTATCGGAAGAAAAATTTAAAAGATTGATTAAAAATGAAGAATTTTTAGAATATGCCAAAGTTTTTAATAATTACTACGGTACAACTAGAACTCCTGTTATAGATAAATTAGATAAAGGTAAAAATGTTTTATTTGATATCGATTGGCAAGGTGCTGATCAAATAAAAAATAAAAAACTAGATTATAAATTAATTACATTTTTTATTTTACCACCAAGTAAAAAAGTTTTGCTAGAAAGATTATCAAATAGAGACATGAAAGATAAACTAATTGCTGAAGAAAGAATGGGTCAATTTAGTCGTGATGTCTTGCACTGGATTAATTATGACTATGTTGTAATTAATCAAAACTTGGATAAATGTTATTCTAAAATTTATAATTTAATTCAAGCAGAGATAAATAATGACTCAAAAGATTACGATATTGATTATATTAGATCTCATATAGAAAAATTAACCTCATAATTTTTCGTACTCTTCTGTCAATTTGTAGTAGGTTTCAAAATTAAGGTTTTGAGGGCGTAAATTTAAATCAATACCAAGTTTATTTGCTATCTTGGTATCATTTATAAATAATTGATTAAATGGTTTTTTAATCATTTTTCTTCGATGACTGAAAAATACTCTTGTTATTTTCTCTAAATTACATGGATCTTTAAATTTAAAAAAATTTTCTTTAGGAGAAAAAAATAATAATGAACTATCTATCTTAGGTTTAGGTTTAAAGCTTTCAGGTTTTATATCAATTATTTTTTTTATTTTTAGTTTCCAATTAGCTAAAATAGACAATCTCCCATAATTAGAACAATTGTAATTTGAAATAATTCTGTCAGCAACTTCTTTTTGAAACATAAGAATTAAATTACTAAACCAAATTTTCTGATCATCAAAATTTAGAATCCACTTACAAAGAATTTCTGTAGAAATATTATATGGTAAATTACCAAAAACAATTAACTTTTCATCACTTAAAAAATTTTCATTAATTTGAAGTATGTCATCATTAATTATATTAATTTTATTTTTGAACTTTTCATTTAGTAAAAAAGCAAGCTTATCATCTTTTTCAATTACATAAATCTTTTTTGGATTTTTTTCTACTAATTTTGAAGTAAGATTTCCGGTACCTGGACCGACCTCAAGAACTGTTTTGTCTTTAATATTTATTGTATCAGCTATTTTATTTATTATATCTTTATCTATTAAAAAATTTTGACCCAAACTTTTTTTTGGAATTATACTCACTTATTTTCTAAAAATTTTATTGCAGAAATTAAACTTTGAGGACTTGATCTATTTTTACCTTTCATTTTATCGTTAGGTCCATGATCTGGAGTGACTCTAATAAATGGAAGTCCAAGTGTGATATTAATTGCATTAAAATTGTATATTGATTTTATTGGAGTAAGAACTTGGTCATGATACATTCCAACTACAACATCAAATTTTTTTATGTTATTTTTCATAAAAAGACTGTCTGCGGGAAAAGGACCGTATACTTTGGAATAAGACCTATTTATTTTTTTTATTGCTGGAATAATTATTCTATTTTCCTCGTTATTATTTAAATTACTTTCACAGTGAGGATTTAATCCAGTAATAGCAATCGCTGGGTTTTTCTTAAAGTTTTTTTTATAAAATTTTTTTATTAGATTAATATGATTTTGTATTTTATTTTGAGAGATGAGATTTGAGACTTTTTTAATCGGTATATGGGTTGTTATTGGACTTACAGCTAAATTTTTATTGTAAATTAGCATAGCAAAATCTTTTGTATTAGTTTTTTTTGCTAAATATTCAGTTATTCCCAAATATTTCTTTTTTAAAAAATTTTTTTTTGAAATTGGACCATTGATCAATCCAACAAAATCATTTGATTTCATTAGTTTTAAAGCTAATTCAAAAGATTTTCTATTATAAGAGTTAGTACCATCAGAGATTTTTTGAAAAGGTTTGCTAAAATTTAAATCTACATTAATAATATTTATTTTTTTTGAATTTAAATCTTTAAAATTCAAATTTTCATTTACTCGATTGAATGGTATTTTATATTTTAAAAAATTCATCTGTTTTTTTATTAGTTGATATGATCCTATGACTACTAAGGGCTTTTTAAATTTATATTTTTTAAATGTTTTGAATAAAATTTCTGAAAAAATACCATATGGTTCACCAGCTACAATTAAAATTGATTTTTTTTTATTCATTTATAAAAAATTTTTTTTTAATTTTATTAAAGTAAATTGTCGAAAAACTATTTAATTGTCTATTCATTTCAAAATCAATTAGTTTTTGTAGTTCTTTATTTAAATCATTATTTTTCTTTTCAAATTTTTTGTCTTCTAACTTTAAAACCAACAACCCAGAAGAAATAAGAATTGGCTTAGTTAATTCGCCTATTTTAATCTCATTCAATGCAAGTTGAATTTTTTTTGATAAATTATTTTTATTTACCCAACCTATTTTACCAGAATTACTTTTTGAATTTGAAATACTAAATTTTAATACAGATTCTTTAAATCCAAAGGTATTAATATTTTTAATTAATTCATTATATTTTTTATTAATTTCTTTCTTATTTTCTAAATTAAGAACAATTTCGGCTAAAAGTAAAGATTCTATCTCATTTTCATTATCTAAAATTTTTTTTTTTAATTTTTTTTCATCTATAAAGATTTTATCTTTGAATTTTTGGTATATCATTTGGTTCCATACAGCTTCAATTTCTATTTTTTTGTAAATATCATCAAATTTTAAACTATTATTTTCAAGATATTTTTTGAATCCATTCTTTGATTCTAATCCTAAATTTTTATAAATTCCTTCAATCATCAAATCAACTGTTTCATTTTTTTGATTTAGTTCGTAAAATTTGACTATTTCATTTTTTTTGATTTTTTCCTTTATCAAAGAATTTTGAGCAAATGAAATTACCTCATTTTTATCAATTCCTTTAAGAGATTTATTTAATGTAACTAGATAATTATATTCATTCTTAACGTCAACATTAGTTATTATTTCATTTCCGATCTTTGATATTATTTTAACCTCATTAGCTTTTAACGTGGATAATAATATTGATAATAAAATAAATTGAATAAATAGATAATATTTTATTTTTTTTTTTAAAAGCATTTTATTTAATCAATAATACTCTCTGTTTGTGTTGATCCAAGGGGTATTAAGGTTATATTGAAAAATAATTCTTCGTTTGGTTTTTTTGTGTTACTTGAATAGTATTCCTTATTATATCTTATTGATGCAACTAAACAGTCAGTCTTATACTGGTAAATTAGATTATAAAATTCTGTTAAATTATTTTTTTTATTATTTCGTGTTTTGAATGATAATGAATTTTTTTGATCAAAATTATAACTAAATTTATTTTCATAATAACTTTTATCACCTATCAAATTATTTTCTTCATAAAAAGAAAATGTATTTACAAAATTATTAACCCTAAATGTATTTTCAAAATTATGTAAATTAATTTCATTTAAATCATCATTTAATGAATAATTATAATCTAATTCAAAATTTGAAAATGGAATAAAACTTATTTCACCAACAAAGTCAGATTGTTTTTCCCCCAAAGTACTAGTGATAGGTAAATTTTCGTTAATTTCATCTCTAAAAACCGTAGCAATTTTTGAGCTTAAAAATGTGTCATTAGATTTGTCATGTTTTTTATCGTAGTCTAATCCAAGTGTTAAAGATGTTCCACTCTCAATAGTATCTCCATAACCAATTCTGTTAAGGCTGAATATATTGTCCGAATTTAAATATCTTGACTCATTTTTTAAATTTTTCGTATCATTAGGACTAAACCTAAAGGACATTTTAGGTGTTAGTAAATTGTTAAAATTATTATTATTTTTTATTAAAGGAAGATCAATATCATAAGTAATCATAGATAAAACCTCACTTTGACTTTTATCTTTTAATTTGGTCGAGTTTTTCCCATCAGAATTTACATTTTTAATAATCGTTTTAAAATTGTGATTAAAACCTATATTACTAATTTTGTTTGCTCCATTAAATAAAAAATCATTTATTTGAACTGCTTCATAAACATTGGTTGAATGTTTTTTTTGATTTCCACTTGATGAGAATTCGAAACTGTTGATAAGTTTATCATCGAAAAAGTTTATCTTTTTTAATGAATAGTTGGGATAGACAAATTCATATCTATCACTATTTGGTTTATCTAATGTTTCATAAGATTCTAAAGATAAATCTAAATAAAAATTATTTTGTGATCCTGAAAATTCAATTATATTTTCCAGAACTGAAGTATCATTTATAATGGGACTAGAATTTTCTATAGAATATAAATTTAAATAATTATCATTTGAAACTTTTTCTATTTTTAAATCTATAGAGCTTTCAGAAAAAAAAGTTTCATCTAGAATAAATTTTGAATTAGAAAAAAAATGAATATTTCTTCCTTTTTCACTATCTGAGTTCGTCTTATTCAAACTAAAGTCAAAAATATGAGATGAGTTTTTATCTTCTTTTCTATATTCAGATTGAAGCAAGAATTCATTATTAGAGAAAAATCTTGGTTTAAATGTCAAGTCTTGGCTATCTGAAATAGCATAAAAATATGGAATTTTAACTGATGTGCCTAAATTATTTGACTCACTAAATGCTGGCATCAAAAAACCTGATTTTCTATCTACAGTTGGATCTGGATGAAAAAATTTTGGAAAATATAAAACTGGAATATTATAAATTTTGAGCCATGCATTTTTGTATTGTATTTCTCTTTTTTTTCTATCATGAACAATTTCTTTAGATGTAATCACCCAAGGTGGGCATTCATTATTATCTTTGCAAGAAGTAAAAATACCTTTTTTAATTATTGTTTTATCATTTTGATAAACCACAGAATTACCTTTTAATTTTGGTTCATTGTCTGGTAATCCAAAAGTATCATTTCTTAAACTAATTTTAATATCTTTACCAATTAGAATATTTTCCTCAGTCTTCAAAAAACCTTTTTCAAGAAAATATTTATTTTTCTTATTATCAATTAATTCAATATCGTTTGCTTTTAAAACTTGAGAGGTATTTGAATATCTAAAAGATGAGACTTGAATAGAATTGTTAAAACTATCATTAAAATTTGAAAGCTTTTTTGAGAAAATTATTTTTTCATTTATATAAAAATAAACATCTGACGATTGACCTTTATAATCTTTATTAATTTTAAAAAAAGTCTCTCCAATAGTTATAATATGGTTTTTATTTTTATAAAAAATAGATTTTTGTGATTTTATTTCAATTTCATTTATTAAATCAATTGATCTTACATTGCCTTCAGCAATTAGAGTACCTTCCTTTTTATTATATGTTATCTTATCTGCAAATATCTCAACTTCGCTATCTATCTTAGCTTCAACTTCATTGTTCCCAACAATTATATTTCCTTTTTCATAAGTCAAAATCTCAGTCGCTTTAATATTTACTTCTTTTGAAAAAAGATTATTACACAAAAAACTCAAAGAGAATATTAGAGTAAAAAAAATTTTTGATTGTAGTAATTTATTTTTCATTTAATTTGATAACTCCAATTATTGAAATTGTTGACAACATTAATATCGGAAACCAGACAGATATAATTAACGGCAATCTTCCATTCTCTCCTAATAGGTTTGAAAAATGGCTTAAATAATATATTATTACTGAAAAGAAAATTCCAATGAATAGATTTAACAAAAGATTTTTTTTGAATTTGTTATGAATCATAATTATTGTTCCCAAAATTGTCATAATGCATAGTAAAAAAGGTAATGAATAAAATTTATGTTTTTGGATTTCTATTTCATCAGTTGAATATCCTATAGAATTGTAGTCTTTTTCTAATTTTAAAAGCTCAAGATATGTAAGTGATGTTAAATCAGAAAAAAGATTATTAATTCTTTCTAAGTCAAAGTTACTTTCAAATTCGATTTCCTTATATTTCTTTGAAGAGTTATCTGCTCGGGTAAGAATCGCTTTATACAAAATCCATTTTTTATTTTTTATATTTATTTTTTCAGCGATAATATTTTTGTCTATTTCAAAATTTTGATCAAGAATTGTAATTGATGAACTTATTAAAAACTCATCAATAATTTTATCTGCATTAATAATAACTGTATTGTTATCCATAGTATCTTTTATCCAGATTCCATTTTTTGTAATAACAGCTAAATACTTCTTATCATCAGCATAATTATTTTTAATCTTGAGGTATTCATTTTTAAGAATGGATGAAAAATTATAGAATATAGTAATTATTAAAAAGCCAAAAATAAAAGAAATTATTGAAAGAAATTTTAGTAACGAAAAATTATTTACTCCAAATAATCTCAAAGTTTCAATTTCCTTATTTTCATAAATATCAATAAAAAAAAATTGTGTTGAAACTAGAAAAATAAATGGAAACATTTCATATAATAAAGATGGTCCGTTTAAAAATGTTAAAATTACAGGTGTTGTAAAAGTGGTATTGCTTTCTTTTAAAAAGTTTGATTCTTCAATTAAATTTATAATTAAAACTAAAATAAAAAAGATTATTGAAATTAATAATATTTTTTTTGAAAATTTTTTGAATAAGTATTTTTTGTATGTATTTATCAAAATTAATTTCTTTCAAAGTTACGGTTGTTAAAATAAATATATAAGTAAATCAACATGAACAAGATGGAAGGTACCAAAAAGTAAAAAATTAAATTATTAATACCAGCACTAGAATATCTCAAGGTAATTTCTGAAATTATGATAAAAAAAATACCAGTACAAAAACAAAAAATATTTTTAATTCTGTACGAGTTGTCATTTTTTCCAGACATAATAATCAATGAAGATGAAAGACCAATCAAAATTATAAATATAGGTGAAAAAAACCTTTTGAGAAACTCTTCCAATAAGGGATTAAAAATTTCAATATCACAACCTATGAAGAAAAGTTTTTTTGTAGTTGAGTTATCAACTTTTTTAAATTTTTGAATTAAATCGAGACATTTAATTAAATTTAAACTACTTATTTCTTGAACTTTTGGATGAGTAATTGTTTGAGGGTTAAATTTTGTCAAGTCTAAATTAAATATAGAAAAATTTATAATATTTTGATTGTTATTTTCAGTATTTATAATCTTACCTCTATTTAAAATTATTTTTCTTGAATTATTTTCACTTGTTAAAACTTCTCCACTTTGAGCAATAATAATTTGTGATTGTTTATTACTTATTTTTTCTTTGATAATTATATTTTTCAAAATATTATTTTCTTTTTTTTCAACAAAAATAGTTAAATCTTCAACTCCATCAATAAATTTTTTTTGTTTTATAATTGATGAAAATAAATCAACATCTGATGATCTAAAAAAAGATCTTCCCTTGTCTAGTGTGTATGGAACAATGATTGTTGTTAGTAAAATTTGTAAAAAGAAATACAAAATAGAAATTTTAATTAATGTATTAATAAAATTTAATTTTGTAATGCCATTAATCCAATAGATAATTAATTCATTATTAAGTTCATATTTTACAATTACATAAAATATCGATATCATAAAAATAAATGGTAGAATCTTGCTAATTATTTTTGGTAAAGAGAACAAAGTATATAGAAAATAGACTTTTAAACCATGTCCATCCTCAGAAATTAGATCTAAAAAATTTACAGCTTGAATAATCCAAATTATTACTGAAATACTTACAATGGTTATTAAAAAAAAAAGGCTTATATCTTTTGTAATTTTTTTAAAAATTAATTTTTTCATTGAATTTTTACAGAATAGTACATATATATTTTCAACTGTTAGTTTATAATTAAATACAACCCAAAGTACATATTTATTAAAAATGTCAATAAAAATAAGCATTAAAAAGAATATAAACATTAAAGAAATTAGAAATTATGTTCTATTTTGTGATGAAAATTTCAACATTGCTAGCATAAAAAAATATGTTTCAAATAATGAATTTTCTTATATATCCGATTTATTAAAAACAAGTGATCTTAAGAAAAACCTTCTTTTTTTTGAAATTAATTCAAAAAAAACAATATATTTAATATCTATCAAAAAAAGTTTAAAAACATCTGACATAGAGAGTTTAGGAGCCAAATTTCATAGCTTTATTAATTATAAGAAGAAAAATGATTATTATGTGAATTTAGATACCATTAAAAGCAAGATCGAAAATTTTGCTGGATATTTTTTACATGGATTAAGATTAAAATCATACGAATTTAAAATTTATAAATCCATTAAAGAAAAAAAACAGATTAATATAAATGTAATTGGTAAAAATAATAAAATTTTTATTAAAGATTTATCAAGATTTAATGCATTAGAGGAAGGAACTTTTTTTGCTAGAGATCTGGTTTCTGAACCAGGGAACATCTTACATCCAGACGAGTACGCTAAAAGAATTAATTCATTAAAAAAATATGGTCTGAATATAAATATTTATGATGAAAAAAAATTAAAAAAAATGGGTATGAACGCTTTATTAGGTGTTGGACAAGGAAGCATAAGGGGATCATATTTAGTAACAATGGAATGGAATGGTTTAAAAACAAAATCTAAACCATTGGCTTTTGTTGGCAAAGGTGTCTGTTTTGATACTGGTGGTATTTCACTTAAACCAGCAAAATTTATGGAAGATATGACTTATGATATGGCGGGCTCTGCTACTGTAGTTGGATTAATGAAAAATCTGGCATTAAAAAAAGCAAAGATAAATGCAGTTGGTGTTGTTGGGTTAGTTGAAAATATGCCTGGAGGAAATGCTCAAAGACCTGGTGATATAGTTAAGTCCTACAGTGGTAAAACAATAGAAATATTAAATACGGATGCAGAAGGAAGATTAGTTTTAGCAGATGCATTAACATTCACCGAAAAAAAATTTAAACCTAAGTTTATGGTTGATTTAGCAACTCTAACAGGTGCTATTATAGTTTCATTAGGTTCTGAGTATGCTGGTTTATTTTCTAATGATGACAAGTTATCTGAAAGGTTAATAGATGCAGGCAACAAAGTTGAGGAAAAACTATGGAGAATGCCACTTCACAAAAATTTTGATAAACTTATAAATTCCAAAAATGCTGACATGCAAAATATTAATTATGTTGGTGGAGCAGGATCTACAACAGCAGCACAATTTTTACAGAGATTTATTCTAAACAAAACACCATGGGCACACCTGGACATTGCTGGTATGGCTTTTTCAAAATATGGTGGAGCATTAAATTCCAGTGGTGCAACAGGTTTTGGAGTAAGATTATTAAATAAATTAATAGAGGATCATTATGAGTAATTTAGAACAAACATTATCTATAATTAAGCCAGATGCGGTTGAGAGAAATTTAGAGAATGAAATTAAGGAAATATTTAAAAACAATGGATTTTTAATTGTAAAAGAAAAAAAAATTCAGATAGAAAAATCGGAAGCTGAAAAATTTTACAAAGTTCACGAAACAAAACCATTTTACAGTGATCTATGTGCATACTTATCTTCAGGGCCGATTGTTGTGATGGTCTTGGAAAAAGAAAATTCTGTTTTGGCTAATAGAGAATTAATGGGTGCAACTAACCCAAAAGAGGCTAAAGAGGGCACTATCAGAAAACGATATGGAATTTCAATTGATAAAAATTCAGTACATGGATCAGATAGTGTTGAAAATGCAAAAATTGAAATAGATTTTTTCTTTAAAGATTAAAAAATTTTCATTATTGCTTTCGGATATAGTTTGTGTTCTTGATTTAATATTCTTTTAGCAAGAATTTTAGAAGTATCGTTTTTTTTTATTTTTACCTTTTTTTGAACTATTATTTTTCCTGAGTCCAATTTTGAACTTACAAAATGAACAGTGCAGCCAGAGTATTTTTTCTTGCTTTTTAATACTCTTTCGTGTGTATTTAGCCCTTTGAATTGTGGAAGAAGAGATGGATGTATATTCAATATTTTCCCCCTAAAATTTTTTATAAAGTTTTTAGATAGAATCCTCATAAAACCTGCAAGACAAATAAATTCTATTTTGTTTTTTTTCAATACCACTAATATTTTTTTTTCAGCTAAGGTATTATTCTTAAAACTAAATAATTTTTTTTTTATCTTAAAAATTTTTGCAAATCTTAAACCTTTTGCCTTATTATTATTTGATAATATTAAATTGATCGAGATAGGTGATTTTTTAAGTTTTGAAAACTTGATTAGATTTTTTAAATTACTTCCTGATCCCGAAATAAAAACTGCTGTTCTTATTTTTTTAGACCCAGCTAATACTGCCATTTAACTTAACTTTATTTTTTCCTTTAGAAACTTTTCCAATAATATAAGGTTTATATTCTTTTGTAAAAAATTTCTTAATTTGATTAAAATTTTTAGGATTTATAATCAAACAAAATCCAACTCCACAATTGAAGGTTTTTATCATTTCATTATTAGATATATCATTTTTTTTTAACCATTTAAAAATTTTAGTAGTTTTAATTTTGTTTAAATCTATTTCAGCAATTAAATTTTCTGGAATTATTCTTTTAATATTGTCTACTAAACCCCCACCAGTTATATTTGCACAACCATTAATCAAATTTTTATTAATAAGTTTGAGAACTTCTTGAACATAAATTTTTGTAGGTTTGAGAAGCTCAAATTTTAAGAAACTATTTTTTATAATATTAATTTTTTTTTTTTTAAGAAGGTATCGAACTAGAGAATAGCCATTTGAGTGAAGTCCACTTGATGGAATAGCTAAAATTAAATCATTAACTTTAATCTTTTTTTTATTTAAAATTTTATTTTTATCAACTACACCAACAGCAAATCCTGCTATATCAAATTTACCTTTCTCATAAGTTCCTGGCATCTCTGCGGTTTCCCCTCCAACTAATTCACACTCTGCTTGTTCACATCCTTTAACAATTCCTTTAATAATTGATTTGAGTTTTGTTAAATCAATTTTGTTGATGGAAATATAGTCTAAGAAAAGAAGAGGTTTTGCGCCTTGTACAATTAAATCATTTACACTCATGGCGACTAAATCAATTCCAATAGTATCATATTTTTTAATAGTATTTGCTATTTCAATTTTAGTGCCAACACCATCAGTACATGCAACAATTTTTGGATGCTTTATACTACTTGGAATATCAGATATTGAACCAAAACCACCAATATTAGATAACTTCTTTTTACCCCTTTTTTTTGATGAAACTAAGGATATGAAATTAACAAATTTGTCAGCTGCATTAATATCAACACCACTTTTTTTATATGTAAATGTTTTTTTATTCATTACTATAGGGTATGAAAAATTGTCATAAAATTTATCATTCAAAATTCTTATATATTTTTTTTATATCTCTATCTCTAAATATATTTTTTTTTTCCACAGATAAATCAGAGGCAAAATCTTTTGAAATTCATGATATAGATATAACTAGACCATTTGAGATAAATTTTAATAAAAATGAGGTAATAGACGAGGGTTTTAGAAAAGCATACATTCAATTACTTTCAATAATATTAAACTCTTCAGATCAAAAAAAGATTAGTCAAATTAAATTAAATGAAGTTAAGGGAATGATTGAGTCTTTTACAATTAAAGAAGAAAAATTTATTGATGATGTATATTATGTTAATTTAGGAGTGTCATTTAATAAAAAAAAAGTATTTAGTTACTTAGAAAAAAGAAATATTTTTCCATCGATACCGGAGAGAAAGGGTTTTTTATTTATTCCAATTATTATTGACGAAAATAAAAAAGATTTATTGATATTTTATAACAATAAGATTTATGAAGAATGGAACAAAAATCAAAATAAATTAGATTTGATAAAATATATTTTACCTACTGAAGATTTAGAGGATTTAGATTTAATAAAAAGTAAATATGAATTTATTGAAAAATACGATTTTAAAGAAATAACAGATAAATATGATCTGGAAGATTCTATAATAACTCTTATTTTTAAAAATGACAAAGGGGCAAGAGTTTTATCAAGAATAACAGTTGATGGAATTATAACATTAAAAAATCAATCTTTTTCCTCAGTTAATATAAACAATAAAGAGGATTTGGATGATGTAATTAACAATCTAAAAGTAATTTATGAAGATCATTGGAAAAATTATAATCAAATTAATACTTCTATAAAATTGACGTTAAATGTCAAAGTGAATAATAATGATAATATAAAAACAACGAATTTTGAAAAAGTTTTAAATGAAACAGATTTAGTTTATGAATTTTTTATCTCAAAATTTGATACAAATTTTACTTACTACCAAATTATATTTAATGGAACACCAAATATTTTTTTAAAAAAGATGAGTGATAAAAATTACAATTTTGATACACAAAATCAAACTTGGATTTTACAATGAGAGATTTAAATCAACAAATAATAAAATTTGATCATGAAAAAAATTTTGGATATGAAGATTTCTATGTTTCAAAAAGCAATGAACATATTTTTAATTTTCTACATAATTGGCCTAAATGGGAAAAAAACTTTGTAAATATTATTGGAGAAAATTTTTCTGGAAAAACACACTTAACAAAAATTTTTTTGAAAAAAAATAAAGGTATTAAATTAGAGTCTAAATTTTTAAATAATGATAATCTAAAAGAGATAAAAGCTCATGAAAATATTATCCTTGAAAATATTGAAAAAAATGTAAATGAAAAATTAGTTTATTCATTAATAAATATTGTAGATCAGGATAACAAATATTTAATAATTACTTCAAATGAACCTATAACAAGTATAAAATTTGAGCTTAATGATTTAAAATCAAGAGCTAAAAATTTCTTATTACAAACGATAGAAAAACCAGATGATGAATTAATATTCGCACTATTATTAAAAAATTTTTCAGATCGTCAAATTTTGATAGATAAAAAATTAATTAACTTCATTATTAAAAGAATTGACAGATCATATAGCAAAATATTTGATTTCATATATAAGATCGACGAAATGAGTTTAAAAAAAAAAAAATCAATTGATTTTAAAATAATAAAAGATGTATTGAGGTAATATTTGAATAAATATAGGAGCCATAATTGCAGTGAATTAAGAAAGAAAGATGTTGGAAACAATGTACTTCTCTCTGGTTGGATTAATAAAAAAAGAGACCACGGAAATCTTTTATTTATTGATTTAAGAGATAATTATGGAATTACACAATGTATTATAGATAAAGATAATTCAAATTTCGCAGAATTAGAAAAAGTTCAATTAGAAACTGTAATTAAGATTGATGGTAAAGTTGTTGATAGAACTAATGATACAATTAATAAAGATATTGATACAGGCGAGGTAGAAGTTGTAATAAATAAATTTGTTATTTTGGGTGAGTGTAAGGAATTACCAATGCCCGTATTTAGTGATCAAGAATATTCTGAAGAGATAAGATTAAAATATAGATTTTTAGATTTAAGAAGGAAAAAAATACATGAAAATATAATTTTAAGATCAAAAGTAATTTCCTTCATCAGAAGTGAAATGAATAAGTTGGGTTTCTTGGAATTTCAAACGCCGATATTAACCTCATCTAGTCCGGAGGGTGCAAGAGATTTCTTAGTGCCAAGTAGATTAAATCCAGGAAAATTTTATGCATTACCTCAAGCACCTCAGCAATTTAAACAATTAATAATGGTATCTGGTTTTGACAAATATTTTCAAATTGCACCTTGTTTTAGAGATGAAGATGCAAGAGCCGATAGAAGTCCAGGTGAATTTTATCAATTAGATTTAGAAATGTCATTCGTTCAACAAGAAGATGTTTTTCAAGTTGTTGAAAAATTGCTAGTCAATACTTTTAAAAAATTTTCAAATAAAAGATTAATATTTAATGAATTTCCTAAAATTTCTTATTTTGACGCTTTATTAAAATATGGAAGTGATAAACCAGATTTGAGAAATCCTTTAATTATAAATGATATTACCAAAATTTTTTCAAGAGATGATGTTTCTTTTGATATATTTAAAAAACTTGTAAAAAACGGATCAAGAGTCAGATGTATTATAACAAAAGACACAAAAGATAAGCCTAGAAGCTTTTTTGATAATATCGATAGATGGGCAAAAGAACAGGGTGCTTCAGGTTTAGCCTATTTTACAATAGAAAAAAATACAGAAATATCAGCAAAAGGACCAATTGGAAAATTTTTTTCTAAAGAATCTCTAGAAGAAATAATGAAACAAACTGGGGCAAAAGTTGGTGATAGTATTTTTTTAGCTTGCGCTAAACAAAAAGAATTAGAAAAAATATTATCTTCAGCAAGAGATAAAATAGCAAGAGACTTAAGCTTGATAGATGAAAATATTTTTGCATTTTGTTGGGTTGTTGATTATCCAATGTTTGAAAAAGACGAACAAACTAATAAAATTGAGTTTAGTCACAATCCGTTTTCTATGCCTCAAGGAGATATAGATAAAATTAATTTTGAAAAACCATTAGATATTCTTGCATATCAATACGACATAGTTTGCAATGGTATAGAACTCTCTTCTGGTGCAATTAGAAACCATATACCTAAATTAATGTATAAACTTTTTTCTATAGCAGGTTATGATAATAAACAAGTTGATGAAAAATTTAGTGGAATGATTAATGCTCTAAGTTTTGGTGCACCACCACATGGTGGAATAGCTCCTGGTATTGATCGAATAGTAATGCTTTTGGCTAATGAAAAAAATATAAGAGAGGTAACAATGTTTCCAATGAACCAAAACGCTGAGGATTTGATGATGAAAGCACCATCTGAGGTTAGTGAAAATCAACTCAAAGAATTGAACTTATCCTTAAATTTAAAAAAGTAATTTATTTTTTACCTTTTAAATTTATTTTAATATCAGATAAATCTACTAAATTTTTTTTATAATTATTTCTTACAAATCCCTTACTTGTAATATCCTTTACAATTTTTAATAATTGATTTTGTCCGTCGGAATTTTGTTCCTCCAAATTGGAGCTATCTAAATTTCCAATTGCTGGAGTATGTGCAAGATCTTCTCTGTTTTGGTATGAAATAGCCAATTCTCTGAATATATAATCTAAAATTGAGGATGCACTCATAATTCTGTCATTACCATATACTTTTCCAGAAGGTTCAAACTTTGTTCCTACAAATGCACTAATAAATTCATCTAGCGGAACTCCATATTGCAAACCAAGGGAAACTGCGATGGCAAAATTATTCATTAATGCTTTTACTAGCTCACCTTCCTTGCTTGTATCAATGAAAATTTCACCAATCTTTCCATCTTCGTATTCACCAGTATGTAAATAAACTTTGTGATCTCCAATAGTAGCTTTTTGGATATAGCCTTTTCTTCTATCTGGCATACTAAATCTCTTACTATTTTTATCTGAACTAGAATTATTGGATTTTATAATATTTTCTAAATTTTTAGGTACATCTGTATTTTCTGAAATTATATCAATTTTCTTATTTTCAATGACTTTATTATTTTTTGGATCAAGATTTTTAGTTTTTCTATTATCTAATTTAACATCTATAACCTCAAATTTTCCATCATCTCTTTTTTCAAGATTCTTAAGCTCTGTTTCATTAATATCATCTAAATAATGATTTACTTTAAATGTACACGTATAATATGTTTCTACTAAGTATTTAGACATTTGACCCCAATTTTAAAAATTAATTTTATTAACGAATTAAATTATTTATATACAAAATCAAATTTTAGTCTAATTTAATTTATACAATTTTGAATTGAAACTTAATTAATTTTATATGTTGACATTGTTAAGAAAAATTTTCACTTGGTGGAATCAAGATACATTTGGAACAAGAATAAAAACTATTTTTTTTGGAAAGTTAGTAGGTGAAGACTCATTTGGTAATAGATATTATGAAAGCAAGAAAGGAAAAAGATGGGTTATTTATTCTGATGAAATTGATGCATCGAAAATCCCAGTTGAATGGTATTCTTGGATACATTTTATGCCAAACAAAATAGAAAAAAAACATGATTTAAAAAAATATGATTGGCAAAAACCCCATCAACCTAATATGACAGGAACAGAGTCAGCGTATTATCCCAATAAAAATAAAAATGCTATTAAAAAAAAATACAAAAGTTGGAAAAATTAAATTTAAATTACTTTTTTTTTTAATTTTATTATCTAAGATTTTTTTTTCAAATTTAAAATCTGATAATAACTTAGAGGGAAATTTTACTGATATAAAAATTTTAGATAAAATAAGTTCAAAAAATAAGCTTTTGAAATTAACAAATGGTAAAGAAACTCAATACAAAGATCTTTTGATAAAAAGTATGAAATGTAAAAATTCGGAATTTGATGACAATCCAGAAATTACTGCTTATATACAGGTAAAAGATTTAACAAATAAAAATAAAAATGATGTTTTCGTTTTTAATGGATGGATGTTTTCATCTAGCCCTTCAATAGCACCATTCGATCATCCCGTTTATGATATTTGGTTAGTTGGTTGTTATTAGATTAATTTTTCATTATCAAGCCAACTAACGTTAAAGTCTGAATTGATGAATTTTTTATGATTTAATAGTTTTTTATGTAATGGGATTGTGGTTGTAATACCATCTATGACAAACTCATCAAGAGATCTATTCATTCTTTGAATAGCCTCTGATCTATTCCTTCCATGACAAATTAATTTGCATACCATGCTGTCGTAATAAGGTGTTACTTTATATCCTTGAAATATGGCACCATCTACTCTTGTTCTAAATCCTGATGGCTGATGACACATACCAATTGTTCCGGGAGAAGGTTGGAAGTTCTTGCTTGGATCTTCAGCGTTAATTCTACATTCAATAGCGTGACCTCTTGGATTAACATCTGATTGTTTTAAAGCAGTTTCACCTGTAAATGCTATATTGATTTGTTCTTTAATAATATCAATCCCAGTAACCATTTCAGATACAGGATGCTCGACTTGAACTCTTGTGTTCATTTCAAGAAAATAAAATTTTCCATCTTCATAAATGTATTCTACTGTTCCTGCACCTTCATAACCAATTTTACTAACCATTTTCACTGTTTTTTCAAAGAGGTCTTTTCTTATTTCATCGTTTAAAACTGGACTAGGAGTTTCTTCAATTAATTTTTGATGTCTTCTTTGAACAGAACAATCTCTTTCATGTAAATGAACAGTTCTATTTTTTCCAGATAAAATTTGAACTTCAATATGCCTTGGGTTTTGAAAAAATTTTTCAATATAAACTTCATCATTCCCAAAATATTTTTTTGCTTCAGATTTGGCAGTAGAAAAAAGTGTTTCAAATTCCTCATCTTTATTAACAATTTTCATTCCTTTACCACCTCCTCCTCCAGAGGCTTTTATAAGAATAGGAAAACCAATTTTTTTACACAACTCTTTAGCTTCAATTATATTTTGAACACCACCTTCTGAACCTTCAATAACAGGTAGACCATTTTCTTTTGCAATTTTTTTTGCTTGAATTTTATCTCCCATCATTTCAATATGTTTAGAGGAAGCCCCAATAAATTTGATATTATTGTCTTCTAAGACTTTTGCAAAATTCGCATTTTCAGATAAAAATCCATATCCTGGATGAACTGCCTCTGCACCCGTTAAGTCTACTGCAGATAAAAGGGCAGGGATATTCAAGTAGCTATTTACAGGTTGATGAGAGCCTATACAAATACTTTCATCTGCTAATCTCACATGCATACTATCTCTATCCACATCTGAGTGAACAGCTACAGTTGAAATTCCCCATTCTTTACAAGCTCTAATTATTCTAACTGCTATTTCCCCACGGTTCGCAATTAAGATTTTTTTGAACATTATTCTAGGATTATAATTATTTGACCGAACTCAACTGGTTGGCCATCTTCAACACAAATTTCTTTAACAACACCATCAGCTGTCGAAGGCACATGATTCATAGTTTTCATAGCTTCAACTATCATAATAGTATCGCCTTTTTTAATTTTTTTTCCAACTTCAGCAAATTTTTTTGCTCCAGGTTCTGGTGCATGATAAGCAGTTCCAATTATAGGTGATTTTACTTCGATACCAGATTTTACACTAGAGTCAGATAATGAAGTTTCTAATTTAGTATTTAAAGTCTTATTAGAAGATCTAGATGGACTTTGAATTGAAATGTTATTTTTTGAAACTTTAATCTTAGTATCTTTTTCTGTGTATTCTAATTCAGTAAGGTTAAACTCGTCTAAATAGTCGCTTAATTCTTTAATAATTTTTTTATCAATTTTCATTTTTCAGGAGTTTTTGCATTGCAATTATGGCTAAAATATAACCGTCGGCACCTAAACCAAAAATTCCTCCTGTAACTATATCACTTATCAAAGATTTTTGTCTAAATTCCTCCCTTTTATAAATATTAGAGATATGCACTTCTATTATTGGTTTTTTAAAAATATCTAAAGCATCTCTAATAGCAACTGAAGTATGGGTAAAAGCTGCTGCATTGATTATTATACCATCGAATTTGTTTATAGCATCCTGTATTAAATTAACCAATTCTCCCTCAACATTTGATTGCATAAATTCTATAATTAAGTCTAGATCTTTCGATTTATTGGTACAAATTTCTTTCAATTTTTCAAAAGTTATAGATCCATATTGTGATTGTTCTCTTTCTCCTAATAGATTAAGATTTGGACCATTAATAATAATAATTTTATTATTCATTCACATCTTATATACGATGAAAAAAATAAAAAAAATAAAAATTAAATTAAATGGTAAATCGAAGATGGTTATCGATAACTATAAAATACAAAATCTAATTAAGGACCTTAAAATACCTATAAAAAAAGTAGCAATTGAGTTAAATCATGAAATATTGGATAAAAAAAAATTAGATAAAATAAAAATTAAAAAGAATGACAAAATAGAAATTGTTCATTTTATTGGAGGTGGTTAAAATTGATTAATAATAAGCTAACTATAGCTAATAAAAAATTTAATTCTAGATTAATTGTTGGAACAGGCAAATATAAAAATATGTCTGAATGTGCAAAAGCAATTAATTTATCTGGTGCCGAGATAGTTACTGTAGCTGTTAGAAGAGTTAATATATCAGATAAAAAAAAACCATTATTAATGGATTATATTGATCCAAAAAAAATTACTTATCTTCCAAATACTGCTGGCTGTTTTAATTCAAGAGAAGCACTGAGAACTCTAAGACTAGCAAGAGAAATTGGTGGATGGAAATTAGTAAAATTGGAAGTTCTAGGAGATAAAAAAAATTTATTCCCTGATATGATTGAAACACTTAAATCAACAGAAGTATTATCAAAAGAAGGTTTTCAAGTTATGGTATATTGTAATGATGATCCATTAATGGCAAAAAGATTAGAAAATTCTGGAGCTAAAGCCATTATGCCTTTAGCTGCTCCCATTGGTTCAGGCTTGGGAATACAAAATAAAATTAATATACAAATTATAAGAGCGCAAACAAAATTGCCATTGATTATTGATGCTGGTTTGGGTCAGGCTTCAGATGCTGTTATTGCTATGGAATTAGGATGTGATGGAGTTTTAGTTAATACTGCTATAGCTAAAGCAAAAAAACCTTTTGATATGGCGCTGGCATTTAAAAATGCCGTAGTTGCTGGAAGACAATCTTATCTTTCAGGCAGAATTGAAAAATTGCTGATGGGACAACCATCTTCACCTAAAAAAGGAATTATTTAGCCTTTTTATAAAAACGCCTTTTTTTAATTGGTTTTCTCTTAATTTTTTTTTTGTCTTTAAGGTCTATAATATTACTTTCTTTTTTTTGTAATTCTAGATTTTTTAATTTTTCAAAATGTTCAATTTTTTCAATCGTTTTTTTGGATTTGTTTTTTAAATCAATTATATATTCTGGAATAATTAAATTTCTATCAGTAATAATATCAATTTTCATTTTATTTTTTTTTTCAAAATAAGTTAAATCTTCAATAAAATTTTCTTTTAAAAAATCTGAAATTTTTTCACAAACTTTTAAATCTACAAATTTTGCTTTATTTAAAACTGATTTTAATTCTACAGTTTTAAGCAGTTTTTGAGCAAAAGACTCATCGGTCAAATTAATTTTCCATTTTACAGCACTTTCTCTTAATCTTTGTCTAGACATCTCTAATAATCCAAAATTACTAATCCTACCAATTTGAATTCTGGCTCTGTCTATTCTACATTTTTCTTTCAATCTTCTTTCAACAGTTTTTCTATTGCCATAACTTAACATGTCAATAAAATCGATAATTATTAAGCCAGATAAATCTCTTATTTTTATTTGTCTAGCAATTTCATCAGCAGCTTCTAGATTTGTGTCTAAAGCAGTACTCTCAACATTTTTTTGTTTTATTGAGCTTCCAGAGTTTATATCAATTGAAACCAAAGCTTCAGTAGGATTAATAACAAGATACCCACCCGAGTTTAATTTTATTTCAGAATCAAATATTTGGTTTAATTTTTGCTCAATACCTTCTTCAATAAATAATGAAGTTTTTCCTCTGTATTTTTTAATTTTTTTTACTTGAGAGGGAATTAACATTTTCATAAAATTTTGAGCCTTTTTAAACCCTTCATTTCCCTCCACTATAATATTTTTAGTATTTTCATCATACATGTCCCTGATAGTTCTTTTGATAATTTCACTTTCTTGATGAATTAAAGAAGGAGCGATAGAATTTAAAGCAGTTTCCTTAATTTGATTCCAGGTATTGATTAGTGAAGTTAGGTCAAGATTTATTTCATTTTTGGTCTTGTTGCTACCAGCTGTTCTTACTATCAAACCCATTTCTTTTGGAATTTCTATTTCATTTAAAATATTTCTAATTTTTTTTCTTTCAGATGGATTAAAAATTTTTCTTGAAATACCACCACCTTTTGGAGTGTTTGGCATCAAAACTATGTATTTTCCAGCGATAGAAATAAAAGTACTTAAGGCAGCACCTTTTTGGCCTCTTTCATCTTTAATTACTTGTATTAAAATAACTTGGTTGGGTTTTATAACTTCTTGAATTTTATATCTTTTAAACTTAGGTTTAAATTCTTTCTTTTCTATTTCTTCCTCAGAGTTTTCCTTATTTTCTGACTCTTTTTTTTCGATAGGATCATCAATCTCTAAATTGCCCTCAGCAATATTTTCTTCCTCTTTTGCTTCTACTTTTTTTGATAGCTCTTCCCTTGCTCTTTCCTCTTCTTGTTTTATAATTTCTAAATCATTTTTTGGAATTTGATAATAGTCTGATTGAATATCGTTAAAAGATAAAAAGCCATGTCTATCTCTACCAAAATCTACAAATGCAGCTTGCAGAGATGGTTCTATCCTACTTACTTTACCTAAGTATATATTATTTTTGATTAAATTATTTTTTAAGCCCTCGTACTCATAGTCTTCAATATTGCTATTAGATTTAAGCACGACACGGGTTTCATTTGGATGCGAAGCATCAATGTATAAATTTTTTTCCATAATATGTTTTTTGATTGTTTCATTTTAATTTTTTTAAATTATAAAATTTTGTTTAATTCTTATGCCTTATCTTTAACAAATTCCTATATATAATGGAAACAAAATGAATAAGTTTATTAAAAATATATTCCTAGCTTTTTTAGGCTTTTCTTTGATTTTTCTAGTCTTAGTTTTAGGTATTTTATGGAATTTTTCAAACAATATTCCAGATTATAAATTTTTAAAAAATTATAAACCTCCAGTTTCAAGCAAGGTCTACTCTGGAAATGGTGATTTAGTGGCTGATTTTTCTCAAGAAAAAAGAATCTTCGTACCATATAACTCAATTCCCAAAACAGTTATCAATGCTTTTTTATCTGCAGAGGATAAAAATTTTTTTTCACATCCAGGAGTAGATGCAAAAGGAGTAATAAGAGCAATTATCAATAATATTCAAAATTTATTAAAATCAAAAAGACTTGAAGGTGCGTCTACAATTACACAACAAGTAGCTAAAAATTTTTTATTAACCAACGAGGTAAGCTTAAATAGAAAAATTAAAGAGGCAATTTTAGCTTTTAGAATTGAGAGAGCTTTATCAAAAGAGAGAATTTTAGAATTATATCTAAACCAAATTTATTTGGGAAGTGGATCTTATGGAGTTGCTGCTGCAAGTTTAGAATATTTTGACAAATCAATTAAAGAATTAAATTATGCTGAAGCTTCATTATTAGCAGCGTTACCAAAGGCACCAAGTAAGTATAATCCTTATAGAGATATAGAATTGGCTAAATTTAGAAGAAATTTAGTATTAAAAAATTTATTAGATAATGGTTTTATAGAATTAAAAAATTATGAAAAATTGATAGAAAAAAAGATAAATTTAAAGAAAACTAAAAAAGTTTTCTTAGAAGACTCACAATACTATATTGAAGAGGTAAGAAAAAAGATAATTGAAGAATTGACTTATGAAAAAGTTTATAAACAAGGCTTTTATATAAACACACCAATCAATTTAGAATTACAAAAAATTGCTACAGAGTCTTTAAGAGAGGGACTTATCAAATATGATAAAAGAAAAGGATGGCGTGGAGTTATTACAAACAAGTCTTATAACTCTGATTGGTTAAATGGTTTAGAAAAATATAATTTAGAAAAATCAATCGATTGGAAAATTGCAATTGTGAAAAGTATAGATAAGTTTTCAGCAAAAATAGAAACAGAAGATAATTTAAATGGTATAATAGAATATAAAGATATTTCTTGGACAAAAAAAGAGTTTGAAGAATTATTAAAACCTGGAGATATCATTCATGTTAAAGAAAATATTAATAATAAATTTAGTTTAAAGCAAATTCCAAAAATTAATGGGGGAATTGTTGTTATGGACCCTTATACGGGAAGAGTTTTAGCTTTAAGTGGAGGTTTTAGCTTTAAAGATAGTGAGTTTAACAGAGTATCTCAAGCCTTAAGACAACCCGGCTCTGCTTTTAAACCATTTGTTTATGCTCTTGCTCTTGAGAATAATTACACACCATCATCTTTAATATTAGATGCTCCATTAGTTCTTGAGCAAGGATCTGATTTAAAGATGTGGAAACCCGAAAATTATGGAAAGAAATTTTATGGCCTTTCTACATTAAGAACTGGATTGGAAAAATCTAGAAACTTAATGACAGTTCGAATTGCTCAAAATATAGGAATAGATAAAATTGTTAATTTTTCTGAGCAACTAGGTATTTATAAAAAACCAGATGAATTATTATCTATATCTTTAGGATCAACAGAAACAACATTATTAAAACTTACATCTGCTTATTCATCTTTTGTGAACGGTGGAAAAATAATTAAGCCAATTATAATAGATAGGGTTCAAGATAGTGAAGGTAAAACTATTGTTAATAATGATAAAAGATCATGCTTAAATTGTAGTGAAATTTCTTTTACCAGTAAAGAATATCCTATAATACAAGATAAATATAAAAAAGTTTTTTCACCTCAAACTGCTTATCAAGTTACTTCTATTTTGGAGGGTGTAGTTCAAAGAGGGACTGGTAAAAAATTAAGAGATTTAAAATTAAATTTAGCCGGAAAAACTGGAACAACAAATAAAAATACAGATACCTGGTTTATAGGTTTTACATCAAATCTAGTTATTGGAGTTTATGTAGGAATGGATGATCCAAAACCATTAGGTAAATATGAAACAGGGTCAAAAGTTGCATTACCAATTTTTAAAGATTTTGTAAAAAAAGGAGTAAAAAAATCTGATGCAAGACCTTTTAAGGTTTCAGAAGGAATAACAATGATGGTTGTAGATTCTTTAACAGGACAAAAGGCTAAGTTTTCTTCTAAAGACACAATCATAGAAGCTTATAAAGATAAAAATGTTGTTGATGGAAAAATCTTATATTCAAATAATAATAGATTAGATGCAAATAATATATTAAAGTTTTACTAATGGATAATAAATATTTAAATTTTAAAAAAGAAATAGAAAAAATTAATCAAAGAATTAAGGAGTATCTTTGAAAAAAATAACATCAACTCAAAATTAGAAAAAATTAACAAAGAAATACTTGAGCCAAATTTTTGGCATAACAAATCAAATTCAAAGAAAACAATTAAAGAAAAAAAATTATTTGAAGATTTAATTAATTCATTAGATGACTCAATAAAAAAGGTGAAAGATTTAAATGATTTAAATCAACTAGCTATTGAAGAAAACAATTTGAATATACAAAATGAAATTATAGAAAATCTTAAAGATTTAAGAAATGTAGCAAAAAAAAATGAGATAAAATGTTTTTTATCTGATGAAGCTGATGCGCTTGATTGCTATATTGAAATTCATGCTGGCGCAGGAGGCACAGAAAGTCAAGATTGGGCAGATATGTTGCGAAGAATGTATCTTAAGTGGTCTGATAGAAAAAAATTTAAATCAAATTTAATAAGTGAACATAAAGGAGATGAAGCAGGCATTAAATCATCAACAATTAAAATTGAGGGTGATTATGTTTTTGGGTGGTTAAAAAAAGAGTCTGGTATACATAGACTGGTTAGAATATCACCATTTGACTCAGGGGCAAGAAGACATACTAGTTTTGCTAGTGTTTGGATTTACCCAGTTATTGATGAAAATATTATTATAGAAATTTTAGATAAAGATTTGAGGGTAGATACATACCGATCAAGTGGAGCAGGTGGTCAACACGTTAATACTACAGACAGCGCAGTAAGAATTACTCATTTACCATCTAAGATAGTTGTACAATGTCAAAACGAAAGATCACAACATAAAAATAAAGAAACATGCATGAACATGTTGAGAGCAAGATTATATGACTTTGAGATAAAGAAAAAAGAAAAGCAAACAGAAAGTCTTGAGGCCTCAAAAGCAGAAATTGGATGGGGTCATCAAATCAGGTCTTATGTTTTACAACCATATAGACTAGTAAAAGATAATAGAACTAATTACGAGAACAGTAGTCCTGAAAAAGTATTAGACGGAGAAATAGATGATTTTCTTGAAAAATCATTATATCAAACCTAATGAAAATAATTCTTAAAATTTTTGTTGTTCTAATTTTTATAATAATTTTTTTAGTTGGATATTTAAGCTTCATTGGATTTGAAACAACAAGATTTAATAATCATATTTCCAAAAGTATAAAAAATATTGATAGTAATTTTAAAATTGATTTAAAGGAGATTAAGATAGTTTTAGATCCATTAAAATTAAATTTGAATGCAAAAACAATTGGACCAAAACTAATTAATAGAAATGAAAGTATAGAAATTGAATATCTTAAAACTCAAATACCAATAGGCTCAATTTTTACTAAAAAATTTTTTATAAAAAATTTGGAAATTTCGACAAAATCTTTAAAAATTAAAAATCTTATTTCATTCTCTAGAAAGTTCCAGAATACAGCTGAATTGTACATTCTGGAAAATATTGTTAAAAAA
>CACDSX010000005.1 GCA_902555655.1 uncultured Pelagibacteraceae bacterium | reverse complement strand
CCGTTGGTTCATCAGCTAAAATAATTTGGGGGTTGTTAATTAAAGCTCTTGCAATTGATATTCTTTGTTTTTCTCCACCGGAAAGTTGTGATGGATAATGCTCTGCTCTATTAAAAAGTCCTACTTTTTTCAATAATTTTTGGGCTTTAGATCTTGATAATTGTTTACTATTACCTGCGGCTAGGCTTGCCATATATATATTTTCTAATGCAGTAAAATCAGATAATAAGTTATCTTGTTGATAAATTATACCAATCTTATTAGCTCTAATAATGTCATTTTTGTTTGAATCATTAAAATTGATTTGTTTTTTTTCAATACTTATAAAACCAGAAGTTGGTCTATCAATTAATGAAAGTAAATTTAATAAAGTAGATTTACCAGATCCGGATGGGCCCATTAAAGAATAAATCTTGCCTTTTTTAAAATTATAAGAAATTTTTTTTAAAACTTTTACTTTTTTAAAGGAACTAAAAGTCTTACTTAAATTTGAAACTTCAATAATATTACTCATATTTCAAAGCCTTAATAGGATCAAGTTTAGCAGCTTTTAATGCTGGAAATATTGAAACAATAATAGTTATAAAAATTGAACAAACTGAAATAACAATTATTGAAAATGAATTAATTTCTGAAGGCATAGAACTTAAAAAATAAATTTCTTCAGGAAATAAACTGATATTAAACATATTGCTCAAAAATTGTCTCAAATTTTCTACATACATTGAAAATGTTACACCTAAAATTATGCCAAAAATTGTTGCTGTTGTTCCAATAATAACTCCAATCAAGAAAAATATTTTTACTATAGATTTATTTAAAACTCCTATAGATTTTAAAATAGCTATATCACGAGTTTTATTTTTAACTAATATTGTTAAACCAGAAATAATATTAAATGCTGCAACAATTATTATTAATGATAAAATTATAAACATCACATTTCTCTCAACTTTCAAGGCTGAAAATAAGGAACTATTCATGTCAGACCATGTATAAACAAATTCATTTGGGAAATTATTTTGGACAATTGATTTTTGATATTCAATATTTTGAGGGTTATATAAATAGATTTCCAAATTTCTGTCTTTTTCTTTTAAATTAAAAAATTCTTCTAAAGTATTTAAGTTAATAAATGCTACATTATTATCAAATTCCGCCATTCCACTTTCAAAAATTGACGATACCAAAAATGTTTTTTGTTTTGGTAAATTTCCAATTATTGTTTCTACTCCAGCTGAAGACATTAGGGTAAGGCTATCACCTATTTCAAGATCAAGAGTAAAACTTAATTCTTTTCCAATTGAGAGAAAATTTTTTGACAAAAGTTTATTATTTCCTAAAAATTGATCATTATTAAAAATCTTTAATTTTGAAAAGTCTTTATTTTCATAACCTCTTAACAAAATTCCTTTTGATATATTGTTTTTAATAATTATAGCTTCACCTCTGTTACTTAGAATCATCTCTTGAGAAATACTTTTCAAATTTTGATTTAATTTATTTGTTTCTATCTTATAGTCATATGGATCAACGGTAATATGAGCATTAAAACCAACAATTTTATTAATAAGTTCTGTTCTAAAACCATTCATTACAGACATAACAATTATTAAAACAGCAACTCCCAAACTAATACCGATAAACGAAAAAATTGAAATGATATTTAAAAAACCATCTTTTTTTCTAGCTTTTAAAAATCTTAATGTAACTTCTTTTTCTAATGAGGAAATCAATTTTTTATTTTTTGTGTTCTAATAATCTTAATAATTTCTGCTAAATTAATTTTTTTAGACTCTTTACCTGTTTCTTTAAATTCTAACAAATCTCCCTCTGTATGTTTGCCAATAATAATTTGAAAAGGAGCTCCTATCAGATTCATTTTTTTCACTTTTGATGAAAAATTTTCGTCCGTATCATCTATGATGGTCTCAATATTATGTTTTTGAAATTCTAAATTAATATCATTTGCCTTCTTTAGCGATGAAGTATCATTTTTATTAATCATAGGAATTATAGCAACTTCATATGGTGCAATAGAAATTGGCCATTTCATGATTTCATTTTTTTCATCATATTTAGCCTCAATTATTGCCCCTACTAGTCTTGAAACTCCTATTCCATAAGAACCCATTTTAACAAAATCTTTCTTACCACCAGGTAAATCTACAGAGCACCCCATCGGTTTAGAATATTTATCTCCAAAATAAAAAATATGACCAACCTCAATGCCTTTTGTTTTAAGACGGTTAGACTCATCAACTTTTTTTTCAAATTCATCTTTTTTGAATTTTTCATCTGTCACTGAATAAAATTGTTCATATTTTTTTCTCAAATCATTGAGTGAATTTTTTTCTATTTTTGTTCCATCACTCTTTAAATCAAAAATTCTTTTATCAGTATAAATTTTACTTTCACCTGTTTCAGCTAGGATTATAAATTCATGTGACAGATTTCCACCAATCGGTCCAGTATCAGCAGCCATAGGAATAGCTGTGAGATCTAATCTTTTAAATGTTTTTAAATATGACAAAAAAAATTTATTATATGAAAATAATGCTTCTTCATCATTAACATCAAATGAATAAGCATCTTTCATGTAGAATTCTCTACATCTCATAATCCCAAACCTCGGTCTTATTTCATCTCTAAATTTCCATTGAATGTGATATAAGAGTTGTGGAAGAGATTTATAAGATTTAACTGAAGATCTAAATATATCTGTTACTAATTCCTCATTCGTCGGTCCGTATAACATTTCTCGATCTTGACGATCTTTAATTCTAAGCATTTCTTCACCATAATCTTCATAACGTCCACTTTCTTTCCATATTTCACTTGATTGGATTGTTGGCATTAAAATTTCTTGTGCACCAATTTTGTTTTGTTCATCTCTCACAATCTGTTCAATTTTTTTCATTACCTTAAAACCTAGTGGCAACCATGAATAGATTCCAGCTGAAGACTGCTTGATCATTCCAACCCGTAGCATCAATTGATGAGACTTTATTTTCGCTTCTGATGGATTGTTTTTAAGAATTGGTATAAATGATTTAGAAATAAACATGTTAAATGATTATATTTCTTAAATTCAAATATTCAAATTTCATTAATAAATAAATGATAATGAATAGAATCGTTGTTATTCCTGTGCAATAAATGAATTTTTTTAACATTTTTGGATTTTCTGGTGATCCAGGATCTTCACCTTCTATTTTGTTTGTTTTTTTTCTCTCAACATCTATCGGTAAAATAGCAAAAAATACAATCCACCAAATGATGATGTAGATAATAGCTAAACCTGTGAAACTCATTAAATTTTTACTAAATTAATATTTGTAAAAGGTCTTTTACCTGTTTTTTCTTTTGTAAATTTTCTACAAGCAATTTTAAGTGCATCTATTAAATTGTGTTCTTGTTGTTTATTTCCCAATTTAAATGATCTAGTTGTTTTTTCTATTTCATTTTCTAAACCATAAATAAACTCATCTTTTTCATAGATTGGTAATCCTCTAAAAGTTGTAATGGGATTATTGTGAATGTTTCCTTTGGGTGTAATTAAAATAGTTACTTCTAAATATCCATTCACTCCTAAATTTTTTCTATCTTTAATTGATTGAGAGTCCTCCTCTACACTGACATTTCCATCCAAGTACAATCTACCACTTGGAGCTTTATCATAAACTTCAGGTTTACTGCCAGGATATAATTTTACAATATCCCCATTTTCAACTTGAACAGGATTTGGTACTTGCATTTCTTTTGCAAAATTTATGTGTTCAATCATGTGTCTATGCTCTCCGTGAACAGGAATAACACATTTAGGTTTTACCCATTGATACATATCTTTAAGATCCTCACGATTAGGGTGGCCCGAAACATGAATAAATTCAGTTTCTTCTGATATAACTTCAATTCCATCTTTAACTAATTGATTATGAAGTTTATAAAGTTTTTTTTCGTTACCTGGGATTATTTTTGAAGAAAAAATAACTGCATCATCCTTTTCAATAAATACGTCTGGATGTGTATAGCTAGATATTCTCATCATGGCCCCCATAGGTTCACCCTGGCTCCCAGTACACAAATAAGCAATTTTTTCTCTTGAAAAACTTTTTGCATCTCTAGGGTCAATGGGTTCTATTGTATTTTTTAGGTATCCACATTGTCTTGCAGCTTTATAAATTCGATGCATCGATCTACCAACTAATGAAATTTGTCTTCCAGTTTTTTCTGCACAATAAAAAGCTGATTCCATTCTTGCTACATTAGAAGCAAAAGATGTAATAATAATTCTTTTTTTTAAACGACTCATTATATTCAATAAATTTTTTCTTACATCTAATTCTGAACCAGATCTTCCAGCGCTAAAAACATTTGTTGAGTCACAAATCATAGCTAGAACACCTTCTTCACCAATTTCTTTTAATCTTTTAGAATTAATTTGATCACCAATTAATGGATTTGGATCTACCTTCCAGTCACCAGTATGTAATATTACACCTGCTGGGGTTTTAATTCTTAAACCATTGGGTTCTAAAATGGAATGAGTTAATGTAATGTATTCTATATCAAATGGGTCTAAGGCAACTGTACCATTTAGTTCTACAATTTTAAGATCATTAGTAATATCTATATGTTTTTCTTTAAATTTTTCTCTAATCAATATTGCTGTGAAAGGAGTTGCATAAATTTTACATTTTAGTTTTGGCCACAAATGTGCAATAGCTCCTATATGATCTTCATGAGCATGTGTTAGAATAATTCCTAACAAATTATCTTTTCTTTCAACAATAAAACCTGGGTCAGGATAAATTAGATCAACTCCTGGAATAGTATCATCAGCAAATGTTACACCAATATCTACCATTATCCATTTGTGATCTCCTGGTTGACCATAACCAAACAGGTTCATATTCATTCCAATTTCTCCAGATCCTCCAAGAGGACAAAATAATAATTCGTCTTTCATTTATTTAATTAACTTAGAAATTTTGATTAAACCTTTTATAGTGATATCTTTATTTTGTTTTAATTTAGTTTTAATTGAATTTTTTAATAAATCAGAAAATCCTCCAGTAATTACTAGTTTAAAAGATTTTCCTGTTTCTTTCTTAATCAAATTGACAATATTGTCAATTAAACCAGCATATCCCCAAAAAAAACCAGATCTTACCGCACTAATTGTATCATTACCTATCACTTTTTTGATTTGTTTTAGATTTATTTTAGGAATTAAAGTTGCTTTATCAGACAAAGTATTAAGAGAAATTTTTATGCCAGGAGCAATAATACCTCCTTTATAAGTATTTTGAGTTACGACATCAAAGGTTGTGGCTGTTCCAAAATCTAAAATAATAAAATTATCTTTTTTATTAATAAGACTTATTGCATTTGTAAGTCTATCAGAACCAACTTGTTTAAAATTTACTTTAATATTAATCAATGATCTTAATTTCAAATCTTTAACTTCATAACATTTTTTTTTAATCTTTTTTGATAAAAATTTTTTAATTAAATAAAAAGATTTTGGAACAACACTGCAAAATAAAATTTTGTTGATAGATTTGAAATCTTTAATTAAATATTTGAATTTTTGATTTAAAGTTTTATTATTTATTTGTTTTGATGAAAAATTTATATTTCTTAAAATTGTATTTTTTGTATCAACTAAATAGACTTTAGTTTCTGAATTTCCTATATCACCTAAAATATACATAATTATTTTAATAATTTGTTAAGTTTGACCTCAAAAATCCTTTTAATTTGTTTTTCAATTTTATTTTTAGAAACTTTTTCGTTCAATAATTCAGTTAGATTGGTTGTGGAATAATTTTTCAATTTTGGACTTTTTATTAAGTTAATTCCAATACCTACAATTAAATATTTTTTGTTAAGTTTACTAATTTTTTCCTGTAATATCCCGCAAATTTTCTTTTTATTTATCAATAAATCATTAGGTTTTTTAAAGATAATTTTCTTTTTATAATAACTAGAAAGTAATTTTTTTACCAATAAACAATTAATTTTAGTAATCTGTTTTAAAGAAACTGCCAAATTATCATACTTGTAAAAAAAACTTACAAACAAATTCCCATTATAAGAAATCCACTTCTTTCCATATTGACCTCTGCCATTTTTTTGGTCATTTGAAATGATCATGCCATAATCTATAGTAGAATTTTTAATAATCTTAATTGCTGAATTATTTGTACTTTCTACTTTCTTGAATCTAAAGATCCTGAACTTCATTAAATAATGTTAATTTTTGAGACTACTTTTATTAATTGGCTCGGGAAAACAAAATATATTAAAATTAATAATGTAGAAGCGGTTAGGGAAAACTTAAGCCATAAACTGTGATCTGTATCGTATTTCTCTTTTTCTTTATCAAAATACATTATCTTAATTATCCTCAGATAATAAAATGCTGCTACAACTGTTGATAATAAACCAACTATAGCCAAAAAATACATTGATTGTTCTATAACAGATTTAAAAATATAAAATTTAGCAAAGAATCCAGCTAATGGTGGAATTCCGGCTAACGAAAATAAAATTACTAACAATGATAAAGATAACAATGGGTGATTTTTTGATAAACCAGATAAATCTTCAATATTTTCATGATACTCATTATTCCTCTTCATCATTAACAAACATGAAAAGAATCCTAAATTCATTAATATATATATAGTTATGTATATTATTGAACTTTGTATGCCTTCATTTGAACCTGTTGCTAAACCAGCTAGAGAGTAACCAATATGACTTATAGAACTGTAGGCTATAAGTCTTTTTAAATTAGTTTGTCCTATTGCAGCGATTGCTCCAAAAAGCATTGAAGCAATAGAAAGAAAAACCAGTATCATTTGCCATTGATCAATTAAATTTAAAAAAGGAACATATAAAAATCTTATAAATACAGTAAGAGCAGCAACTTTTGGAACCATTGTGAAAAATAAAGTTACAGGGGTTGGCGATCCCTCATAAACATCTGGTGCCCACATATGAAATGGCACAGCCGAAATTTTAAATGCTAAACCTACTAGAATAAAAACTATTCCAAAAGTTAATGCATATTCATTCGAATTTAGTTGTGTAGCTATTAAATTGAAGTTTGTTGAACCTGTAAAACCATAAATTAATGAACAGCCATAAAGTAATAATCCTGAAGAAAGTGCACTTAAAACAAAGTACTTTAATCCAGCTTCAGATGATTTAAGCTGATCTCTGTTGAATGTTGCTAAAACATATAGAGCTAACGATTGAAGTTCTAGCCCCATATAAAATACTATTAAGTCATTAGAACTAATCATTATCATCATCCCTAAAACTGAACTTAAAATTAGAATTTGATATTCAATTTTAAAAATTTTGAAGGTTCTTAAATAATTTGATGAAATTATTAAGACTAAGAAAGCAGCTAATAAAGTAACTATTTTCATGAATGATGACAAATAATCAATGATAATACTACCATTAAACAAAAGTGTTTCTTCAATACCTAGGGTTTCATTAAATGTAATTACAGCGATAATAAGTAAAATAATTAATGAAAGGTTTTGAATTAATTTTGAACTGTTTTTTTTAAAAACACCTAAAATTAATAAAAACATTATGGATAAAGAAAGAAAAATTTCTGGAAAAACTAATTCTAAATTTGACATTTTAATTATCCACTACATTAATATTATAAGCACTTATTAGATCACTGATTGAAACTTCTATAGTATTTATTAAAGGTTCTGGGTAAAATCCAAAAAATAAAGTTGGGATAGCTAGACATGTTAAAATAAATAATTCTGACTTATTCAGATCTACCATTTCTTTTAAATCTAAATTGACTAATTTTCCAAAAACAACTCTTTTGTACAACCAAAGCATATATGCAGCTCCTATTATCACTCCTAAACTTGCAATAACAGCTACTAAAAAATTATCCTTAAATGCTCCCATTAAAATTAAGAATTCACCCACAAATCCACTAGTTCCTGGTAAACCAAGTGCAGCTAAAGTAAATAACATAAATAAAACAGAGTATTTTGGAATAATATTTACTATACCACCATAAGTACTTATTAATCTAGAATGCATTCGATCATAAACCACTCCAACACACAAGAAAAGTGCAGCAGAAACAAGTCCATGACTAATCATTTGAATTATACTTCCTTCAATTCCCTGTTGTTGTATTGTAAAAATTCCTAAAGTTACAAAACCCATGTGTGCAACTGATGAGTATGCAATAAGCTTTTTCATATCTTCTTGCATTAAAGCAATAAAAGAAGTGAAAATAATAGCAACAACACTTAAGATGTAAATTAGAGGTGTAAATATTTCCGAGGCAATTGGAAATAATCCTAAAGAAAATCTTATAAATCCATAACCTGCCATTTTAAGTAAAATTGCAGCTAATAATACAGAGCCTGCAGTTGGTGCCTCAACATGGGCATCTGGTAACCAAGTATGAACTGGCCACATAGGAGTTTTGACTGCAAACGAACTAAAAAAAGCTAACCATAAAAGATTCTGATATTTTGCATCAATGCCTAACTCATATAATTTAACTACATCCGTGGTTCCAGATATCCAATATATTGAAATTATAGCAACTAACATCAAAACAGAGCCTAAGAGTGTAAATAAAAAAAATTTAAAAGCAGAATACACTCTTCTAGTACCTCCCCAAATTCCTATGATTAAAAACATTGGGATTAAGCCTGCTTCAAAAAATAAATAAAAAACAACTAAATCTAATGAACAAAAAACACCAATCATGAAAGACTCCATGATTAATACAGCTATCAAAAATTCACTTAATCTATTTTTAATAGAGTTATTTACTGAAATAATACAAAGTGGTGTTATAAAAGTTGTTAAAATAATGAATAATATTGAAATACCATCAATACCTACTTTATAATTAATTAAGCTTTCAATCCATATCCTATCTTCAATAAATTGAAATTCTGAGGTTGATTGGTCAAATAATATCCACAAATAAATAGATAAAAAAAAATTTACAAGAGAGGTAAATAAAGCAACATATTTCACTGTAATGTTATTTTCCTTGTTACTTTTTGTAAAAAATAAAAAAAGTGCTCCTATTGAAGGAAGTAAAATTAGAGAAGAAAGAATAGGAAAATTCATTATTTAACAATTAAGAAAGTTAATAAAGCAGAAAAACCAAGTAACATCACAAATGCATAATGATATATAAAACCACTTTGAAATTTATTGGCTTTTAAAGAGCATCTTTTAATAAAAGCTGAAATACCATCAGGACCAAAACCATCTATTAATTTTATATCAAAAAATTTCCATAAAAATAATCCCAACTTTTTTGATGGTTTAACAATTAACATATCGTAAAGCTCATCAAAGTACCATTTATTTAATAAAAAATTGTATAAAGGTTTGTTTACGTTCGCAATCTTCTCGGTAAGATCTTTGTTTCTAACAAACAAATAGTAGGCAATGGGGATTGATAAAATCACAAGAATTGGTGTTAAAACTAAGAACCAAAAAGGTGGATGTTCAGTGCTTAAAGGTTTTAAAAAGAAGATTGAATCTTGCCAAAAGATAGTGAATTCACCATTGCCAATAAATAAATCTTTAAAAATATATCCCGCAAATATTGCTCCAATTGAAAGTAAAATTAAAGGTATTAACATAACAAGAGGTGATTCATGAGTTTCTTCTATATTGATATTTTTATTATTATAGTCACCATGAAAGGTTTTAAAAATTAGTCTCCATGAATAAATTGAAGTTAAAAATGCTGTTAAAATTCCAATACCAGCAGCGTAGTAGCCTGTGGTATTTCCTCTTAAATAAGCAAACTCTATAATTGCATCTTTAGAATAAAATCCAGATAAAAAAGGAAATCCAGTTAAAGCTAGAGTTCCTATAATCATTAAACCATATGTATAAGGTAATTTTTTCCATACAGCTCCCATATTATTTATGTTTTGCTCATCTTTAAAAGCGTGAATGACTGATCCAGATCCTAAAAACAACAAAGCTTTAAAAAAAGCATGTGTAAATAAATGAAACATCGCGATATTATAGGCTCCTACACCAGTTGCAAAAAACATGTATCCTAATTGACTACAAGTTGAATAAGCAATTATCTTTTTTATATCAGTTTGAACAAGTGCTACAGTGGCAGCAAAAAAAGCAGTACTCATACCAACGATTGTTATGACATTGAGTGCTAATTCAGAGTATTCATATATAGGTGAACATCTTACAACCAAAAAGACACCTGCGGTTACCATCGTTGCTGCATGAATAAGCGCTGAGACAGGAGTTGGACCTTCCATAGCATCTGGCAACCAGGTATGTAGTAATATTTGAGCAGATTTTCCCATTGCCCCAACAAATAAAAGTAGGCAAATTAAATCTACAGCATTTAACTGAATACCTAAAAAAATAAGATTTTTTTCAGTTATTGTAGGGATTAGTTCAAAAACTTCGGAATAATTTACAGTTCCAAATAAATAAAAAATTAAAAAAATACCAAGAGCAAAACCAAAATCCCCTACTCTATTTACTACAAACGCTTTAATTGCAGCAGTGTTAGCTGAATCTTTTTTAAACCAAAATCCTATTAAAAAATATGAACAAAGTCCAACACCTTCCCAACCAAAAAATAACTGAATAAAGTTATCTGATGTTACCAACATTAACATTGCAAAAGTAAATAATGATAAGTAAGCCATAAATCTTGGTTTGTGTGGATCATCAGACATGTATCCGATTGAATAAATGTGAACTAAAGATGAAACGGAGGTTACAACAACTAACATAATTGATGATAAAGAATCTATTTTCATTGACCAATTAACATCTAACGTTCCAGAACTTATCCAGGTAGCAATTATGATATTGTCTTGATATTGATTAAAAATGACCTCATATAATATAAAAGCTGAAAAAATTGCGGATATTGATACTAATAAACTTGTAATAATTTCTGAATTTCTATCTCCAATTAATTTTCCAAAAAATCCAGATATTATTGAAGCTATTAAAGGTAAAGCTATAATTGAGATTTCCATTTTATCCTTTTAATTTATCTATTTCCTCTACACGTATAGTTCCAGAATTTCGGTAGTAGACAACTATGATTGCAAGGCCAATCGCAGCCTCAGCAGCAGCTACAGTCAAAATAAATAAAGTGAAAATTTGACCTGATAAATCATTTAAATAAATTGAAAAAGATACCAAATTAATATTAACGGCTAATAAGATTAATTCTATACTCATTAGAATTACAATGATGTTTTTTCTATTCAAAAAAATACCTATTACACCAATAGTAAAAATTACAGCCCCTAACGTTAAATAATGCCCTAAACCTATATCAGTCATCAATTTTAATTCCTTTATTTGATTCTACTTCTAGGACTTCTACACCTTCAGATCTTTCTCTTGAAATTTGTTTAACATAACTTTGTTTTTTAACACCTTCTCTTTGTCTATATGTAAGAACAATTGCTCCTATCATTGCAACCAATAAAATCATTCCACTTATTTGAAAAATATGAATATAGTCGGTGTATAATACTTGACCTAAAGAATGTGTATTACTAACACCATTGTACAAAGATATATTATTTGGATTAACTAAATCCGGTTTATATTTCCATCCACCTACAACAATTAATAGTTCAAAAAAAATAATTGCACTTATAATAAAACCTATCGGTATGTGATCTGAGCTAGATTTCGATAAGAACCATTGATTTTTTTGTTGAGCAACATTTAACATCATAACTACAAACAAAAACAAAACAGCTACAGCCCCAACATATACAATCAACATTATCATTCCTAAAAATTCTGCTCCAATCATTATAAATAAGCAGGATATGCTTATGAAATCTAATATAAGAAAAAAAACAGAGTGGACTGTATTTTTTGAAGCCGTAACCATTATCGCAGATATAATTGCAACAATTGAAAAAAAATAAAAAAAAATTGAATGAGCTATCATTAATTATCTGTAAGGGCTATCAGTTTTGATATTTGCGGCTAAAATATTCTCCCATCTGTCTCCGTTATCTAAAAGTTTGTCTTTAGTGTAATAAAGCTCTTCCCTTGTTTCTGTTGAAAATTCAAAATTAGGTCCCTGCACAATAGCATCTACAGGGCAAGATTCTTCGCACAATCCACAGTAAATACATTTCATCATATCAATATCATATCGAGTGGTTTTTCTACTTCCATCTGATCTTTGTGATGACTCTATAGTTATTGCTTGAGCAGGACATACAGCTTCACATAACTTACAAGCAATACATCTTTCTTCACCATTAGGGTATCTACGTAAAGCATGTTCCCCTCTGTATCTTGGGCTAATTTTACCTTTTTCAAATGGATAGTTTATTGTCTTTTTTGGTCTAAAAAGTTCTTTTATTGCAATGATCAACCCTCCAATAAAGTCTGTCATTAAAATTGTTTTAAAGAATCTTGTTATTTTCATTTAGATTGTCGGTAATAGGTTAAAATAAAAAAGATAACTAGCAGTTAATACAACATAAGTTAGTGATAATGGAAGAAATATTTTCCAACCTAGTCTCATTAATTGATCATATCTATATCTTGGGACTATCGCTTTAACTAAAGCAAATAAAAAAAATAATAATAAAATTTTAAAAATTAACCAAATTGCTCCAGGGATTAAAGTAAAGGGATAAATATCTATTGGTGATAACCATCCACCCAAAAATAAAATAGATCCTAAAGCACACATTAATAAAATGTTAGCGTATTCACCCAACCAAAACATAGCATACATCATTCCTGAATACTCTGTTTGGTATCCCGCTACCAATTCAGCTTCTGCCTCAGGTAAATCAAATGGAGGTCTATTAGTTTCAGCTAATGCTGATATAAAAAAAATTACAAACATCGGAAATAAAGGAACTATAAACCACATGTTTTTTTGTGCTATGACAATGTCATTCAAATTTAATGAGCCAACGCAAAGCAATACATTGATTATAATAATACCTATCGAAACTTCATAAGAGACCATTTGAGCTGCAGATCTAATAGATCCTAAAAAAGGATATTTCGAATTTGAAGCCCACCCGCCCATAATAATTCCATAAACTCCTAAGGATGAAACAGCAAAAATATACAAAATTCCAACATTAATATTAGCTAAAACATGATTTTCACTAAATGGAATTACTGCCCAAGCTATCAAAGCTAATGTCATGGTAATTATTGGTGCAAGAATGAAAATTACTTTATTTGAGCTAGCTGGGATAATTATTTCTTTGAAAATATATTTTAAGGCGTCTGCAAGAGATTGTAACAATCCAAATGGACCTACAACATTTGGCCCTTGTCTTTTTTGAACAAAAGCCCAAACTCTTCTATCTAGCCAAACTATCATTGCAACAGAAACTAAAACTGGAACTAGTAAAAATAAAATCTTGTAAACCTCTTGAAAAATTATATTAAAATATTCCATTAATTATCCCTCTGTACCTGTCCGCTTAATATCAACTTTTGAATTATAACAATCTAACATTGTTTTAGATGAGCGCGCTATTACATTTGAAAAATAATAATCTTTAAATCTAATTTTTAAAGTTTCATTTTTAAAATTGTCTCGATTTACTTCTTTAATAGAGTCAGATTTTTGTTTTTCTTTTTTTAGATTTAAATAATTAAACATACTACTTTCAAGTTCATCTTTATCATTGAAAAGTTTTCTATTATTCATCATCTCAGCTAGCTCATTAATTATTAGCCAATCTTCTTTGGAATCTCCTGGAGGATAAGACGCTTTGTAAGCTTTTTGAATTTTTCCCTCTAAATTAGTAAAATGAGCTGATTGTTCAGTGTAAGCTGCGCCTGGAAGAATTATATCAGCTATCTCAGCACCTTTGTCTCCGTGGCTACCTTGATAAATTATAAATTCATTTTTTTTGGTAAAGTTTAAATTATCTTGACCTAATAAATAAATTAATTCAAATTTATTTTCCTTTAAATTATTTATCAAATAGTCATTTTCGTTAATTATATCTAAATCAAAATTACCAACTGTCGCTGCATCTGTAGATAAAATATTTAATGCTCTCCATTCTTCTGTAATTTTATTATTTTTCATCAAAAAATTTTTTAATGAGTAAAATAAGTAATTTGCTGATTTCGTATTTAAAAATGATTCTCCAAGGATAATCATAGGTTTTTTAGAATCTAATATTTTTTTTGATACTACATTATTATTTTCAACAATATCTTTAATTGTTTGAGTTTTTTCATCTAAATATTCATATGGATAAGTCAAATCTCCAACATTATTTAAAGAAATTATTTCAGTACTGTTTTTTAAATAAGCTTTTCGAATTCTAGCATTAACCATTGTTGCTTCAAATCTAGGGTTGGTTCCAATTAATAAAATCAGATCTGCTTTCTCTATACCATTGATTGTTGAATTGAATAAATAGTTTTCTCTAACTGAGTTATCAATAAAACTTTGAGATGACCTGGACTCATATTTGTTTGTATTTAGCGTTCTTTCAAAAAATTCCTTAAACATGAAGCCTGCTTCCATGTTTGTTAGATCACCTACAAATCCACATATTTTTTCTTTATCCGTATTCTCTATTTTTGATTTAATAATTTTATAAACTTCATCCCATGAAGCTTTTTCAAATTTATTATTATATTTAATATATGGTGTATCGAGTCTTTGATTTAACAAACCATCACATGCATATCTTGTTTTGTCGGATATCCATTCTTCGTTAATATCTTCATTTATTATAGGTAAAACTCTTTTTACTTCCCAGTCATAGGTATCTACTCTAATATTAGAACCTACAGCATCCATTACATCAATAGTTTCAGTTTTTTTTAATTCCCATGGTCTAGCTTCAAATATATAAGGTTTTGAGGTCAATGCCCCAACCGGACATAAATCTATAACATTTCCAGATAATTCTGATTGTACTGATTGTTCCAAATAAGTGGTAATTTGCATATCTTCACCTCTCCCTATTGCTCCTAGCTCTGGAACTCCTGCAATTTCTGTAGCAAATCTTACACATCTTGTGCAATGGATACATCTCGTCATTTGTGTTTTAATTAGTGGTCCCATATTCTTGTCTGGTACAGCTCTTTTATTTTCTTTAAACCTTGATTTATCTATTCCATAAAACATTGATTGGTCTTGAAGATCGCACTCACCACCTTGATCACATACAGGACAATCAAGAGGGTGATTTGCTAATAAAAATTCCATTACACCTTTTCTTGATTTTTCTATTTTTGGAGTATTAGTTTTTATTACCATTCCATCTGCGGCTGGCATTGCACATGAGGCTATTGGTTTTGGAGATTTTTCCATCTCCACTAAACACATTCTACAATTACCAGCTATTGATAATTTTTCATGATAACAAAATCTTGGTATTTCAACTCCAGCTTTTTCGCAAGCTTGGAGTACCGTCAGACCCTCTTCAACTTCTACCTCAGTATCATTTACTTTAATTTTAAGCATTTTTATCTAATAAATGTTGATCCACTAAATAAGGAATATTTTTATTTTCTTTAACAATCGGGTCAAATTTATTTCTTTTTTTTATTTCATCTTTAAAGTGTCTTAATAAACCTTGTACAGGCCAAGATGAACCTTCTCCAAAAGCACAAATTGTATGTCCCTCTATTTGTTTTGTTACATCACCTAACATGTCGATTTCATCTTTTGACGCTTCCCCTCTAGCCATTCTTTCTAGCATTCTCCACATCCAGCCTGAACCTTCTCTACAAGGTGTGCACTGTCCACAACTTTCGTGTTTATAAAATCTTGCAATTCTTGCCATACACTTAATAATGTCTTGATCATTATTAATAACAACAATCCCAGCTGTCCCAAGGCCACTTTTTTCAGCCATCAATGAGTCAAAGTCCATTGTTAATGTTTCACATTTTTCTTTTGGAATTAAAGGCATGGAAGAACCTCCTGGAATTACTGCCTTTAAATTATCCCATCCACCAATTACACCTCCAGCATGTACCTCTATCAGCTCTTTTAAAGGTATATTCATCTCTTCTTCGACATTGCATGGATTATTTACATTTCCTGATATACAAAAAATTTTAGTTCCAGTATTTTTTTCTCTTCCCAAGGAAGCAAACCATTTACCACCTCTTCTTAGTATTGTTGGAACTACTGCTATAGTTTCAACATTGTTAATTATTGTAGGACATCCATAAAGTCCTATTAATGCCGGAAATGGTGGTTTCAATCTTGGTTGACCCTTTTTACCCTCAATGCTTTCAAGTAAAGCTGTCTCTTCACCGCAAATATAGGCGCCTGCACCATAATGAATATAAATATCTAAATCCCATCCAGTATCAGCTGCATTTTTACCAATTAAATTCTTTTTATAAGCCTCATCAATTGCAGCTTGAAGTTTTTGTCCATCAACAAAATATTCCCCTCTAATATAAATATAGCAAACATGAGCTTGAACCGCATATGAAGCAATTAAACATCCTTCAATTAATTTATGAGGTTCAAATCTTAATATATCTCTATCTTTACAAGTTCCTGGCTCAGACTCATCTCCATTGATCACCAAATAATGAGGTCTTGTTCCAATTTCCTTAGGCGCAAATGACCACTTTAATCCTGTAGGAAAACCAGCTCCTCCTCTACCTCTTAGTTGTGAATCTTTAATTTCATTAATGATCCAATCCCTTCCTTTATTCGTAAGTTCTTTGGTGTTAACCCAATCACCTCTTTTTTGAGATGAAATTACGTCTGAACCTAAATCATTATATAAATTTTGAAATATTCTATCTTGATCTTTAAGCATTTTTAAAATCCATTAGTGTTTTTCTATTATTTTCAGGCTCATTATTTATTCTTCCTCTATAAGAACCTGGCTTAGGTAATTCATCCTTTAAAATTTTATCTAAAATTTTTAAAGTTTTTTCTTTATCTAGATCTTCATAATAATCATCATTTATTTGCATCATTGGTGCATTTACGCAAGCTCCTAAACATTCGACTTCCATCCATGAACAGTTTTTATCACTCAATAGTTCAGACTCATTTTTTGATATTTTTTCTTTACATGCTTCAACTAATTTATTTGCACCCCTAATCATACATGGAGTTGTTGTGCAAACTTGAATAAAATATTTTCCTACAGGAGATAAATTATACATTGAATAGAAAGAAGCAACTTCATAAACTTTTATATAAGGCATATCTAAAAACTTTGCGATATATTTCATTGCTGCTAAAGGTATCCAGTTGTCATTTTGTTTTTGAGCAATATAAAGCAATGCCATTACTGCACTTTGTTGTTTACCTTTAGGATATTTACTAATCATAATTTTTGCTGATTCGTGTGAAGAAGTATTAAACTCAAAATTTTCTGGTTGATTTTTAGCTGGTCTTTTTAAACTCATCTATCTACCTCTCCAAAAACAATATCTAAAGATCCTAGTACAGCGGGAACATCCGCCAACATGTGACCTTTGATTAAATAATCCATAGATTGCAAATGAGAAAATCCTGGAGCTCTTATTTTACATTTGTAGGGTTTACTCGAACCATCTGAAATTAGATATACTCCAAATTCTCCCTTTGGTGCTTCAACTGCTGTATAAGTTTCGTCATTTGGAACTCTATATCCCTCAGTAAATAATTTAAAATGATGTATTAGAGCTTCCATCGATTGTTTAAGTTCTTTTTTTGGTGGAGGTGTTATTTTTCCATCTTGGCTTTTTACAGGACCTTTTTCCATTTTATTCAAACATTGTTTAATTATAGAGACACTTTCTTTCATTTCTTCAATTCTACATAAATATCGGTCGTAACAATCACCATTTTTTCCAACTGGGATTTTAAATTCTAATTGCTCGTAACATTCATAAGGTTGAGATTTTCTTAAATCCCAAGAAATTCCAGACCCTCTTATCATTACTCCTGAAAATGAATAGTCTAGAGCATCTTCTTTAGTTACAATTCCAATATCTACATTTCTTTGTTTAAATATTCGATTATCAGTCAACAAATTTTCTAAGTCATTAATTACTTTTGGAAAACTTTCACAAAAATTCAAAATATCATTTTCTAAGCCAGCTGGTAAATCCTTATGAACACCTCCTGCTCTAAAATAATTGGCGTGCAGTCTTGAGCCAGAAGCTCTTTCGTAAAAAGTCATTAAAGTTTCTCTCTCTTCAAATCCCCATAAAGATGGTGTTAAAGCTCCAACATCTAATGCCTGAGTTGTTACATTTAAAATATGACTTAAAATTCTTCCAATTTCACAAAAAATTACTCTTATGTATTGAGCTCTAATTGGCACTTCAATTTTAAGAATTTTTTCAATTGCTAAAGCAAAAGCGTGCTCTTGATTCATTGGCGCAACATAATCCAATCGATCAAAATATGGTACTGCCTGCATATAAGTTTTATTTTCTATTAATTTTTCTGTTCCTCTATGTAGTAAACCTATATGTGGATCTGCCTTTTCAACAACTTCTCCATCCAACTCTAAAATTAATCTTAAAACTCCATGAGCTGCTGGGTGTTGTGGTCCAAAGTTTAAATTTAAGTTTTTAATCTTTTTTGTCATTATTGTTTGTTTGTTCTTTAATGTATTGAGTTCCCTCCCAAGGACTTTCATAATCAAAATTCCTAAAATTTTGCTCTAGTTTAACTGGTTCTGAGATAACTTTTTTTTGCTCCTCATTATATCTTACTTCCGTGTGACCAGTTAAAGGAAAATCTTTTCTTAATGGATGGCCTTCAAAACCATAATCAGTTAAAATTCTTCTTAAGTCTGGATGATCTTTAAAATTCACTCCATACATATCAAAAACTTCCCTTTCCATCCAATTAGCTGAGGGAAAAATTGAAGTTAGAGATGATATAACTTCATTTTCATTAATAAAATAACTTAAAATCATTCTTTGATTAAATTCATGACTTAAAAATAAATAAACAACTTTAAATCTTTGAGTTTGTTCTGGATAATCAACAACTGTAATATCTATTAATTGTCTAAATTTAGTGTACTTATTTGTTTTAATAAATAAAACCACATCAATCAAATCATCTTTATCTATCTCAACATAAATTTGATTGTATTTAATCTCAGTTTTATTTATTTTGGTTGTAAGTTCTGAGTTTATCTTTTTCTCTAAATCAATTAAATTCATTTTTTTATCTATTTAAAGAACCTTTGTTTCTAATTTTTTTTTGAAGTTGCATAATTCCATACAACAAAGCCTCAGCTGATGGAGGACAACCAGGTACATAAACATCTACAGGAACTATTCTATCACAGCCTCTAACTACTGAATAAGAATAATGATAATAACCACCACCATTAGCACAACTACCCATGGAAATAACGTATCTGGGTTCAGGCATTTGATCATAAACTTTTCTCAGAGCTGGTGCCATTTTATTAGTAAGTGTACCAGCAACTATCATTACATCAGACTGTCTTGGTGACCCTCTTGGTGCAGCTCCAAATCTTTCTAAATCATATCTTGGCATAGCAGTTTGCATCATTTCTACTGCGCAACAAGCAAGTCCAAACGTCATCCAATGTAATGAGCCTGCTCTAGACCAATTTATTAAATTATCTAGCGAAGTTGTAATAAAACCATTTTTGCTAAAATCGTCAGCTAATTGTTTAAATTCTTCAGGGACTTGATCTAATTTATTATTGTTCATTTAAATTTTTTATTATTCCCAGTCTAATGCACCTTTTTTCCATTCATAAATAAAACCAATTGTGAGTATGAACAAAAAAATCATCATAGATGAAAAACCGAGGATACCAATGTTTCCTAGAGATATTGCCCAAGGAAATAAAAAAGCAATTTCAAGATCAAAAATTATAAAAAGTATTGCAACTAAATAAAATCTGACATCAAATTCCATTCTCGAGTCTTCAAAAGGTTCAAATCCACATTCGTATGCTGATAGTTTTTCTGGATCTGGATTTTTAGGTGACAGAATAAAATTAATTAATATAAAAGCACAGCTTAGTCCCAATGCAATAATTAAGAATAAAATTATAGGTAAATAATCTTTTAAAAATTCCGCGGTCATGGAGGAATATATATCATTTTTTATAGACAGATGAAGTGGTGATAGGTCACATTATTCAAAATATACACTTAATTGATAACAATTATCATTATTAAAACTAGTTAATTGTAGGGAAATTTTTAAAAGTGGCGGGAGTGAAGGGACTCGAACCCTCGACCTATCGCGTGACAGGCGATCGCTCTAACCAACTGAGCTACACCCCCACTTTTGATTCTTTTGGTGGGCAGTAAAGGACTCGAACCTTTGACCCCCTCGGTGTAAACGAGATGCTCTACCAACTGAGCTAACCGCCCTAAACCAAAATAGTGGTTATATCTTCTAACTTTATAACGTCAAGATTTATTAGTTGTTATAAATCGCAGAGAATTTTTTAAAATCCACCTCTCCAATTATTTTTGGAGTTAAAATTCTCTTCTTCATTTTTTGATGTTGGTCTAACTAAATAGAAAGTTATAAAAATTACAACTAATAAAATTAAAAACAACTCCATTATAAAAAAATTTTATTGGATGCTTGCTTGTGATTTGTCATCTTTTTTAGATATATCTACCTCAACCCACTCTGTTTTTTTAAGTTCTTTTGTTAATGCAATCTTTAATACTTCATCAGCAAATTCAACTGGAGTAATTTTAATTTCATCAATAATTTTCTTTGGCATATCAACAAGATCTTTTTCATTTTCTTTTGGAATTAAGACTTCTTTTATTCCTGCTCTGTGAGCTGCTAGTAGTTTTTCTTTAAGTCCACCTATAGGTAACACTTGTCCAGTTAAAGTAACTTCACCTGTCATAGCAACATCTCTTCTAACAGGAATATTTGTTATTGAAGATACAATTGACGTTACCATACCTATACCTGCGGAAGGACCATCTTTGGGTGTTGCACCTTCAGGAACATGTATGTGAAAATCTTTTTTTTCAAATACAGGAGGGATTATTCCGTATTCAAGACATTTAGATCTAACAAAAGATTTAGCTGCTTTTACTGACTCTTGCATAACGTCACCTAATTTTCCTGTGATTTGCATTCTACCTTTACCAGGCATAGTAACAGTCTCAATTTTTAAAATTTCACCACCATATTCAGTCCAAGCTAAACCTGTAACAATCCCTATTCTATTTTCACTCTCTAATTCACCAAATTTATATTTTGGGACTCCTAAAAAATCTGATAAATTTTCATTATTCACATTAACTTCTTTTTCTTCACCTGCTACAACCTTTTTGACAACTTTTCTGGCAACTTTAGAAATTTCTCTTTCCAAATTTCTAACTCCTGACTCTTTTGTATAGCTTCTAATTATTTCTTTAATAATATCATTACCTAAATTCATTTCTTTTTCTTTAACACCATTATCTTTAATCTGTTTTGGAAGAAGATATTTATTAGCAATATTAATTTTTTCATCCTCTGTATAACCAGCTAACCTTATTACTTCCATCCTGTCTAATAAAGGAGGTAAAATATTTAAAGTATTGGCTGTAGTAACAAACATTACATCTGATAAATCATAATCTACTTCAAGATAATGATCATTAAATGTTGTGTTTTGTTCTGGATCTAAAGCTTCTAATAAAGCCGAAGAAGGATCTCCTCTGTAATCATTTCCAATTTTATCAATTTCATCTAATAAAATTAATGGATTTTTAGTTCCAGCTTTTTTCATCATTTGAATTATTTTTCCAGGTAAAGATCCAATGTAAGTTCTTCTATGTCCTCTGATTTCTGCCTCATCTCTCATACCACCAACTGACATTCTTACAAATTCTCTATTAGTGGCTTTAGCAATAGACTTTCCTAAAGATGTTTTACCAACTCCTGGTGGTCCAACTAAACATAAAATAGGGCCTTTAATTTTTTCCATTCTCTTTTGTACTGCTAAAAATTCTATTATTCTTTCTTTAACTTTTTCTAAACCAAAATGATCTTTGTCAAGAATACTTAGGGCCTTACCTAAATCAATATCTACTTCACTTTTTTTATGCCAAGGAAGATCTGTCATCCAATCAAGATAGTTTCTAACCACTGTAGCTTCAGCGGACATCGGACTCATATTCTTTAACTTTTTGAGTTCTTGTAAACATTTTTTTTCTACTTCTTTAGGCATTTTTGATTTTATAATGGCTTTATTTAAACTTGTACTTTCATCTTTCCCATCTTCAATTTCGCCTAACTCTTTTTGAATAGCTTTAAGTTGTTCATTTAAATAGTATTCTCTTTGAGTTTTTTCCATCTGTGTTTTAACTCTACCTCTAATTCTTTTTTCAACTCCAATAATGCTTGTTTCATTCTCCATTATCTTTACGATTGAATTTAATCTTTTTTTTACATCAGATGTTTCAAAAATCTGCTGTTTCTCTGAAATAGTAGCGGTTATATGAGACGCAATGTTATCAGCAATTTGAGAGGGGTCTTTTAATTGTTTTATTGTATTAATAGTCTCACTCGAGATTTTTTTATTAATGGAGGTTAATTTTTCCAATCTTCTCAAAGCGGTAACCGCTAAAGGGTATAAATCTTCATCTTTATTAACCACATCTTTAAAAGCTGTATATTCGCAGTTAATATATTTATCATTGTCTTTAAAATCTAAAATTTTAACTCTTTTTACACCTTCAACCAAAACTTTAACTGTACCATCTGGTAATTTTAAGAGCTGAAGTATACTTCCCTCACAACCATACATAAAAATATCTGTCTTTTTTGGATCATCTATTTCTGAATTTCTTTGTGTTACTAAAATAATCTTTTTATCTTTTTTCATCACCTCATTAAGTGCAGAGATAGATTTATCTCTTCCAACAAAAAGTGGAATGACCATGCTTGGGAATACCACAATGTCTCTTAATGGTAACAATGGTGAAGAAATTTTAACTTCCATGACCTAAATATGGATATAATAATTTATATTGCAATACCTTTTTCTTATTTATTAAGGTTATTAAGCCGCTGATGTCTTTCCTGTCTTCGATTTACTGTCAGTTTTAGCATGTACAACTATTGGCTGAGATTGCCCTTTAACAGCTGATGCATCAATTATTACTTCTTCTACGTTGTCTTCACTTGGTAAATCATACATTGTTTTTAACAAAATATTCTCTAAAATTGACCTTAGACCTCTGGCTCCTGTTTTTTTTCTAATTGCTTTAAGTGCTATTTCTTTCAAAGCATTTTCTTTAAAAGTTAGTTTAGCACCATCTAATTTAAATAATTCTTGATATTGTTTCATTAAAGAATTTTTTGGTTCTTGAAGAATCTTAATTAGAGATTTTTCATCTAAGTCTTCTAATGTTGCTATCATTGGCAATCTGCCAATAAATTCAGGAATCAAACCGTATTTTAATAAATCTTCTGGTTCCAAACCTTTCATCCACTCACCAGTTTTTTTATCTTGTGTGTTCTTAACATCTGCACCAAATCCGATAGAGGTTCCTTTATCTCTTTGAGATATAATTTTATCTAGACCAGCAAAAGCCCCTCCGCAAATAAACAAAATATTTGTTGTATCAACTTGTAGAAATTCTTGTTGAGGGTGTTTCCTTCCACCTTGTGGCGGTACACTTGCAATAGTGCCTTCCATTATTTTTAATAGTGCTTGCTGTACTCCTTCACCTGATACATCTCTAGTAATTGATGGGTTTTCAGATTTTCTACTAATTTTATCTACTTCGTCAATGTACACAATTCCTCTTTGGGCTTTTTCAACATTATAATCTGCAGCTTGTAATAATTTTAAAATAATATTTTCAACATCTTCTCCTACATAGCCGGCCTCTGTAAGAGTTGTGGCATCAGCCATTGTAAATGGAACATCTAAAATCCTAGCTAAAGTTTGAGCCAATAAAGTTTTTCCACAGCCTGTTGGTCCTACTAATAAAATATTTGATTTTGCAAGTTCTACGTTTTTACTGGTTTTATTTTCATAATTTAATCTTTTGTAGTGATTATGTACTGCTACAGATAAAACTTTTTTTGCATGTGCTTGACCAATTACATAATCGTCTAAAACTGTACAAATTTCTTTTGGTGAAGGTAAACCATCTTGATGTTTTACAAAAGAGTCCTTACTTTCCTCTTTTATAATATCCATACAAAGTTCTACACATTCATCACAGATAAAAACTGTAGGACCAGCTATTAACTTTCTTACCTCGTGTTGACTTTTTCCACAGAAAGAACAGTAAAGAATATTTTTATTATTTGTACTCATAAAATTTATAACGAATCAATTTTATTACTTTATTATATGTGACTCATACTTATCAAGTTTAGAATAGTAACAATTCAATATATGGTGTTTTAAGATCTTTTTTCTACTACTTCATCTATTAAGCCAAAAGATTTTGCGGTATCAGATGTCATAAAATTATCTCTTTCTAAAGCTGATTTAATTTCTTCAACAGATTTACCTGTGTGTTTTGAGTAAATTTCATTTAATCTTTTTTTTAAAGCCAAAACTTCATTAGCATGAATTTCTATATCCGTTGCTTGTCCTTGAAAACCTGCTGAAGGTTGATGAACCATTATTCTAGAATTTGGTAATGAAAATCTTTTTCCCTTCGTTCCAGCTGAAAGTAGAAAAGACCCCATTGAAGCAGCTTGACCAATACACAAAGTAGAAATATCAGGTTTGATATATTGCATTGTATCATAAATTCCTAAACCAGCAGTTACTAGACCGCCTGGACTATTAATATACAAATAAATTTCTTTTTTTGGATCCTCAGCTTCCAAAAATAAAAGTTGAGCTGTAACTAAAGAGGCAACAGTATCGTTAATTTGACCTGTTAAAAAAATAATTCTTTCTTTTAAAAGTCTTGAATAAATATCATATGCTCGCTCACCCTTACTAGATTGTTCAACAACCATTGGAACAAGATTACTCATAAATTCAGTTAAATTCTTTGTCATAAGTTGATTCGATTTATTTATACAACTTGAGATTACTTTTTGCTAACTTTTTTTTTTTTAACTGTTGATTTAGTTTTTGCTGGTTTTGGCTTTGTTTTGTTAGGTATAGATTTTTTTGATTCTACCTTTTTTTCAGGTTTCCTTTGGTCTTTAAGCTCTTGGTCAAGCTGCTCTTTCTGTGATTGTTTTAAAATTTTTTCAGCTTCATCTTTAGTAATTTCTTTTTTGTTTGATTTTGCTTTTTCTTTGATGAGATTAATAATTTTGTCCTCATAAACAGTACCTCTTAAACTTGCTACTGCGGAAGGGTTCTTTTGATAAAAATCCATAACCATTTTTTCTTGTCCTGGCATCATTCTAATTTGTTTCTGAATTTCTGATTGTAATTCTTGTTCTGTAACTTTGATTTGGTTCTGTTCACCAAATTCATTTAAAATTAAACCAACTTTAATTCTTTTTTTAGCTATTTCCTCAAAATTTTTTCTACTTTTTTTAGCATCTTCTTCTGACATACCTTGTGAAAGAACCTTAATTTCTTCTTCCATTAAATTATCAGGAATTTCGCTTACTTTAAAGTTTTCAATTTCTTTTAAAATTTGATTTTTAGATAGTCTATCAAGAGAGTTTTTATATTCATCATTAATTTGTTTCGTTATCAATAATTTAAGATCTTTTAAATCCTTAGCACCTAAATTTTTTGCAAAATCATCATCAATTTTAGTTTCTTCAGGAATTTTTACTGATAAGATTTTGCAATTAAATTTTGCTTTTTTATTTACCAAATTCTTTTCTGGAAAATTTTCAGGAAGAGTGGCTTCCACTACCTTTTCATCACCATTTTTAACTCCAACTAATTGTTTATCAAAACCTTTTAAGAATAAATCTTTACCCAATGTTAGTTGAGTATTTTTACCTTCGCTTCCTTTAAAAGATTTTTCATCAACTGTCGCTGTATAATCAAATGTAACTAGATCGCCGTTTTTAGCTTTAGCATCTTTAGTATCTTTAAAACTTGGTTGATTTTTTGCTATTTCTTTAATTCTTTTATCAGTTTCCTTTTCATCTATATTAACTGCATATTCATCAAATTTTAAATTTTCTATAGATTTGATTTCTACTTTAGGCAATTCTGTTACAGATAAGATATATTCTAAATCTTTATCTTCACCATAAGTTTTAAGATCTAACTTTGGCTGACCTGCGGGTTTAATTTTGTTTTCTTCTAAAGCTTTTGTGGAAGTTTCTTTCAAAACTTTATCTAAGACTTCGCTAAAAACAACTTGTCCGAATTGTCTTTTCAATATTTCTCTCGGCACTTTTCCTGGTCTAAATCCTTTTAAGTTTATAGTGCCTTTAATTTCCTCATATTTTTCATTCATATAAGAATTCATAGTTTTTTTATCTATAAATATCTTGAGATCTTTATTTAAACCTTTTTTATTTTCTACTGTAACTTTCATAAGTTTATAATGGTAGGGCGAAAAGGACTCGAACCTTCACAGATTGCTCTATCGGTTCCTAAGACCGACGCGTCTACCAATTCCGCCATCGCCCCACAAATTTAGAGGTTTTATATATGATTGAAACTATTTGTCCAACGACAAATATTGTAAATTATATTAATTTTCCTCTATAATATTAAGATGATTATTTCACCCTGCATAAGTATCTGTAAAACTGATCCAAGTACTGGATATTGTTATGGATGTGGGAGAAATAATAATGAAAAAAAAATGTGGAAACTTGAAGATACAACCGATGATTGGAAAAAAGAAAATATCAAAATTATAAAAAAAAGATTAACTGGTTGGCAATTAGAAAGTTTTGAAGAGTCCTATACATATAAAATTGAAAATGGTATTTCTTTATTTAAAAAAAATTTAAAAACATGAGTAAAACTTCAATCGTAATTATTGTCTACATAATAGGTCTTATTTTTGGAGCCTTAGTTCTTAAAATTTGGAGTGCGGATACTAGTATTTTAAAAGGTCTTTTAGGGTTAGGTTGGACAGCTTTACTTCTAATAGGAATATTTTTTGCTGAAAAAAATGAAAAAAATTAGATATCTTTTTTTTCTTTTTTTTATGATTTTTCCTTTTCAGAATTCAAATTCAGAAATAATCATTATGAGTGCTTGTGATGATAAACAAGATGAATTTTTAAAGAATGAATATATTCTAAATCTAAATGAACTAATAATGACTAGAAACTATATTTATAAAGAAAAAACATATCAAAAATATAAAATAACAGATTTAAGTGTTAAAAAATCTAATTCCTATGTAAGAAATATCTATGAAGAAAATGGAAAAATTTTAACTCACAAACATGGATATCCTCAATTTTATACCCAAATTTTTTTTGAAAAAGGTAAGCAAGAAATTTTTTTGAAAACAGTGCTTAATGATGAGGAAGGTATTTCAAAAATATCAACATGTAAAAAAGTAGAAAAGTTTAAAGAAGAAAGTTAATTTTTTTTTTTATTTTTTTTAAAGTTTTTTTTCCTTGTTCCAAACTGACTGTTAGTAATATTACTCCTATGCTTAGCGTAAGCTTGTTTTTGCGCTTGTTTCATTGCTCTCTTTGATGACATAATCTTTAATATTCTGTTTCTATATTGCCTATTTTTTTTAATCTTATATTAGAAATTACGATTTCTCCAGAACTAGGAGCATAATTTAGTGCTTCAGAAATTACCACATAATGTGTAACAAAAACCAAATTCTTTTTACCATCCCATTCATTTATATATTTTTTAAGATTTTTGATTTGCTTTGTTCTATTTTTTGAAAATTTTTCACTAAAGAATGAATTAAGAAAGTTATTTGTTTCAAATTTTTCAAATGCTATCTCTGCAGTTTCTTTACATCTGCACCACTCACTTGATATAACTTTATCAATTGGGATTAAATTTATTTTAAAATAATCTCCAATATTTTTTGCTTGTTCTCTGCCTTTTACACTTAAATTTCTTTGTGTTGAGCAATCATTGATATCAAAATTATCTGGATCTCCTCCGCCAGGCGCATAAGCATGCCTTATAAAAATTAAATTACCACCATTTTTGAGATTTTTTAAAACTTGAAATTCAGTATCCGCTTTAATTCCATTTGTTAAAATTAAAAATATAATTAAAATAAAGTTTAATAATCTCATTAATGAATATTAAATTTAAAAAATTGAATAAAACAATAGTTAATTGTAAAAAATGTGTCCGATTAACTAATTTTATAAAAAAAATTTCAATTGAAAAAAGGAAACAAAATATAGATGAAAAATATTGGGGAAAGCCAGTCACTGGATTTGGTGATACAAATGCTAGACTTATGATTATTGGTTTAGCTCCTGCAGCTCATGGAGGTACTAGAACAGGAAGGGCATTTACAGGAGATAAATCTGGTGATTTTTTATTTAAAAGTCTTTATTCAGTTAAAATAGCTAATCAAAACTTCTCTAATAATATCAAAGATGGTTTAATATTAAAATCTACATATATAACTAATATATTAAAATGTGTACCACCAGGTGATAAACCCATGAACAATGAACTTACATCATGTTCAAGTTATTTTGTTAAAGAGCTTGATTATTTAAAAGATCTAAAAGTTATTGTAACCCTTGGAAAAGTTGCTTTTGATAATTGTCTTAAAATATATAAAAAAAGATTTAAAATTAATCAAAAAATTTATTTTAAACATAATAAAAAATATTTATTACCAGATGGTAGAATATTGATAGCTTGTTATCACCCAAGCCCTCGAAATGTTAATACTAAAGTTATTACTTCTTCAATGATTAATCAATTATTTCGTAAAGCAAAAAAAATTGCTAAGTTTTAATAGTGTCACAAAAATAAGGTTTAAATTTAGAATAAATTTCATCTGGAATTTTAACTGGCTTTCCATCAGTATTAACAAAAACTAAATGAACTTGGGCTTCAACAATTATATCATCAGCTTTTGTAATTATTTGATTCATGAAAAAAGAAGTTTTTGTGATGGATTTAACAAAAGATCTTACAGTTAATTCGTCTTCTAAATTAGCTGATTTTTTATATTCAATATTACAAGCTTTAACTATAATTAAAGACTTAAAATTATCTTTAATTTTTTTATTACTGTATCCAATAGAAAATAAAGCTTCTGTTCTTGCTCTTTCTAAAAATTTCAAATAATTTGCATAATAAACTACTCCACCTGAGTCAGTATCCTCATAATAAACTTTCAATTTATGAAAGAAATTTTCATGCATAATACTTACTCCAAATTAAGTTGATTCAAGGGTGAAGTGCTAACAGTCCCTTTAATAAAACTATTAAAAGCTAAAGAAATTCTTTCCTCATCGGAGGTGTTTGTTTTCACAGAATGCATTAATGTTGATGGAAATAAAACTAAATCACCATTTTTAACTATAATATTTAAATTGTTATAATCTCTAGTGTTATTATCCCGAGAAATGTCAATTCTAGGACGGTGTGGGCTATATAAAACTATTCCATCTTTATTAATAGTATTTAAATATAATACTCCACTTAAGATACTATTTGCATGAGAATGAGTATGGTGATGTTCACCTTTGTTTGTTTTTGCTATCCAAGACTCTGTCAAATAAAGTTCATTATTTTGTGAATTAGGGCTAATCACCTTTTTTAAATAAAAATTCAGATTTTCTAAAACAAATTTTTTAATATTTTTTAGTTCTGGATCATCTAAAACCTTATTATTAGATGAAAAAGAATTATTCACTGCATTTTTGACATCTTTTGTATATTTAGAGAAACACTCTTTTTCTTTTTCTGTAAAATTCCTTCCTAAATTATTCATGGTTATATTTACTGGGAATATTGGGATGATTTTGCTTTCTAACATATCAATTAGTATCACACTCTCTTTTTTTCTTAAATGACTAAATCAGTGATTAATCTGCTGAAAAATAAATATTCTGGAAATAAGCGATAGATTTCATTTTTGAATTATCAGTATCTGACATAATAGCCAATCCGTCTAATTCATTTACGTCTAAATTGTGAAATTTCTTAAAATCTTCTTTTACGTTTGCTTTTACTGTTATCCACTCATTTAAGTTTTTTTTTGTGCTTGATAAAACATTGTCTATTGATTTCTTAGTGTATGGACTGGGCCAATTAGCTCCAACATTATTATTGCTTGAAAAGACATAATTTATTGCTCTATTTGATAAAGGTGTTGCTCCTGTCTTTTTAATCACAAAAACTCTTGCCGCATAATCGTGTCCCTTTTTTGTATTTTCTTTTATACCAGATAAATCTTTCTCAATTTTCCATGTAATATTTATGAAAGGTGTCTTGTTTAAGTCAATTTTGATTTCTTTACCTAGACCTGAGGCAGCATTATCAGCAACCGATTTTAAAAAAGCCCCATTTTCATTGGTTCCCACAGTATATGTAGTTATATTATCTGCCCCCCTCACCTTTCTTACTTCTAACTTAGAAAGCTCAATCTCAGTAAAATCAAATACCTTTATTTCATCTGCTAAAGAATTGATGGTAGCTATAAGTAAAGTTATTAAAATTTTAGATACAAGTTTCATAAATATTTTTTAAAAGAATTTGTTAATACATTATTTTGACAAAATTTAAACATTCAAAAATCAACATTTGGTTCTATGTAAACAATATGAAGACAATATCCATTTTTATTCTACTTATTTACTGGTCAATTATGATTTTTGCACCTGTTATGTCCAAAGATGTCAAGTTTAGTAGAGCTAAAGTCAATAATACTAAAATTGTTGAGCAGAAGCCCCGAAGTTAATAAGTCGAACGACCACCACTTATATCAAACACAGCTGCAGTTGAAAAAGTATTCTCCTCTGAGGAAAGCCAACAAACTAAGGATGTGAATTCTTCAACCTCTAAAAATCTGCCTCTTGGTACCTTTGAAAGCATTCTTTGGACATGTTCTTTGGTCATTTGGTCCAAAATTCGAGTATTAGCACCAGCAGGTGTGATTGCATTTACTGCTATATTTTTATCAGCAAGTTCTTTACCTAAAGATTTTGTTAGACCTATCGCTCCTGCTTTTCCAACACTATATGCGCTTGCATTAGCATTACCATCTTTTCCAGCAACTGAAGCAACATTTACAATTCTACCATAGTTATTTTTAATCATATTGGGCACTATTGTTCTGCAGCAGTTAAAAGTTCCCATTATGTTAATTTCAACAACTTTTTTCCATTTCTCTACATCATATTCCCATAGTGATGCTGTGGGACCTGTTATTCCAGCATTGTTGATTAAAATATCAATATTTTTTTTTTTTGTTATTTCTTTTGTACAATTTTCAACCTCTTTATAATTAGATACATCAACAATGTTTGAGCTTAAATTTGCGTTATCTAAATCCTTTTGAGCTTTTTCTGTCATTTTAGGATCTATGTCCCAAATTATTACATTAGCGCCTGAATTTAAAAAACGTTTAGCAATATCTAGACCAAATCCTTGAGCTCCTCCAGTAACAAGAGCAGTTCTATTTTTAAAATCAAAGTTAATTTTGTCCATTTTTTTATTTTTTTACTAATAAATAATATGTAAAACCAGCAACAAATGCACCTATTATCCATGAATATGAATGTAGAAACATAAGATTAGAATTCCAAATAGTTGATGCTGAAAATACAAAACCTAAAATTAAAGAATAAACACCCTTAATGTGCCACCCTCCAGAATAAAAATACTCTCCATTACTTTCTAACGAATAAATATCTTTATTTATTAAATTCTTATTTCTTATTAAATAAAAATCAGAAATCATAATTCCAAATAGTGGGCCAAATAGAGCGCTAAAAGTATCTATAAAAGACAAAATTCCAATTTGACTTAAATAGGTTAACCAAAAAATTCCAACTAAAAAACCCATTAACACAATTATAATGCTAGAACTTTTTAAAGTAAGAGATGAAGGAGAAAAATTAATTAATGAATATTGTGATGGTATAAAGTTTGCAATTAAGTTAGTTGATGCTGAAGCAATAATTATAAAAATTAAAACCAAATTTGTAATTAGTAAATTATCTAATTTACCAATTATATCTGAAGGATTTGTGAGTATTCTATTCAAATTTTCAGGATCTTGTTTTAAAAAAGCATCTGCTCCAGTAACAATAAATAATGTAAAAAATGAGAAAATAACCAAGTTTAATATTAAACTTAAATTTCCTTTTTTAAGTTCATTCTCATTTTTAACGTAACGAGAAAAATCACCAAAACTTAAAATTATAATTGAAAAGTATGCAAAAATTGTACCAGTTACAGTAATTAAAGGTGCAATATTATTCTTATCAACAAAATTACTATAATCAAAAGATTTTATAAATGCATTTGATGTAAATTTTACGTCACTTAATAAAATTGAAAAAAAGAAAACAATCATTCCTAAATAAACTGCAATAGCAGAAAACTTTATTAATTTTTTATTTAAAATCATTCCAGCACTAAATAAAAAACCTTGAACAAAAATTACAAGTGTAATTGAAAACCAATCAATAATATTTAAACCTAAAAAAAAAGTTAAAAAAATATCTTGATCAAGGAATGAGGAATTATAGGAAAAAATTCCTATTCTAATTAAATAGACAACTGCTTTTGACAGAAAGTATGTTTGAATTCCAAACATAAAAATTCCCACTAAACATCTGAACAAACCAAAAAATTTTGATCCATTGAAACCTAAAGATGATCTCAATAAAACTACAAAAGGTAGACCATAATATTGCGATGGTTTACCAATCAAATTTGAAAAAAAATATACAAGTAATGACCCTAATAACGTTCCAAAAAAAACAACAAATGAATTTAAATCATATATAAAATAAAGAGACGCAATAAGTGAAAATCCTATAATGCTTTGAATATTTATGCCCCAAAAATAAAATAAATCTTTCCAATCCCAATTTTTATCGTTAGGATTTACAGAGACCAAGTCCCAATTAATTAGTGTTTTTTTTAACTTTTGTTGACTCACTAAAACAATAATAAACTAAAATATTCTACTGTCCATATAAGAGAGTTGGCAACCAAAGAGCTATTTGAGGAAATACAATAATTAAAATTAAACCAATTACTTGCAGAACCATGAATTGCATCATTCCATAATAAATATCTTTAAGATCCCATTCTGGTACCACTCCTTTTAAAAAATACGCTGAAAGTGCAACTGGAGGAGATAGCCAGGCGGTTTGTAGGTTTACGGCAACTAAAATTGCGAACCATGTTAAATTAAATCCTAATGCTTCAACCAAAGGTAATATAATTGGAATAATTATCATCACAATAGGAACCCACTCTAAAGGCCAACCTAATAAAAAAATCATAACCATTATCATTGCTAGAATTAAATATTTATTCATTTCTAATCCCAATAAAAATTCAGTTAATAAAGTTGGTGTTCCTAATCTTGCAAAAACTGCTCCAAAAAAATTAGAAGCTGCAACTAAAACCATTATTAAAGCAGTAATCTCTAAAGTTTTTACTAGAGCTTCTTGTAATTTTGGTAATGTTAATTTTTTATAAGCTAAAGATAGTAATAATGCTCCCATAGCACCACACCCTGCAGCTTCTGTTGGAGTAGCAAATCCAAACAAAATACTTCCTAAAGCAGCAAATACTAATGCTGCTGGTGGAACTAACCCAAGAAAGAACTCGATCCAAACCTCTTTCATACTAGCAGCCCTCATGTCTTCAGGTAAAACGGGTCCAAGCTTTGGATTAATCATACATCTGATAGTGGTGTATGCCGCATATAAAGTTGCAAGTAAAATTCCAGGAAAAATAGCTGCTGCAAATAAATCAATCACAGGTATTTCCATGATTGGGCCCATGACAACAAGCATGATGCTTGGAGGTATTAAAATACCTAAAGTTCCACCGGCAGTGATTGTCCCTGCTGCAAGTCTGACGTCGTATCCTGATCTATTCATGGATTTTGCTGCCATAATTCCTAAAATTGTAACTGAGGCACCAACAATTCCTGTAGCAGCTGCGAATATTACTGAAACAAATAAAACTGCATAATATAAAGAGCCTTTTACTTTAGCTAACATTAATTGAAAGGCAGAAAATAATCTTTCCATTAATCCAGCCTGTTCCATCATTATTCCCATAAAGACAAAAAGTGGAACAGCGGCTAAAGTCTGTTCAGTCATTACCATAGAAAATTGGAGGGTCATTAAGTAGAAAACTAATTTTCCAAATCCCAAATAACCAAAAACAAAACCTAAAAATATTAATGTAAAAGAAATTGGGAATCCTACAAATATTGCAAAAAGCATTACCCCAACAAGGATGAATCCTAAAATTGCTGGATCCATAAATTCTGCAATCATTTAGACTCTCCTGGCCACTGACCTTTTTTTGCAGCCCAATAACTTTTAAGTAATTCTGAAATTCCCTGAATAAGTAAAAAAATAATTCCAATTAATAAACAAGTTTTTATTGGCCACATATAAGGCATCCATGTTGTATCCATGCCTCTCTCACCTCTTTGAATAGACTCACCCACATATCCAATGGTCATATAAAGAAAGACGATCAAACCTGGAAAATAAAATATCAGATAAAGCCAAAAATCTATTAGTCCTTGATTTTTAGTTTTAAAATTTCTATATAAAAAATCTGCTCTAATGTGAACACCCCTTGAAAGAGCATAACCTGCTCCTAACATAAATAATGCTCCATATAAAAATCGACTTATGTCATAGGCCCATATAGTTGGTGAATGAAACAATTTTCTCGCTAAAACTTCATATGTCATTGCAAATATTAAAGGCATTAATATCCAGCAAACTACATTACCAACCCATTTACTAAACTTGTCTATATTAACAATTGATTTTGCCATCCATAATGGCATGTCATCTGGCATTTTACCTGAACCACCTCGCCTTTCAGCGATCATTTCATCTGATATATCTAACTTTGATGGTTCTTCTGCCATAAAATTCTGATTTAAAAAAAATTAGAGCGGACTGTAAAAGTCCGCTCTAACAAATTTAGATTAATTACTGATTACTTTAATGTTGCAGCGTGAGCCATTCCTAGCTTAGCATTAGACATTTGAGCACCACTCCAGAAAGGAACAGCAACATCAGCAAACTCTTTCATAGAGTCATATACTTTTTTGAAAAATGCATTTTTCTCAGCATTTTTGTTTAAAGTTGCTTTTGCTGCAGCCATATATTCTACGAAATAGTCAGATGGAGTGTCTTCTAATTTTACTCCATGCTTAGTAGTTAACTGTTGTAAAGCTTTTCCGTTTTCATAGATTCTGTAACTTAAAGATTTTGCTAATGAAGCATTAGCAGCAACTTCAAGAGACTTCTTCTCATGAGCACTCATTGCTTTGTATGTTTTTCCAGTAATGTAAAAGTCAGCATTTACTACTACTTGGTGTAATCCTTGTAAGTAATAGTGCTTTAATACTTTTTGGAAACCAAAAACCATATCTGGCTTTGGACAACACCACTCAGCAGCATCAATAGTTCCTGCTTCTAAAGCTGGTAGAATATCTCCACCACCCATAGCAACAGATGCTATACCAATGTCTTTGTAAGTTTGTCCTGGAATTCCTGGAGGAGTTCTGAACTTATATTTTCTAAAGTCAGCCATATCTTTAATTGGTTTTGGAAACCAACCTAAAGCTTCTGGTCCAACTGGTTGAAGCATAAATCCTTTTATGTCTCTTCCCATTTCTTTCCAAAGTTGGTCGTATAATTCTTTACCACCACCGTATTGGAACCAAGATAAAAACGCTAAGTTGTCAATACCAACTCCACCACCAGCTACTGGTGAACCAAATAACATAGCAGCAGGGTGATCTCCTGACCAGTAGTGAGTCCATGCGAAACCACAATCAATCAGTCCTTTGTCAACTGCATCCAGAGTTTCTTTAACTCCAACAACAGCTCCCGCAGGAAGTATTTCAAATTTTAACGATCCACTCGTTAATTCTGTTACTGTATCAGTAAAGTCCTTTAACATTTTCACTTCATCAGCTTTAGTGTTAAGAACTGTCTGACATTTAAGTGTTTTTGCAGCATTAGCACTAGAAGTAAATCCAAGTACCAAAATAGTTGCAAATAACATTGAAATGATTTTTTTCATTATATTTCCTCTTGTTAATTATAAAGTTGGCATACAATCAGAAAAATTAAGGTGACACAAGTGACAATTGATAATTATGAGTGTAAAAGCTTAAAAAGTTAAATATAAAATTAATTCAACTTAAAATGGAAAATTTTGATTTTATCATTATTGGAGCGGGTTCTGCAGGTTGTGTCTTAGCTAATAGACTTTCAGAAAATCCCAATAATAAAATTTTATTAATAGAGGCAGGTGGTAGAGATACCAATCCATGGATACATATTCCAGTTGGTTATTACAAGACTATGCACAATCCAAAAGTTGATTGGTGTTATAACACAGAACCTGATGAAACTATGGCCAATAGATCGATACCTTACCCTAGAGGAAAAACTTTAGGTGGTAGTTCATCTATAAATGGACTTTTGTATATAAGAGGACAAGAACAGGATTATGATATTTGGCGACAACTAGGAAATAAAGGTTGGGGATGGAAAGATGTTCTGCCTTACTTTATCAAATCAGAAAATCAAGAGAGAGGGAGAAATGAATTTCATGGTGTTGATGGACCTTTGTCAGTTTCTGATCCAAGAATAAAATTAGATTTATTAGAAAAATTTATGGATGCTGCCCAAGAAAAAGGAATTCCAAAAGTAGATGATTTTAATCAAGGAGATAATTTTGGTTGTGGTTATTTTCAAGTTACTGAAAAAAATGGCTTGCGATGTAGTGCAGCAGTTGGATATTTAAATCCAATTAAAAAAAGAAAAAATTTAAAAATCGAAACTAATTGTCATGTAAAAAAAATAAATTTTGAAGGAACCAAAGTGGTCAGTGTTTCTTATTGGAAAGATAACCAATTAGTTACAATTCAAGCAAACAAAGAAATTTTATTAAGTGCTGGTTCTATAGGTTCAGTACAAATATTGCAAACTTCTGGAATTGGTAATGGAGACAAACTATCAAATTTAGGTATTCAAGTAATAAAGGAATTGAATGGTGTTGGTAAAAATTTACAAGACCATTTGATGTTTAGGCCAGTTTATAAGATTAAAAATATCAAATCTTTAAATAAAAAAATTAATAGCCTATTTGGAAATTTGTTGATTGGTTTGGAATTTATTTTTAATAGATCTGGGCCTATGACTATGGGTGCAAGTCAACTATGTTTGTTTGCAAAAAGTGACTCTTCTAGAGAAACTCCTAATTTACAATTTCATGTACAACCAATAAGCACAGACAAGCTTGGTGGTGCTTCACTTCATAATTTTCATGCATTCACACCCACTGTTGCAAATGTTAGACCAACGAGTCGAGGAGAGATAAACATAATTAGCAAAGATAGTAGAGAAAAGCCAAAAATTAAAATGAATTATCTCTCTACTGAAGATGATAGAAAGGTTGCTGCTGATGGATTAAGATTAGTAAGAGATATTGTTTTCAAAAGTGAAACTTTTAAAAGATATCATCCAGAAGAACTAAGGCCAGGATCTCAATTTCAATCTAATGAAGAACTTGTTCAAGAAGGAAGTAAGTTTACCCAAACTATTTTTCATCCTGTGGGTACATGCAAAATGGGAAATGATGAAAATGCAGTTGTGAATGATGAATTAAAAGTCCATGGGATACAAAATTTAAGAATTATAGATGCATCAATAATGCCAAATATTACATCAGGAAATACTAATGCACCTACGATAATGATTGCAGAAAAAGGTGCCGATATGATACTAGGTAAATAATGTTTGCTGAATTATTTTCTCCAGAACAATTAACCATTTTAACTCAAATTATTCTAATTGATTTAGTTTTAGCTGGAGATAATGCAATTATAATTGGAATGGTTGCATCTAAGTTTCCTATAGAGCAAAGAAAAAAAATTATTTTTTGGGGTATTGGTGGAGCTGTAATCTTAAGAATTATTTTAACTTTACTTACAGCATATTTATTACAGATCACAGGTTTGAGGCTATTAGGTGGATTGCTTCTTCTTTATATAGTCTATAAACTTTATACTGATGTCATCAAAGGTTCTGATCACGATGAAGATATTAAAGTTGATAACTCAAGTTTTCTAAAAGCTATTTGGACAATTTTATTGGCTGATTTTACAATGAGTTTAGACAATGTCTTGGGTGTTGCTGGGGCAGCGGGAGATCACTATAAATTATTAATATTCGGTTTGGTTTTATCAATTGCACTGATGGCTTTTGCTGCAACATTAATTTCAAATTGGATCAAAAAATATAAGTGGATTGCTTGGGCAGGTTTATTAGCAATATTAATTGTTGCTATTGAATTGATTTACACAGATATTAAAATATTATTTTTATAATGTATTTAAAAAATTATAATCTTAAAAATAAAACAGCAGTTGTAACTGGAGCTGGAAAAGGGCTTGGAAGAGCTTGCGCAATTGCTCTTGCTGAAGCTGGTGCCAACTTAGTAATTATTAGTAGAACTCAAAAAGACTTAAATGAAGTTTCAAGAATAATAAAAAAACTTAAAGTTAAATGTAAAACTTATGTTTGTGACATAACCAAATATAATGAAATTAAAAACATTATTAATAAACAAGCTAAAATAGATATTCTAATAAATAATGCAGGTAATAACATTCCAGAGCATTTCACAAAAGTTAAAACTAAGAACATGGAATATCTTGTTAAAATAAATACAGTAGCTACATTTAATATTGCTCAATTATGTGCCCTCAAGATGATTGAAACTAAAAATAGAAAAAAAATTGGTGGCACAATAGTTAATATGTCATCTCAAATGGGACATGTTGGTGGTCCAATCAGAAGTGTTTATAATATGAATAAATGGGGACTGGAAGGATTAACAAAAGGGATGTCTTTAGATTTAGCTAAATACAATATCAGAGTGAATACCGTTTGTCCTACGTTTGTGGTAACTCCTATGACTAAAAAATTTTTAAAAAATAAAAAATTTAAAAGAGAAACTCTTAATAATATTCCACTTGGAAGGTTTGCTGAATTATCTGAAATAGCATCATCAGTAGTTTTTTTAGCTTCAGATGCTGCTTCCATGATTACTGGAACTTCGTTATTGGTTGATGGTGGATGGACAGCAAGATAATAAATAAACTATTTTCTATATTAGTTATTTTAACTACAACACAGTTAAACGCTATAGAATTTAAAGGTAAATTTTTACAAGGTCATTATATTGTTGGATTAACTGATCCAACAAATCAAATCATTGTTGATAAAAAAGAAGTTAAAGTTTCAAATGATGGTTATTTCGTTTTTGGAATTGACCGAGATAGAAAGTTTGACTTAACTATAACTAAAATAAAAGATGGTAAGAAAGAAAAGATTATTAAAAAAGTTTTAAAAAGAAAATATAATATTCAACGAATAGACGGCTTAGAGGAAAGCAAAGTAACACCTCCAGAATCTGTTTATAAAAGAATTAAAGAGGAAAATAATAAAATTGGTAAAGCAAGAGCAATCAATTCAGATTTACCTTTTTTTAAAAATCAATTTATCATGCCAGTTGATGGAATTATAAGTGGCGTTTATGGAAGTCAAAGAATTTTAAATGGAAAACCAAGATGGCCCCATTACGGAGTCGATATTGCGGCCAAAAAAGGAACGATGATAAAATCTTCAGGGTCAGGCACTGTTACAATGGCTGAAGATGACTTATATTACACTGGTGGAACTATAATTATGGACCACGGTCATGGTATATCAACAATTTATTCACATCTAGAGACAGTGATGGTTTTGGTTGGTGATAAAATTAATCAGGGAGATATTATTGGAACGGTTGGTTCAACAGGTAGATCTACGGGTCCTCATTTGGATTTTAGAGTAAATTGGTTTCAAACTAGACTCGACCCTATGTCAGTACTAAAATAAAAAAATGAAAACACTTATAGAGAAAACATCAGATAAACTTGTTAATGCATTTTTAAAAAATAAAATTATTTCTCCAATTTCATCTAAATTTACAAAAAAATTAAATGAAGCACAAAAATTAAGAAAATTATGTGAAAGCAAAATTAAAGATCCAATTATTGGTTTTAAAGCAGCTGGGACTGGTATTCCATTAATAAAAAAGTTCAAAGAAAAAGAGCCTTTTTATGCATCAGTTTACAAAAGAAACTTTTTAAAAAGTGGAAAAAAAGTAAAGATAAATAAATCAACTTTAGGAATTGAACTTGAGGTTTGTTATAAAATTAAAAAATCTTTCTTCTCTTCTAAAAGTTTAATTACAAGAAAAAATATTTCCAAATATATTTCTCACATGGCACCATGTATTGAAGTGGTTGGATATAGACAAAGAAAAAAAGGAATTACTTCTTTTGGAGATTTATGTAGTGATTTTGGTGCTAATGTAAAATTTCTTGTAGGATCAATAAAGAAATATAAAAGAATAAATATTGGTAATTTAAAAACAAATATTACTAACAAAAGAATAAATCATAGCGTAGATGGCAATACAAATACTGTTTATATAAATCCGTTAAATTCACTGAGATTTGTACTAAACAAAGTTAAAAAGGATCAAATTAAAGTGGATAAAGATTTTTGGGTTTTTACCGGTTCGTCTGTAGGTGTTGTTCCGATTAAAAGTAATGGTCTTTACATAGGAAAGATAGAGAAATTAGGAGTTGTAAAAGCTTTAATTAACTAGTTTCTTTTCTTAGTTGTTCAATTTTAATTTTTTTTTGTAAGCTTCTATTTTGATCATATAATAAATTAAATCTAATCTTTTTATTTGATCTAATAATTATATTTTTTGCATTTCTTACTTCTAGATTATCAGCTACTGCACTAATTGGTCTTTTTGTTGAATTTAAATTTTTAATATTAATTTTAGACTTATCATTAACAATTTTTCCTTTCCATCTTCTTGGTCTGAAGGGACTAATTGGAACTATCGTCAATTTTTTTGAATTTAAACTTAAAATGGGACCATGTACTGAAAGATTATAAGCAGTACTCCCTGCTGGAGTGGAGACTAGTACCCCGTCTGAAATTAGTTTTCTAATAACTATTTTAGATCCGTAACTAACAGACAATGAAGCAGCCTGTCTACTTTGTCTTAAAATTGATACTTCATTAATTGCTAGATATTTTTTAATTTGTTTTTTGTTATTTCTAACAGTCATTTCCAAAGGTGAAATTGTGATCATTTTTGCTTTGGATAAATTTTTTATTAAATTTTTTGGATTAAATTTATTCATTAAAAAACCATAATTTCCAGAGTTTATTCCATAGAAAAAACTTTTAGAATTTTTATTTTTTTTTAATGTTTGTAGCATAAATCCATCCCCGCCAATCACAATTGATAAATTAGAATATTTGAAATTATTTTTTTTTAGTATTTTGACAAGAGCAGTCTTTATTTTTAAAGACCTGTCACCTTTGTAACAAATTACTTTATAATTTTTCATCTGTAGTGGTGCCCTCGGCCAGACTCGAACTGGCACTCCGCAAGCGGCAAGGATTTTAAGTCCTTTGTGTCTACCAATTTCACCACGAGGGCATTAATGAATTTCATGAGTATTTATGCTAATATTTATAATTGAACAAGTTTAATAAGTAAAATTTTTTTATTTTATCTCCTTAGGTACCAGTTGAGTACCAGTTATCCTATAAAATCCTATTGTAAATCATCATTAAATTATTTTTTTATTCACATACAGCATCAAAGACAGATTTAGAATTTCTGCTATCTCTATAAATCGCTTTTGCAGAATAAAAAAATTTTTCTTCTTCGCCAATATAAGAATTAACACTAATTAGATCGCTATTATAACTCTTTTTAGCTTTTTCAGTTCCATCAAACAATTTATTAATTCTTTCAGTTAGTGATGGTTCAATTAATAAACTAAATTTTTTATATTGTATTTTGTCGTCAGTTTTTTCAATTAAGTCTAAATATAAATATCCATCACTTAAATCAAACCATTTTAATTTTGCATCTTCATCATAAATTCCTAGTCTTTGTCCTTTTTCTGGGCAACATGAATTTTCTATTAGATACTTTCCAGAACCAACAACCATTCCTACCTTGCTAATAGTATTAGTAGAAATTGTCCAGGCTGGGGTATCAGCATTGTTACCTTTTACCATGCATGTGTATTCTGTTTTAACATCAAAATTATTTACATTCTTTTTTTCTGATTTTTTTACGATTTCACCGCTGTTTTTCATTTGTTCAATTATTTCTTGAAATTTTTTACATGAATCTTCATTCATGCTTTCTGGACAATTTGTTTTTGATTTTGTATTTTTATTTTTATCATTTTCTATTTTTTGCATTAATTCACACATAGCTTTTGGCATGTTTTCTGGACAATCTTTTTTTTTTTTTATTATAGGTTTTTTTTTAGCCTCTAATTTTTCATCTTTTGTATAAGAGTAATCTCTACAATCTATTTGAAAATTCCACTTATTCGTTGAAAATCCTGTTTGATCAACTACAGCTGTAAAACTTGTAATTTTATTATCAACAATTTGTAACTTATTTTTATAACTATATTTAATCAAATCAGTTTCTTTATCTCCTGTTACATTAATTTCATTTTTATAAGTTAATATTTTTCCATTTTTTTGTAACTTTTGATCAAATTCTAATGAACCCCCATACATTCCAGTAATTACAGAAAGCTCCCCTTCTTCTGATACATCAGCTAATAATTTTTCATCAAAACTTACTAGAAACTTAATCTCTTTTCCTAAAAATCTGTAATAATCCTCAGTAGCTAATTTTGCAATGTCGAGATCTGAACGTTTAACTAAACAAAAACCTTCTATAATTTCTGATTTTGCAATTGTAAAAAAATTCAATAATAAAAAAAATAATAAAGTAAATTTTGATATTTTTTTCATTATTTGAATTTACTAAAGAATGCTTTTTTGCTATCAGCTTTTGCAATCATTTTTTTAATTTTTGCACCAGTCATCCAACACTCTAAATAAGTAGTTGAATCCGAAATTAATTCTCCAAGTTTTTTCTCAGAAATTTCTCTACGATTTGGTGGTAAAAAATTTAATTCTTTAGAATTTGCAAATGTTTTTAAAACTGAAGATTTAATTCCAAAATGAATTCCCTGTACTCCTTGTTCCACCCATGTAGCAACAGCGATACCAACAACATTTCCATATTTGTCTATTATTGGTCCTCCACTATTACCTTGATTTATAGTTGCGTCAGTTTGAAAATTTGAATAATTATCCTCATAACCAGTCAAAGCTGTAACGCTTCCTTTATGCATCTTAATGGAACTACTAATACTTTTCCCTAGAGGGTATCCAGCAACAATTACATCCTGCAATAAGGTAACATCTTTATTTGATACAGGAAGCACTTTTGAAGGATTGATATCTGTTTGAATAATTGCCAAATCATTTTTTTTATCAATTGCAATAATTTTAGTATTTACTTGTTTTCCTTTAAAATTAACTTTTACTACATTGCAATTATCTATTACGTGAAAATTTGTAATTATATGTCCCTCTTTAGAAACAAAAAAACCCGAACCTGAAGAAGCTGATATTATTTCATCATCATCAATTTCAAGACCTTTTGGATCTGAGTCTTTATTTAGTTCTGCTAAATATACTCTTTCAAGGAACATCTCCATTTTTTGAAAACTATTTATTATTACACTTCTTTCTGTCCACAAAAAAGAACCAACATCACCTTTATTTTTGCTTAATGATACTTGCTTCTTAGCAGCACTATGTAAATTTAAATATCTTTCGTGTGCTATGTCAAACAGTAAGTCTAAATTATATTTATAAATTATATTTTTTTCATTTCTGTAAGTACAATCTACTACTTCTAACCACCAGTAAGCTGGGAATTTTAGACTGACTTGGGTTGCTAAGCAGTCCTCTCTTGCAATAAAATAATCGTTAAAATAATTTAAATAATCTTTCGATATTTTAGACTGTATAAAACCTGTATTAGTAGATGATAGAACTAAAACATCCTCTGGATTTTTTATTAAAGCTTTTTCTGATTTTTTTAGATCATCGTAAGTGAGACTGACTGCAATTCCAAAATTGCACCATAATAAACCCAGAACCAGGATTCCTAAAAGTTTTTTCATTAATAAAAGCATATAATATTATCTCTTCAGGTGCCAGTTGAGTACCAGTTTGAACAAATTTAATTAGTCTTATTTTCCAATCTTAATTAAAAGCTAAATTGAAGAATGAGATTTTATAGGATGTTTTAGACTAGCTTGGACTACTATGGACTGACTTTAACTTCTATCCCTTGGCTTTTAAGTCCTTTGTGTCTACCAATTTCACCACGAGGGCATTAATGAATTTCATGAGTGTTTATGCTAATATTTATAATTGAACAAGACCTATAAGTAAATTTTTTTTATTTTAAAGGATTTTTCCCAAATCTATTTGTTTTACTATCCCCAGCAGTGCAATACAAAACTAGTAAATATATATAAATTGCTAAACCTATAATTAAAAAAATTATTTCTCCTGTCTCATTTCTACTTGTCGCAAATATAGTTTCTAAAATTCCTGGTGGTATTGGTAAAGCTTGAAACCATCCGCTTTTATTTATGTCATGTAGTCTTCTAGTCGTAGCTGCTATAGCTGGTATAATTATTCCTATAAAAAAAATTCCTAACAACCAAAACAAAGCTGGTGTGATTAAGCCTAATAAAAAACCAGCTCCATAACCAAGAAATATGAAAAGAATAAAATACCAGTATTCAGATCTACTAGCCCTACCTTTAAAGTCAAAATACTTTTTAAAACAAATCTTTATTGCTTCTGGTAAACTAGGTGCCATAAATTCATCTACATTATCATTATTTTCAAATTTTTCAGTATAATAATCGGAGGTATCATTCGAACTTTCATTATTTTCATATTCAGAGACTTCCTGTGCTACTTTAGTTTCCTCCTCATCAATTTTTTCTTCCTCTTTTTTTGTTACAACTTTCTCTTTAATTTCTTCTATCTCATCTTTTTTAGAAGAGTTCTCTGATTGAGTTATAAAAGACTTAATATCTTCCTCTGGTTCTGAAATATTCTGAACTTCGTCTTTAGTGTTAAAGATTAATCCCTCTATTTCTAAGGCTATTGTCCACTTCCCTCTTAGTCCAGCTTTTACTTTAGTACTTTCATTAATAGTATCACTATCAACTAAAGCCTGTAAACTTTCTAAAGAGTTAACTGATATTTCTGAACCATTATTATCAATAAATTTATAAATCATATTAAGTTGGGAAAACTATTTTTCCTGCTCTTTCAACTACAAATCCAGCACCACCTTTTCTTAAAACAGATGGTTCACATGTATAATTAGTTCCAGTTGAAATAGAAAACACACCTTTAAATTCTCTACTAGCTTTTTCAAAATCTAGATTCATATAAGTTGCCATATTTGATCTCACAGTAGATCCAGCAAATGCAAAGTATTTATCACTAAAAGTTACACACCATATATCTGCTTTTTCAAATGCTCTTGGTGAACTAACTAAAATAGTTTTAGTTCCATCTTGTCTTTCTTTTCTACTTAAAGCTAAACCATTCCACTTTTGTTTAAATTTAGCGACCTTAGCAAAATCATCTAAAGCCTCTCTATAGTCGGAAACTAATTCATCATATTTTGCAGCTATAATTTCCTCTTGAGATTTAGGTTTTTCTTCAACTACTTGCTCTTGTTGTGAAGTTCCAGATTGTCCTGATCTAGTCGCAGCTCTACCTACAGATTTAATTTGTTCAGAGGTATCTTTTAATCTTCCTTCTAAATCACTTTTTAATGATCCAACCTTTTTATCTGCCTCTTCTTGTAATTTTTGTATTCTTCTATTATTTAAATAAACATAAGCACCAACACCAGTAATAACTATGAACACTGCAATACCAATAATAATTAATTTCCAAGGAAGCTGACTACCAAATTCCTCCTCTAAATTATCAATTTCTAAAATTAAACTATCAATATTATTAACTATATTAGATTCAGCCTTTTTAATTTCAGCACTTAAAGCGCCAATCTTATCACTTTGTTTTATATTTAATTTAGAGTTTTCTAATCTTTCCCATCGAACAAAAAACCCTTTCTTTTTATTCGTGAATTGTCTCTTTTTCTTTCCTTTTGCAACAGCATCTCTTAATTTTTCTAAATCTTTATAATTTGGGTAATTTTTACTTTTAATTCTTTTTGTAGAATTAAATTTATCTTTAAAATCATCTAAAATATTAGTTGATAAAAATTCTCTTTTTGCTGATCTAAGTTCTTTTGCTTTTTCTTTTAATTCACTTTTTGATCTATCAACGTCCTCTAATTTATCCTCAACTTCTATTATTTTTTCTTTAAAATCATTTTCGAATTTCTCATAATCAATTTTTAATTGCTTATATTCATTATTTACTTCTGCAATTTTATCATCAAAAGCATTAATTTTTTTGTCAATTTTATCTAAAAGTGGTTGTTGATTTGCGGCTAGCCAATCTTTCTCCTCTTTAATTTTTTTATCAGCTGCTGCTTTAGATTCTGCTTCCTTCTTTCTCTTATTATTCTCATCTATTATAAACCTTGCATCTGCAATTATTAGATTATCTCTATCTAAACTAATTTTTCCTTTTGTGAAAATCTCATCACCAATAGGATCAGATGCTTTTGTAAGGCCGTTATCAGTAGCTAGTTCGTTATAAAGTTTTTTGATCTTCTCATTTAATTTAAAAGATTTTGTTTTACCTTCCTCTGGTAAATTTTGAACACAATAAAAACTTAGAATGTTTGAAAAGGGTGTTGTTGCATCAATTTTTTTTAGATCCTTGAGCATATCTAAAAAAAGTATACCTTTATATGGTTTAGCTTTAACCGAATGATAAGATTTTACATCATAATATTCTTTTTTTATTAAAGTTTTTTGCTTATCGGGATCAAATTCTTCTAATTGTTCCTCTACAGTTTTATTTTCGCTTTTGTCAATTAATTCTTCTGTAATAATCAATTTTTTTACACTAGATGTACAATATCTTAGTTGAACATCTTTTTTTTTTAATCCTTCAGTGATTTCAATTTTAGTTTGAGAATTTCCCTTTTTATGAAAAGCTAACACATTAGAATTTATAGAAAATATAAAAAAAAATAGAATTAATAAATTTTTAAAGATACTATTCATTTTTACCTAAGTTTTAATTTTCCACTCGTGACTTCATTAATTACTTGTTTAAGCCCCTGAATAAAAACAGGTTCAATAATAGAAGAAGTTTTTTGAAGTTCGGCTAAACTATCATCACCTTCAACTGATTGCATATTCTTTTTAAGATCTTGAGCTCTAGCTTGACCATTTTTTAATTCTGCATTAATTTTTCCTTCTAAATCTCCCTCAAATTTCTTAGTAAGCTTAACAGGTATTTTAGAAAAGCCTTTTAGATAATCTAAAAAAGTTTTTAATTGAGTAATATCTTTTACTCGCCACTGACTATCAGCATCTAATTTTGAAACTATACCAATCTTTTCTTTACCGACTACAACATCTTCTCCTAGAACTGTTTCATGAGATCGATCTGTTAAATCGAGATCTGTTGCACCCGTTTTATCTACCAATAAACCATAAGAAACTTCATGCTTTGGTGTATCTGTAAATACAATTCCTATATTCGTAAAAATTCCTTTAGTTACTTTAGAAACCATCTTAGAAAGACTTTCCTGATCTTCGCTATCTTCAAACACAACTTTATATAAAGTACTAGCCTTTCCACCTAAACAAATTCTAAGGGATTTAGATTTGTTGGCACCAGATTGGAATTCTCCATTTTCAATTAAATGATTAAGAACTTGTGAAACATAGTAAAGAATTCCTGATAAAGCTAACTCTGTTAAGTCTTTAAGTTCTTTGCCTTTTTCTTTTCCACTAAAAATATCAAATTTCTTTTTAAAGGCTTCACCAAATTGTGGACTGTTAACTAATAATTCAATACCATTAGCTAATTTAGCTTTGTTGGTTTTAATACTTTGTAAAGTTTGATAACTTTCTAATAACAAATCATCATTTCCACTAATCTCTTTGATCAAAGTTAAATTATTAGTTAGATAATTAATTAAAACATCTTTACCAGCAAGCTTAAATGAATTTCTCCATAACAGTTTGGTATCTTGCCAAATTGATAAATCAGAAGTTCCACCTCCAATATCAATTGTAACTACGTTTTCTGTAAAAGGAACTTCTTGTCCTTTTGCAAAATATAATGCACTTGCGATACTTTCAGTTTCAAATCCTGTTTTTTCTTGAGTTTTATAATTTTCATCATGTAATCCAATATTAACCGCTCTTCTTGTTATTCTTTTAAAAGCTCTTAAATGATCAGTATTGTACGCTTCAGGATAAGAAAAATTAAAAGTTAGATTTTCTCTTTTAACCCCATTTGCTGCAGCTTCCACGGCTGCTTGTAATACTGCTTGAGAAATAAAATATTGTACTTTTGTACGACTTTGTTCAGCTTCGTCCCATTTCAAATTAAATTTAAGTGGTCTTTTATCATCAGGTAAATCTTGGATCGCATACAAAACTTGATCTACATAGTAAATAAAATTACTTCTAAACGGTAAGTTTTCAACCGTCGACTCTTTGTATGCTCTTTCTCTAAGGATTGTCATGAAAGGAATAGTGACAAGTCTACTTGGAACAAACTCTTTATGAGCCTGCATAACTTCTTCTATCTCTTCTTCATCAGTTCCAGGTTCATAAGGTAGATTTATTCTGTTTTTAAAATTTAATTCCTTAGGATTTTCTTTATTCTCTTTGTAATAGACACAAGAGTTTGTCGTACCAAAGTCTATACCAACAGACCACTGATTGCTTGTTTCTTGAACTTCTTGAGCATCTGGAAATAATATTAAACCAACATCTACTCTCTTATTATGTTCTGTATAAGATTTACCACCTGATTGAGTTGCAACATTACAAAGAATTGCCTCTGGTGATGATCTAAGTGTTCTAAGCTCTGTTACTGCAGTTGTCTGCTGAATTGGAATTTCTTCACCAATTACTTGATGCGAATGCATCATATTATCAATAAATTTTACTTTATCATCTCCAGATAAACTCTCTAGTTTATTTCTAATATCTCTTACAGCAAAAATATTTTTTGGTAAAATATTTACTTGAGCATTTCCATCGTAGAAAAAGAAATATTGATCCCAGTTTTCAAATTTAATATCAGGCCAAACACTAAATCCAAGTGGAACACCTCTGTTTTTAACTACATCCTTAGCTTTATAAATTTTTTCTAGAGTGTAATTCATAGTGTTACCCTTTTCACTTACAAACTCTAAATAAATAACTACTTTAAAATTATCTCCATCTGGTGAGACTATGCAGTTAGTTGATAAAGATTTTGGATCCATAAACATTAAAAGAGCACTATTAACTGGATAAGCAAATTGATTCCCATCACTTGAATGTTCTTTTAGTTTTCTATTGTCTCCTGCAAACACCACAAGCTTTTCAGTAAATATTGTCTCTGGAGTTAGATATATGTAACCTTCTTTTTCACACTCACTTTTTAATGTTTTAGAAAGATTTTCGTCTTGTCTTAAAGAGTTAAGAGAATAATTATTCCACACTCTAATATCTGATAAGGTTTTTCCTGTTGATTGAGCAACTCTAAAGTCTGCAAATACTCCTCCTTTGATCTGATCTTCAAACTCTGGTCTTATTTTTAAACCACAATCAAATTTAGCATTTTGATCTGTAGCACCAATAGAAATTTTTGATAACAAATTGTAGACTGGTTGAGCTGGTAAGTTTAAGTTCACTTTAGTTGGTGTCCAGCTAGAAAATTCTACATTTCCTATTTTAGCATCACAAGAACTTTTGAATTCTTGAAGTCTACCCATTACAGCATTAAATACTTCCATGTTTGATGGACTTAAGCTCTGAATACCATTAATTAAATTATCAAGATAATGAGATAAAACAGCATATTGCTCATTTCTCATATCTTTAGCATTACAAGGATCTTTTAAGAAACCATCTTCGTACCAAGGTAATTTTCTAATACTCTCAATAGACGTATAATCCCTTGCGGCTGCAACCATAGTGTATGGATTAATTACTGCTATAGCACTTTTGTTAAAGTTTAGAACACCAATAGCATTCCAATCTTGACCTTGGGCCATAGTATCTTTTGGAATTACATCAAATAAAATTTTACCAATGTGAGCGTAGTTTGAACCAGCAGGAGCACCACCTGTAAATGGATTATCTTTTATGTCTTGAATGTTTACTATACTGGAGTTTAATTCATATATATGTTTGTAGTAAGGAGCTAATGCCAACAAAGCTAATGTCCCTCTCCATTCATCAATAATAGATTTACTTTGATCAACTAAGCCATTTCTAACTATTAAAACTCTTGCCCAAACATCTGGAACTGAATTAATATCTGCAGCAGATACCACTTCTTCTCCACCCATTTTTAAGCCCTTAGCTAATTTTTCTAAAAATGTAGCATCTTCTGCTTTCCATTCACCAGAACTAGCTATGTTTGGAACTTGGTTCTGATCATTTAACGGCGGTAATACTTTTCTAACCATAATTATTGCTCACATGATCTAAAGAGAATATCCATAAAGACACCTAAACCCTTTTGATCTCTATTAACTTTTTTGTAACAAATGTTACTCATAACATTTAAAAGTTTTAAATTTTTACTATCATTGATTAATGTATTGAATTGATTTTTTTCAGATGAATTTAGTTTTTCTTTTATATTTACTCTCTTAGAAGTATTTTTAGCTGAAAACTCTGAGAAAAATTCAGCAGCAATTAGATCCATTTTTTGATCAGTATTAACAACTGTTGAATGTTGCATATCTGTTATCCAAATAAGAACATCTTGACAATATTCTTGCATAGAAGAAATGATTTCTTGATTATGTTCGTGCCCTATTTCACAAGCTTTAGAGTCATCATTATAAGTATTTTTATAAATTAATCTTTTAAACCAGTTTTCATTTTGATATTTTTTAATTTTACTCCAACTTCCAGTTAAAGCTGGGCCATACATCCAGTTATAAGAGAAAGCAAACCTAATAAGTTTTGATAAACTTTCTTTTGAATTTAGATCTGCAGACACATTAGGAATATCGCTCCACAAAATATCTGATGTCTCGTTTTTACCAATATGAAATATCTCTTGGGTATCATTAATTTTATTATCTTCACTAAAGAATTTTAAAGCACCTAATGCTGCGTAAAGTTCAGGAAATAAAGGAGGATTGTTTTGTAAATTTCCACCCATTTTAAAATTAGCTAGTTTTGATAATGGATCCCATCCTGTTACATAAACTTGATCAAAAATTTTATCATACTCAAATAGTTTAGAATAATATTGAAGAGCTCCCTTTGTTTGATCTAGAAATTCTTCAGGTCTTGCAAACAATTCACCTTCCATATTTTCTTCAGGAACTTGATAATTAAAGTAAGGAAGCATTAATGCTCCACCTAAATGGAAATTTGATGTTACGTTTTTTTCTTTTTGAATTTGTTTAATTCTTCTTGCTATATTTGGAAATCCTGCTGCACCTGTTCCACCAAAAATAGAACTGATTATGAATACTCTTACTTCTTCACCACCTCTTGCAGCATCTATAGCTTTATATATTTGTGACCAAAAAGGATCATCCTCATTAGCAGTTGTTGCAAGCATTGCTGCTGCTCCAATATTAGGTCTTGCTCTAAAACCTTCTGATAGATTTTGTTTTTTCTCCTCAGGATCATACAAACAATCCATCAAACCCTTAACTTCGGGTTTTAATACATTATAAGAAATTACTTCTTCTAAAGTGGGGTCCGCACCCTTCAAAGGTAACCAAACAGAATCATTATTTGTAATGATATTAGTTTTGAAAAGATCACTATCTTCAGCTAAATCATGTTTACCTTCATCTCTAAGTGTGCTTCTTAAATTCATGTATTTAGAGAGTAAAATTTTTGTTCTACTTACATTTCCATTGGCCTCATCTTGATCAACCATTCCAGCCCAAAGATTTTTTGGACCAAGACCAGCAGCACAACTATGTAGTAAATGCTCTAAACATTTTGCACCCGTTCCACCAATTCCTATAATGAAATTTTTCAAAATCCCCCCGGCAATTTGTTTGCAAATAAAACAGAAGATCTAGCAAATCTAGCAGTTCCTAGAAGCACACCCAAATAATATGGGAGTACATAAATAATCAAAGACATTGAATAAATCCAAACATGTCCACCCGTACCAATTAAATCAGCTGTGGAATACATTGTGGTACCTGTAAAATACCAAACTATACCAAAAACTGACCCCACATATATTCCTGAAAAAACTAACCAGTGCAAGGCATAAATTTTTGCTTTACCTGGGGCATCAATATTTAAATAATGACTAACAACAGACCAAGCAATAGTCATTGAGGTCGTAAAAATTATTAGTGTTAAATTCATATGAAAGAATAATTCAGTAAAAAAATTAGTCGAAATTTCTGCAAAACTTTCAAATCCTAAATTTTCATAATTTTCAGCAGCTATTATTTTATCATCAAAAAAAGCTACTATATTGCTATCAGGTCCTGGATCAGAAACTGATCTAATTATCAAATATACACTAATCCATCCAAGACTTGCCAGACCAGCAAGAGTGTAAATGATTGATTGAATAATATTTTTCATATTTATTTTGTTAAATTAAAGTCTAATGCAATACTGGCTATTAATGTTGGTTCAAATTCATCGTTTGCAACAGAATTTAATATTTTAATTATTTTAGTCAGGTTAAGTGTTTTAAACTCTACAGGATTTCCATCTTTAAATTCTTCAGCATCTGAGTCTCTTATTGACCACTCTTTAAATGTTTCTTCAGAAATAGTTCCAGGTTTTTCAGCATAAATTTCTCCAACATAAAAATATCTCATTCCTCTGAATAGTTTCTTTAATGAAACTTCTTTAAACATTTGAAGTCTTAAAGTATTTTCATTCTGTTCCCATTTACTTATTTGCTCAAATTTAGATTTTCTCCAATTAATATCTTTACATTTTGGTTCTTGACTGACCCAAAGGCTTTCTTTAACTTTAAAATTTGAAACCCCAGTAGATCCTGGAACAATTATTTCAGAATTTTTAATTAGAAAATTAAGTTTTCTTTTTTTATTTGTATTAAATGTGAAGATTGGCAAATTATCTGATGAGTAATCAAACTTAAATTTTTCTGCATTTGAAATATTTTTTATAGATTTTTCTGAAATTAATTTTTTGTCATTTAAATTTTGTAAAATAGGTGTACTTGTAATTAAAGAAAATTTATATTTATCCTCTGGATCTGTGAAATGTTGTTCCTCTAAATTTTTTTTGACTTGATTTATTTCTTTTTGATCACCTATTATAATAATATAGAATGGTCTTTTTTGTGCCTCTGTATAAGATACAGTTCCACCTTCTCTTGTTGGAATATCATAAATAGTTCCATTAAATGAACTCATCACACCTATGATACCAATAGATTTTCCTTTTTTTAAAAGAGACTTTAAAGGTTTTGTTAGTTGACTTAATGTACCACCAACTAGTTGTTTACTAGCTAAAAATAAATCAGTTACAATAATATATGTCCCATCTGGTCTTGCTTTAGCAGCCTTAAAAACATTATGAATTCTTGACTCCTGATTATTACATTCGGATGCTGCACCTGTACATTCATAAAAACCTGGTTTAATGACTTTTGAAATTAAATTTTCTTTAATTGATCTTATTTCTTTACCAAATCTATGATAATAAGTTTTGCTACCTACATTTTCGGCTATTTGCTGTAAGTCATCTATAACATTAACATAAAGATTATTTTGCCCGGGTTGGTCTTTAGTGTAGCCCTGCATACTTAAACTTTGATCAAAATATATAAAGACTGATTTATCTTCACTTTCCTCTGAAGATTGACTTGATGTTGTGAACTTTGAAATTTCAAACTCAGGGTAACAAGTATCTTTTGCATTTACTGATGTTGAAAAAACCAACAAAAAAGCCACTAAAATTCTAACAAAAATTCTTTTCATACTCGTTATGATTTAATTTCTATAAAATAGATCTTAGATTTAAATACTTCCCTATGTAAAGAATAAAAGCTAAGCTCAAAAAAATATAATAAAAACCAGATAATTATGAATTTATTTATAAATATTTGCTTAAGATTAACTCTTATTTTACCTCTATTTTTACTTATTTCATGTGGGGATAGTGGTAGTCAATTATCTAAAGGTCATAGAGATGCCATCAAAATTCAATGTGAGGACTCATCTGACCCTAAAGCTTGTGGACTTGAGGTCAGAAAAAACTTTGTAGAAGAAGGTAACGAATTTGTAATTTTAGATGATGGTGAAATTAGTAAAGATCAAATAAAAAAAATTAAATTTGAATGTATAAGAACTAAAAAATTTGGTTTAGAAAGTTATAATGATTGTCTAGGACAATATAAAATTGCAGCACTCGATGGAGATTTGTTTAAGGATAAAATGATTCCTAAAACTCCTAAAAGCAACATAGCTAAACTAGAAGAGTCAGTGGTGTATATTGAAATGGTGTTAACTAATTTTACAAAAAAAGAAGAATATACTTTTGGATCTGGATCTGGAGTAATTATCAGTAATAAAGAAATAGCAACGAACTGTCATGTTGCTTTGGCTGAACCTAGTAAAGATAATCTAAAAACCATAAAAGAAAAACTAAACTGGAATATGAGTTCTGATGATTTAGATATATTGTTGTGGATTAAGTTATTAAATGGTGAAGATTGGGCAAATGCAACTGTTTCTAAAAAAGCTGAAGGTAAAGATGTTTGTATATTAAAACACAATCCAAAAGATTTATTTAAGGTTTCAATGAAACCTATAGATAAATTTGTAAAATTTAAAAAACTCAAAAAAGGAAGCTTTGTAAGAGCCATGGGTTCTCCTGGTGGATTAATCGGCCATACTTCGACAGGAGATATTCAGTGGTTAGGAGATGCAACAGAGTTAGGGGCTCGAGGTTTTGATGATGATACAAAATTTATAGTTCATGGTGCCAAAATTCACTTAGGTAGTTCAGGGGGACCTTTGTTTGATAAAGATGGTTATATTATAGGACTAAACACTTTAATATCTGACACTGCGGCTGAAAATATTGCAGTTTCTTCAGATCATATTAAGGATTTATTAAATTAAAAATTATGGAAAAAAAAAATAAATCAATTTCTTTAAATCTATTAGTAGTATTAATATTAATCATTATTTTTAATTTTAGTAATGCTAACGCTCACAAAATTGATGGTAAAGAACACGAACCTATTACTTGTAAATTACCTGAAGATAGAAATTTTATTGAAAAAGAATGGTGTAAACAACAAAGAAAAATGCACCGACTTTGTAAGTTAGATGAATGGTGCACATTAATTAAGCTCGAAAAATTAGAGAAAGAAAATGAAGAAAATGTTGAAAAATTAAAAGGTGTAGGTGACTGTGGAGATCTTCCATTTAATCATAAAGCATCAAAAAAAACAAAAATTTATATTAAAGCAAGCAAGGACTCTAAAGTTGTGGGTGAAGTTAAAAAAGGCCAAAAATTGTTATTCTATGCTGTTTCTACAAAAAATAAAAATTTCTCAAGAGTAAAAATAAGAAAAGATGATATTTGTGCAGAGGGATATATTGAGTCCAAGTTTCTAATAAAAAAAGATTCAGAGGATACTGTTGTAAAAGTTGGCCCTAAATTAATTGAAATTAATGAACCTAAATGGGCTAAAGAGGGAAAATTAATATTAGTAGATGCTGAAGGAACAGTCTCTATTAGTGGCGCTATTCAAGAGGGTAAAATAGATCAAATTATGATTAATGAAGAAGAAGAAATAATCAATGGTGATAATACATTTACTTATCTACTTTTTGTTCCAAATAGTGGAGCTGAAGTCAGAATAGTAGGAAATAAAAATGGTAAAAAAGTAAAAGAACTAATCTTTACTATTAAAGTAGGAAATTAAAAAAATAAGCTTACAAAATTTATAAAATCAATAAAAAATTCCATTAATTAATCATATATGATTATCTCCATGTATAATACTCCTGCTATAGTTTGAATAAAATATCAAAAATCCATATTCTTTTATGTGCTTTGTCATCTAAATTTTGATTTCCTATTGGGCTTTCACCAAACCAGCCTTCATAATAAGTAAAATTATTTAAAATATTTTTTTTTGGCACACTAATCTTGTGTGAAATGAGCTCTTTAGGATTATTTATAAAATGATTTTTTAAAATTCTGTCGTAATTTTTATATAAATTAAATACCAGTCCAATAAATAAGAAAAGATAAACTAACTTTTTTTTAAATATATTAAGATCAAAATTAAAGAAATAAATGATAGTTAATATCATTAAAGATATTATTATATGGTGATTCATTCGAGTTACCGGATTTTTAGCTATATAAACTGAGAATGATGCTAAAATTATTAATGATAAAATTAATTTAAAATCTTTAAAATTATTATTTATTATTTTTTTATCTGAAAAGTTCGAAAAAAATACAATAAGAGATATTCCCAATACAATTAAAGCTGTTAACAATAGTTCTAAGAGTTCGGTACTTCCTCTTTCAAACCATGTATTGAGCCAATTAAAATCTTTTATGTATTCATTTTCACTTAAGTTTCCAGTGTAGGAAGTCCATGATTTATTAAAAATTTCAGCAGAAATTGATAAATCTTTTGCACCCGTAAAATTTGACCATGGGATAGATTTTATACAAGAACCCTCGAAAGGAAAAAATAAACAACCAGTTCCTAATAAATTTTTAAATATAAAAATTAAAATTGGAAATAAAAGAATTAAATATATTGTATGAAATTTGTTTAATTTAGATTTATTTCTTATGAAAATAATCAAGGAAAATAATAAAACTGGTATATAAATAATCTTTATTGAAAAGATAAAGATTGACACCAAAGAAATTAGAATAAAATTTTCTAAGATTTGTTTTTTATCAGATATTAAAAAATATTTTAAATAGTAATAAATTAAAAAACAAAAAATTAAAATTGATGGTCTATCAATACCAAATTCTTTGAGTCTAGTATATTTTAAAAGTAAGAATAGTAATAAGGAGAATAGTATTGGATTATTAAATAAACTCTTATTCTGCTTTAAATTAAGTTCTGTTAAAAATAAACCTATTACAAGAAATAAAGCTATACCATTTAAAATATGAATATCTTGTAATCTAAATTGATCAAAATTAAAAAAAGAATGTCCGATCAACCATGATGGTGAAGTACCATACAAGGGATGTAAAAAACTTTGACCCCATATAAAATTTAAGTTATCAGCATTGGATATGAATCCATAATGGTAATGATCAAGATCATCTGAAAAATCACTTCCATAGATATTTGCAAACATTATTAATAAGGAAAAAATTAAAATATTAAAATTAATTTTAAAATTTTTTTTAAAAATATTATGATTAAGAATGATGAGAACGATTAAAACAATAACATTCAATAATATTACGTAATCGTTTAAGGGGATTAAAAAGTTTAAAAATTGAGCTAAAAAAATAGTGGTAATTAAACCTATTATGGAGATTTCATAAAAATTTCTATAATCTTTTATAAGTAATATTTTTTTAGAAAAAAAAAGACCATTTGAATATATTACAAAAATAAATAATAAACTGTGAAAAAAAATAATACTCAATATTTTTTACCAATTAAAATCAAATTTGACTTGAAAAATAAAAATTTAATTTTTTTAATACTAAAATTAACTTGTTTCAATTTTTTCATTATAAATATTAGATCATTTTCCGATAATAGGTTTAAATTTTTTTCGTCAGCGAAAAAGTTTAATCCTATTAACTTTAAAATTAATCTATACATTTTTTTTGGGAGCCAATGTAGTAAAGGGAGCTTTGTATGAAATTCGAAAGGATGAAATCTACTGGGTGTATTTATTATAAAATA